>NZ_JCANTQ010000009.1:0-498516 GCF_059568595.1 Lysobacter oryzae DSM 21044 | reverse complement strand
AGGCCGGTCACGACGGGAGTCATTCCGGCCGGTTCAGACCGGAACAACTGCTTACTTCAGGATCTTCGACACCACGCCGGCGCCGACCGTACGGCCGCCTTCGCGGATCGCGAAGCGCAGGCCTTCGTCCATCGCCACCGGGTTGATCAGGGTGACCTTCATCTTGATGTTGTCGCCCGGCATCACCATCTCGACGCCTTCCGGCAGTTCCACCGCACCGGTGATGTCGGTGGTGCGGAAGTAGAACTGCGGACGGTAGCCCTTGAAGAACGGGGTGTGGCGGCCGCCCTCGTCCTTCGACAGCACGTACACCTCGCCCTCGAACTCGGTGTGCGGGGTGATCGAACCCGGCTTGGCCAGCACCTGGCCGCGCTCGACGTCGTCACGCTTGGTGCCGCGCAGCAGCAGGCCGGCGTTGTCGCCCGCCTGGCCCTGGTCCAGCAGCTTGCGGAACATTTCCACGCCCGTGACCGTGGTCTTCTGGGTCGGACGGATACCGACGATTTCGATTTCGTCGCCCACCTTGATGATGCCGCGCTCGATACGACCGGTCACCACGGTGCCGCGGCCCGAGATCGAGAACACGTCTTCCACCGGCATCAGGAACGGCTTGTCGATCGCGCGCTCCGGCTCCGGAATGAACGTGTCGAGGGCTTCCACCAGCTTGATGATCGACGGCACGCCGATTTCCGACTGGTCGCCTTCCAGCGCCAGGCGCGCCGAACCCTTGATGATCGGGGTGTCGTCGCCCGGGAACTCGTACTTCGACAGAAGCTCGCGCACTTCCATCTCCACCAGCTCCAGCAGCTCGGCGTCGTCCACCATGTCGGCCTTGTTCAGGTACACGACGATGTACGGCACGCCGACCTGGCGCGACAGCAGGATGTGTTCGCGCGTCTGCGGCATCGGGCCGTCAGCGGCCGAGCAAACCAGGATCGCGCCGTCCATCTGGGCGGCACCGGTGATCATGTTCTTCACGTAGTCGGCGTGGCCCGGGCAGTCCACGTGCGCGTAGTGGCGGTTCGGGCTTTCGTACTCGACGTGCGCCGTCGAGATCGTGATGCCGCGCGCCTTCTCTTCCGGCGCCGCGTCGATCGCGTCATAAGCCTTGAATTCGCCGCCGAAACGCTCCGCGCCCACCTTGGTCAGCGCTGCCGTCAGCGTGGTCTTGCCGTGGTCCACGTGGCCGATCGTGCCGACGTTTACGTGGGGCTTGGTGCGCTCGAACTTACCCTTTGCCATGGCTGTCGCTTCTCGTTGTGCTGCTGAATGGGGACGTGACAAAACCCCGCAGGGCGGGGTTCGGACCTGGATCCAGCTTGGGCTGGAACCGAAAGATGGTGCTCACGAATGGAATCGAACCATCGACCTCCTCCTTACCAAGGAGGTGCTCTACCGACTGAGCTACGTGAGCAGATTTTGCGGGCGGTACGTCCCGGGCTATTTCAATGGAGCGGGAGACGGGAATCGAACCCGCGCTAGTAGCTTGGAAGGCTACAGTTCTACCATTGAACTACTCCCGCGCCGGATCGAACCCGGGTTGGAACGTACCGCCTTTGAAGCGCCGGCAGCTGGTAAGGCAGCCGGGTGGTGCATTCTACTTCGACCGCGTTCCGATGGACTGGAAAGTGGTGGAGGGAGGTGGATTCGAACCACCGAAGGCGTAAGCCAGCAGATTTACAGTCTGCCCCCGTTGGCCGCTTGGGTATCCCTCCAAAGAGCCCGCTATTTTGGTGAGGCGCCCGGAGGAAGTCAACGCATTCATGCAACTAATTTTGGTCGATCTGCGGTTCTTGCTTCACCTCGGGCGCCAAGCCAGCGGGATGGCAGAGGCTCCGCGAGCTTGAGGAGTGCCGAGTTCGGCGGCGCGCCTCAGCCCTTCGACCGCGGCGCGATCAGACGTTGAAGCGGAAGTGCAGCACGTCGCCTTCCTGGACGCGGTACTCCTTCCCTTCCAGGCGCAGGCGGCCTGCGTCACGCGCACCGGACTCGCCCCTGTACTTGATGAAGTCGTCGTACGCGATGGTCTCGGCGCGGATGAAGCCCTTCTCGAAGTCGGTATGGATCACCGCTGCCGCCTGCGGCGCCGTCGAACCGGACTTCACCGTCCAGGCGCGCACTTCCTTCACGCCAGCGGTGAAATAGGTCTGCAACCCCAGCAGCTTGTAGGCCGCGCGGATCACCCGGTTGAGGCCGGGCTCGTCCAGGCCCAGATCCTTGAGGAAGGCGTCCCGATCCGCATCATCGAGCTGGCTCAGCTCTTCCTCGATCGCCGCCGACACCGGCACCACTTCGGCGCCCTCGCCCGCGGCACGCGCGCGCACCGCGTCCAGGTGCGGATTGCCCTGGAAGCCATCCTCGAGCACGTTCGCGACGTACATCACCGGCTTGAGCGTCAGCAGGAACAGGTCGCGCACCATCGCCTTGTCGTCATCGGACAGGCTCAGCGCGCGCGCCGGCTTGCCGGCATCCAGAGCCGTGCGGATGCGGCCGAGCACTTCCACGCGCGCCTTCGCCTCCTTGTCGCCGGTCTTCGCCGAGCGCTCGGCGCGTTGCAGCGCCTTCTCCACCGACTCGAGGTCGGCAAGCGCCAGTTCGGTGTCGATGGTCTCGATGTCGGCGATCGGATCGACCTTGTTGTTGACGTGGATGACGTCGGAATGCTCGAAGCAGCGCACCACATGCGTGATCGCATCGACTTCGCGGATGTGCGCGAGGAACTTGTTGCCCAGGCCTTCACCGCTCGCCGCGCCCGCGACGAGGCCGGCGATGTCCACGAATTCCACCGCGGTCGGGATCACCTTCTGCGGCTTGACGATGTCGCTGAGCGCATTGAGGCGCAGGTCGGGCACCGGCACGACGCCGACATTAGGCTCGATCGTGCAGAACGGAAAATTGGCCGCGGCGATTCCCGCCTTGGTGAGAGCGTTGAACAGGGTCGACTTGCCGACGTTGGGCAGGCCGACGATGCCGCATTTGATGCCCATGAATAACTCCGGGTTACAGCCTTTCGCTGTTTGGATTTCGAGATTCGGGACTGCGGACTCGCGCGCGAATCCGCAGTCCCGAATCACGTCTTGGCGGTGTTGAGCCGCTTCATCGCTTCGTTGAAATCACCCGCCACCGCGAGCGGCAGGACATCCATGGCATCGTCGATGGCGCGCAGGATCGCGGCCTCGTCGTCGCGGCCCGGCTTGCCGAGCACCCACGGGGTCACGCGGTCCTTGTGCCCCGGATGCCCGATGCCGATGCGCAGCCGCGCGAACTTGCCATGGCCGAGCAGACGCATGATGTCGCGGATGCCGTTCTGACCGCCGGCGCCACCGTCGAACTTGAGTCGCGGGGTGCCTGCAGCAAGATCGAGTTCGTCGTGCGCGACCAGCGCCTCTTCCGGTTCGATCTTCCAGTAGCGCAGGGCCGCGGTGACCGACTTGCCGGAGAGGTTCATGTAGGTGGCTGGCTTGAGCAGCCATACGTTCTGGCCGGCGATCTCGACCTTGGCGGTCTCGCCGAACAGCTTGGATTCCAGGCCGAAACGCCCGCCGAACTTGTCTGCGAGGGCGTCAACAAACCAGAACCCGGCGTTGTGCCGGGTCCTGGAATGCTCGGGTCCGGGATTGCCCAGCCCGACGATGAGGCGCAAGCCTGCCATCGATGGAGCGAGTAATTCGCAGCGCACCGGCGCGCCGGAGGGCGCGCCGGGCGAGGACGATTACTTCTCTTCCTTCTTGGCGACCTTGGCGGCCGGCACTTCGGCCGCTTCCGGAGCAGCGGCTTCGACCGCTTCTTCCTTGCCGTGCTTGGCGATCACGACGGCGACGTCGTGTTCCTTGCCCAGCTTGAGTTCCGGCAATTCCACGCCCTTGGGCAGCTTCAGCTCCGAGAGGTGGACGATGCCGCCGACGGCCAGGCCAGCCAGGTCGATTTCGATGAACTCCGGCAGGTCCTTCGGCAGGCAGCTGACTTCGACTTCGTTGAGCTCGTGGGTGATCACGACGCCCGCGGTCTTGCCGGCCGGCGACTTTTCCTGGTTCAGGAAGTGCAGCGGCACCTTGGCGCGCAGCGCCTGGTTCTCGTCAACGCGCTGGAAGTCCAGGTGCATGATGATCTGCTTGTACGGATGGCGCTGGATATCGCGCAGCAGGACCTTCTGCACCTTGCCGTCCAGGTCGAGGCTCAGGATCGACGAGTAGAACCACTCGTTCTGGCTGGCGAGCCAGGTCTTTTCGTGCTCGAGCTGGATGCTCTGCGGGGCGGCATTGCCGCCGTACAGGACGGCCGGGATGCTGGCGGCGCGACGCAGGCGGCGGCTCGCACCCTTCCCTGCGGCTTCGCGGCCAGTGGCCGAGATCTTGTGTTCAGACATTTTCGTTACTCACTTTGCTTGCAATGAAACCGCCTCGCGGCGGCGATGCCACTCACCCGCGACCAGGTGAGCGGTTTGGGCCGGGGCCCGGGTCAGTCCACGTAGAGCGAACTGACGGATTCACCGAAGGCGATGCGGCGGATCGTTTCCGCCAGCAGCTCGGCGACGCTGAGCTGGCGGATCCGGCCACAGGCCTTGGCCGCGGCCGTAAGCGGGATGGTGTCGGTCACCACCAGCTCGTCCAGCTGCGACTTCGTGATGTTGTCGATCGCCGCGCCCGACAGCACCGGGTGGGTGCAGTAGGCGACGACCTTCTGCGCACCGCGCGCCTTCAGCGCGCCCGCGGCGGCGCACAGGGTGCCGGCGGTGTCGACGATGTCATCGACCAGCACGCAGATCTTCCCTTCCACGTCGCCGATGATGTTCATCACCGTGGCGACGTTGGCGCGCGGGCGGCGCTTGTCGATGATCGCGAGGTCCGCGTCGTCCAGGCGCTTGGCGATCGCGCGGGCGCGCACCACGCCGCCGACGTCCGGCGAAACCACGATCAGGTTGTCCGTGCCGTGCGCGCGCCAGATGTCGGCGAGCAGCAGTGGCGAGGCGTACACGTTGTCGACCGGGATGTCGAAGAAGCCCTGGATCTGGTCGGCGTGCAGGTCGACCGTCAGCACGCGGTCGGCGCCGACCGACGAGAACATCTTCGCCACCACCTTCGCCGTGATCGGCACGCGTGCCGAGCGCGGACGCCGGTCCTGGCGCGCATAACCGAAGTACGGCACCACCGCGGTGATGCTGGACACCGATGCGCGCTTGAGCGCATCGATCAGGACCAGCAGCTCCACCAGGTTCTCGGCGCTGGGCGCATTCGTCGGCTGGATGACGAACACTTCCTGCCGGCGCACGTTCTCCTCGATCTCGACCTGGACTTCGCCGTCGGAAAAACGGCTCACCAGGGCCTTGCCCATGCGGATGCCCAGCTCCTTGCACACCGCCTCGGCGAGCGGGCGGTTGGCATTGCCGCTGAATACCAGCAGGTTGCGATCGTTCTGCACGTGTGATCTCTCCGCTTCGCTCTGACCGTGGCGGTGGGTGGGGAACAGCGACTAAAACGGCTGCAACTGCAGGAAATGGCAGGGGCGGAAGGATTCGAACCTACGAATGCCGGGATCAAAACCCGGTGCCTTAACCACTTGGCGACGCCCCTGCGCTGAAACCTTCGGCTACGGTTCCCGTGAACCGGCAGCCATCGCATCGAGCGCATCCAGCAGCGGCGACCTTGCCGCTCCCGCCGCCACCCAGGCCCTGAGGCCCGGCGGCAGCGCTGCCAGCGCGGTTTCCGCCGACTCGCGCGTGGCGAATTCGACGAAGCAACCACTGCCCGACCCGGTCAATCGCGGCGTGCCGACCTGCGCCAGCGCTGCGAACACCGCCTCGACGGCCGGTTCGCGCGCGCGCAGGACCGGCTCGAAAGCGTTCCCGAGCCAAGTTCCCGAAACGAAGTCCGATATTCTCGCGGGCGGTGCATTCCGCGTCAAATCAGGGGCTTGGAAAAGCGCCGCGGTCGGCGCATGGACGCCAGGGTCGGCCAGCAGGTACCAGGCCGGGGGCAGTTCCAGCGGATCCAGCCGCTCGCCCACCCCCTCGGCCCAAGCATTCTGGCCGCGAACGAAGACAGGAACGTCGGCCCCCAGCGTCAAGCCCAGTTCGGCCAGGCGATCCATCCCCAGTTGCTGCCCCCACAGGGCATCCAGGGCCACCAGCACCGTCGCGGCGTCGGACGAGCCGCCGCCGAAGCCGCCACCGGCCGGAATGCGCTTTTCGATGACGATATCCGCTCCTTTGCCGCAGTTCGTCGCCAATTGAAGCAACTTGGCTGCACGCACGGTGAGGTCGTCGGCCTCCGCGACGCCCGCCACGGACTGGCCGTGGCGGATCACCCGGCCATCGTCGCGAACCCGCAAGCGGATCGAATCGCCCCAGTCCAGGAGACGGAAGACGGTCTGCAGCTCGTGGTAGCCGTCCGCGCGGCGCCCGGTGATGCGCAGGAACAAGTTGAGCTTGGCCGGGGCGGGCCAGGCTGACCAGCCGCTGGGCGCAATGGGAGCCATCCTGGAATGCCCTGAACGAAGGGCGCAAAGGGTACCGGTAGTTGCCGCGCTTAGCGCGCCGTGAGGTCCCAGCCGTCGACGACCAGCTTGACGCTCGCCTCGCCCCTGCGCGCCACGATCCGCTTCGGCAGCGACGGGACATCGACCCCGGACGGGTACCACGCCTGGTATTCGATCGCCCAGCCGGCCTGTTCCAGCTTCGAAGGCAGGCCGCCATCGTCGTAAACGAGCCTTGCCGCGCCATATTCGGGATCCGGTGCGCCGATGCCGCGCACCCAGCTCTGCAGCGCCCGCACCGGGATGCTCCACCCCGTGGCCGACCGCAGCAGCCCCTCGGCATCGCCGCTTTCGCGCGGGCCGCCCGCGATGCCTTTCAGGCGTGCGCCGGACGGGTCGCCGACCAGTTGCCAGCTCTGGCGGGTGACCGGTGCGCTCAGCGAAATCGTGTAGGCCTCGGCGCGCTGCCGCCAGTCGATGCGGCCGCTGCCGCCGCGACTGCCGTTGGAAACGGCGATGCGCCCGGACAGGTCCCAGTCGTGCAACGCGTTGCGGCGAAGCTCATCCGCGCGTGCCGCCGCCATGTCGAGCGGCGCGGTTTCGCGCGCTGGGGGCCGCGTCGCGCACGCCGACAGGACCAGGAGCGCGGTTGCAACGAGAAATGCGCGCAAGCGATGCGAACTCATTCGCCGATGTTCTCCAGCGCCCGGCGCAGGGCGCGACTGTCGGGGTCGAGCTTGCGCGCTTCGTCGAAATACTTGCGCGCCTCCTCCTTCTTGCCGAGCACCCACAACACTTCACCCAGGTGCGAAGCAATTTCCGGGTCCTTCTGCAGGGAGAAGGCCCGGCGCAGTTCGGTGAGCGCCTCGTCGCGGCGACCGAGGCGATAGAGCACCCAACCGTAGCTGTCGATGATCGCGGCGTTGCCCGGTTCCGCGGTCCGCGCGCGGTCGATCAGTTCCAACGCTTCCTGGTAGCGGGTGGTGCGATCGGCGAGGGTGTAGCCCAAGGCATTCAAGGCCGCCGTGCTGTCCGGATCCGTCACCAGGATCTTGCGGAAGTCGGCCTCCGCGCGGGGAATATTGTCGCGACGCTCCCAGCCCAACGCCCGCGCATACAGGATGTCCGGATCGTCGGGAAACGCCGCCAACCCACGCGCGAACGCGTCCAGCTCGCCGGTGCTGTTCTTGTCCTTGCTGCGCAGGTCGGCTTCGAGGATGTACGCATCGCGGCGCGCCTCCTCGGGTGCCGCCGCGTCCGCTTGCAGGTCATGCAGCGCCTGGTAGGCCTCCGGGCCGCGCCTGAGCTCGTGCAGCACGTTCGCCGCGCGCAGCTTCGCCGCCCAGCGCTGCTCGCCCCCGGGCACGCCGCGGTACCAGTCGAGAGCTTCCTGATGGCGCTCGAGGAATTCCGCGATCCGGCCCAGCAGCAGCCGGCGCTCCGGATCGGGTTTGCCGGCGTCGTGGCGCAACTCTTCGTAAAGGGCCGCCAATGCCGTCTTGTCTTCGGCGCGCGCGAGGAGCGCGGCGCGCAGCGCATAAGTCTGGTCGTCCTGCGGACCGTGGGCGAGCGTCGCGGACGCGGCCTGGTAGTCGTGCAGCTCGTCGTATTCGGCGGCCACGGCCATGCGCAGTTCCGGCACCAGCAGCAGGGAAGGATCCAGCGCGGCCAGGACCTTGCGCGCGTCGTCGGGCTTGCCGGCCTGGCGCAGTTGGCTGGCGCGCAGCAGCGCGACGCGCGGTTCGCCCGGGAAGCGCTGCACCACCTCGTTGACGATGCGCTCGGCCAACGCTGGCTGGTCGAGCTTCTGCGCCAACCCGCCGAAGGCCAGCCAGGCCTGCAGCTCCGCCGGCAACTTGCCGTCGTCCAGCAGTTGCGCCAGCAGCCGCGCCGACTGCTGCGGATCGCGGGCGCCGACGCTGAGCACGCCCACCACCTGCTGCCACCCGCCCTGCTCCTGCGAGGTCAGCAGCGCATTGAGCTGGCGGCGCGCGGCACGCTCGTCGCCGCGGCGCAAGGCGAGGGTGGCATCGGCGGCCGCCTGGGCCTGGGCGCTGCCGCCCAGCTTGCGCCACAGCGCGAGCGCTTCGGTCGCGCGCCGGTTGTCCTTGGCCAGGAGTGCGATCCGGGTGGCGCGCTCGGCGAGCGTGGCGTCGTTGCCGGCGCGCGCGGCGTCGAGATAGGCCTTGGCCGCGTCATCCAGCTTGCCGGCCTGCAGGGCGAATTCCCCGGCAAGGGTGGGCTCCAGCGCACGCATGGCGTCATCGGTGGTCCTGCCGGATTTGGCCGCCCAGGCCGGCGAAACGACGAGCCCAGCCACCAGCAGGGCGCGGATCAGCACATGAACGGAACGCGTTGGATACGCCAAGGGGAAACCCGCGGAAGCTGCGGCCGGTAGAATGGCGGCCTTCTCGAGCCAGCTTAGCGCAAGCCCCTGAACGGCCACGTGCCGCCTCCGCTCAGATGAGCCTTCTCGTACTCGGCATCAACCACCAGACCGCGCCCGTCAGCCTGCGCGAGCGCGTGGCCTTTTCCGGCGCCGCCATCCCCGCGGCCCTGTCGGCCTTGCGCGGCCTTCCGACCGTGAGCGAAGTGGCCCTGCTGTCGACCTGCAACCGCACCGAGTTGTACGCGGTCGCCGAAGATCGCGGCGATGCCCTCGCCGACTGGCTGGCCACGCATCCGGACGACTTCGGCGACCTGCACGCCTATCTCTACCGGCATGCGGATGCCGATGCCGTGCGCCACCTGTTCCGCGTCGCGACCGGGCTGGACTCGCTGGTGCTCGGCGAGCCGCAGATCCTCGGCCAGGTGAAGGACGCCTGGGCCACCGCGCGCGCATCGGGCAGCCTCGGCAGCCAGCTCGACCGCCTGTTCCAGCACGCCTTCGCCACCGCCAAGCGCGCCCGCACCGATACCCGCATCGGCGCCAATCCGGTCTCGGTCGCCTCCACTGCCGTGCGCCTGGCGCAGGAATCCTTCGCGCGCCTGGAGGACTCCACGGTGCTGCTGATCGGCGCCGGCGAAACCATCGAGCTCGCCGCGCGCCACCTGGTGCAGGCGAAGACCAAGCGCCTGCTGATCGCCAACCGCACCCTGGCCCACGCGCAGGACCTCGCCACCCGCCACGGCGGCTACGCGCTGGCCTTGTCCGAACTCGACCGTCATCTTTCCGAAGCCGACGTGGTGATTTCCGCGACCGCCGCGCGCGATCCGATCCTGCACAAGGCGCAGGTGGCCGCCGCGCTCGGGTCGCGCCGCCATCGCCCGATGCTGCTGCTCGACCTGGCCGTGCCACGCGACATCGCCAGCGACGTGGCCGAGCTGAAGGACATCTTCCTGTACACGGTCGACGACCTCGAACGCGCGATCGAGGACAACCGCCGCAGCCGCCGCGAGGCCGCCGAGGAAGCCGAAGCCATCGTCGAACTGCAGGTCGCCCGCTTCATCGAAACCCTCGGCGCCAGCACGCGGACCGAACCGCTCAAGCGCCTGCGCGCGCACGGCGAAGCCGCGAAGGCCGATGCCCTGGCGAAGGCGAAGCAGCAGCTCGCCGCGGGCGGCGACCCGGACGCCGTGCTCGACTTCCTCGCGCACACGCTGACCAACAAGCTCCTGCACGCGCCCACCGTCGCGCTGCGCGACGCCGCCCTCGCCGGCAACACCGACCTCGCGCGGGCGGCGGACAAGCTGTTCCCCGCGCTGCCGCCGCCGGGCGGGACCGGCACCGACGAGCGTTAGCGACCGTCACCAGGACGTAGCGGCAGCCCTGCCCATGGGCTTCCGCGTTCGATCGGATGCCGTGTCCCGCTGACCTCACCAACCTGCCCATGACCCCTAGCCTGCGCCGCAAACTCGAAGCCCTGGCCGAACGCCGCGAGGAACTCGAACGCCTCCTCGCCGATCCGGCCGTGATCGGCGACGCCAACCAGTTCCGCCGCCTGTCGCGCGAGTTCGCCCAGCTCGAACCGGTGGCCAACGCGCTGGATGCCGAGGCGCAGGCCAGGCGCGACCTCGCCGCCGCCGAGGCGATGCGCAACGATCCGGAATTGCGCGAACTCGCCGACGAGGAAATCGACAGCGCCACCCATCGCCTACAGGCGCTCGATGCCGAACTGCTCGCGCACCTGATCCCGAAGGACGCGCGCGACGACGGCGACATTTACCTGGAAGTGCGCGCAGGCACCGGCGGCGACGAGGCGGCGATCTTCGCCGGCGACCTGTTCCGGATGTACGCGCGCTTCGCCGAGCGCCAGGGCTGGAAGGTGGAAGTCGAATCCGCCAGTCCCGGCGAGCACGGGGGCTTCAAGGAAGTCATCGCCCGCGTGGAAGGCCGCGGCGCGTACTCGAAGCTGAAGTTCGAATCCGGCACCCATCGCGTGCAGCGCGTGCCGGCCACCGAATCGCAGGGCCGCATCCACACCTCCGCGGCGACCGTGGCGATCATCCCGGTGGAGAGCGAGGGCGAGCCCATCGAGATCAATCCCGCCGACCTCAAGGTCGATACCTTCCGCTCCAGCGGCGCCGGCGGCCAGCACGTCAACAAGACCGAATCGGCGATCCGCATCACCCACGTCCCGACCGGGATAGTGGTCGAGAGCCAGACCGAGCGCAGCCAGCACGCCAACCGCGACAAGGCGATGAAGCGCCTGTCCGCGATCATCGCCGAAGCGCAGGCGGCCAAGGCGGCGGCCGCGCAGGCGGAGACGCGCAAGCTGCAGGTCGGCAGCGGCGATCGCAGCCAGCGCATCCGCACGTACAACTTCCCGCAGGGCCGGATCACCGACCACCGCGTGGAAGGACTCACCCTGTACGACCTGCCCAACGTGATCGAGGGCCATCTCGAGGCGCTGGTCGACCGCTTGCAGCACGAGAACCAGGCCGACGAACTGGCGCGGCTGACGCAGGGCGCGTGAGCGGGCGACCGGCCATGCGGCGCATGCCGCCTGCCCGTTACGATGCACCCGTCTCCCCGTCGCAGCGCAAGGAACCATGGCCATAACGCTTCGCCGCGCCACCCTGGACGACGTCGACGCGGTCGCCCCGCTGTTCGACGCCTATCGGCGCTTCTACGCCCAGCCGGGCGACCTGCCGCGTGCGCGCGACTTCCTGCGCGAGCGCATCGGGCGCGGCGAATCCGCCGTGCTGGTCGCCGAGCTCGATGGCGCCGTCGCCGGCTTCACCCAGCTCTATCCGATGTTTTCCTCGGTACGCATGGCGCGGATCTGGATCCTCAACGACCTGTTCGTTGCCGAAAGCGCGCGGCGGCGCGGCGTCGCCCAGGCATTGCTCGACGGCGCCGCGCGGTTCGCGCGCGACCAGGGCGCGGCCGGACTCATGCTCGAGACCTCGCGCGACAACGCCCCGGCGCGCGCGCTGTACCGCGCGGCCGGCTGGAGCGAGGACGGATCGCAGTGGTACAGCCTCTCCGTCGGCAACGCGACGCCGTGAACGAACGCGAGCTTGCGCGCGCGCTGGTGCAGCGCGAACCGCACAATGCGATGGCGTGGATTGCCCTGAGCGAAGCCGAGCTGGACGGCGGCGATGCGCGCACGGGCGAGGCCGCGGCACGGCGTGCACTGGCGCTGCAACCCGGCCATCCCGAAGCGCTGGCGCGGCTGGGCCGGGCGCAGTGGATGCAGCACCAGCGCCGCGAAGCCGCGGATAGCCTGCGCGCCGCCGCCGCAAACGCGCCGGGGCATCCCGGCATCGCGGTCTGGCTGGGGCATGTGCTCGAGGACATCGGCGAAGCCGAGGCCGCTGCGGAGGCCTATGCGCGCGCGCATGCGCTCGCGCCGGACGAAACGCAGATCGCCGCCTACCTGCTCGCCTGGCGCCGCAGGCTGTGCGATTGGCGCGATCTCGATGCGCTCGCACGCCAGGTGCGCGGCGCGGTCGCGCAGGGCCGCGCCATGGTCGAGCCCTTCGCCTTCCTCAGCGAGGATGCGACAGCCCCCGAACAACTGCAGTGCGCGCGCCTGCGGGCAGCGCCGATTGCGCGATCGGTGCGGCCGTTGCCGGCCGCGACGCCGCGCGCCGGCGTCGACCGCGTGCGCGTGGGATTCCTGTCCAATGGCTTTGGCGCGCATCCGACCGGCCTGCTGACGGTGGCGCTGTTCGAGGCGCTGCAGGCGAACGGCGCGATCGACCCGCACCTGTTCGCCCTCAACCGCGACGACGGCGGCCTGGTCCGCCGGCGCCTGCAGGCGGCCACGACACTGCACGACGTCGCCGGGCTCGCGCATGCCGACGTGGCGCAACGCATCCGCACGGCCGGCATCGACATCCTGTTCGACCTGCGCGGCTGGGGCGGCGGCGGCGTGCCCGAGGTGCTGGCGATGCGGCCGGCCCCGGTGCAGGTGAACTGGCTCGCGTATCCGGGCACGTCCGGCGCGCCCTGGATCGACTACGTGCTCGCCGATGGCTTCGTGTTGCCGGCGGCGCTGGAGGCACATTTCAGCGAGCGGGTCGTGCGCCTGCCGCGGTGCTTCCAGCCCAGCGACTGCGCGCGCGCCATCCCGCCCGCGCCGCCGCGCGCCGAGTGCGACCTGCCCGACGACGCTGTCGTGTTCTGCTGCTTCAACAACAGTTACAAGCTCAACCCGCGCAGCATGGCGCGCGCCCTGGCGGTGCTGCGCGAAGTGCCCGGCAGCGTGCTGTGGCTGCTGTCGGGGCCGGGCCGCGCCGACGACCGGCTGCGCGGCTTCGCCGATGCCCAGGGCGTGGATCCGCGGCGACTGGTGTTCATGCCCAAGCAGCCGCATGCGGATTACCTCGCCCGCCTGCAGCACGCGGACGTGTTCCTCGACACCGAGCCGTACAACGCGCACACCACCGCGTCCGATGCCTTGTGGGCAGGCTGTCCAGTGCTCACCCGACCCGGCGAGACCTTCGCCGCACGCGTGGCGGGCAGCCTCAACCACCACCTGGGCATGCCGGCGATGAACGTCGACAGCGATGCCGCCTTCATCGCCCGCGCGGTGGCGCTGGGATGCGACCGGCCCGCACTCGCTGCGGTGCGCGGCGAGCTCGCGCGGCGCCGCGGCGACAGCGGCCTGTTCGACATGGGCGGTTTCGCGCGCGACTTCGTCGAGGCCGTCCGGATCATGCTGGCATAGGGCGCGCTCAAGCCCGCCGACTCGAGTTTCGCGACGGTCCCCGGCCCGCGACGCGACCCTCGCCGCGGGCTTGAGCCCGCCCTACACTCCGCCGCATGACCGCCGAACGCGACTTCCTTCCGCTCCGCCTGTGCGTGCTCACCGTGTCGGACACGCGCGCGCTCGCCGACGACACCTCCGGCGATTACCTCGTCGCCGCCCTGACCGAGGCCGGACACCAGCTGGCCGACCGCGCGCTGCTGCGCGACGACCGCTACCAGCTGCGCGCCAGGGTGTCGCAGTGGATCGCCGACGACGGCGTCGACGGGGTCCTCGTTACCGGCGGCACCGGCTTCACCGGCCGCGATTCCACGCCCGAAGCGCTGCTGCCGCTGCTGGACAAGGAGATGCCGGGCTTCGGCGAACTGTTCCGCGCGCTGAGCTTCGAGGAGATCGGCACCAGCACGCTGCAGTCGCGCGCCTTCGCCGGGCTGGCGAATGGCACCTTCCTGTTTGCGCTGCCGGGTTCGACCTCCGCCTGCCGCACGGCCTGGGAAAGGATCATCCGTGCCCAGCTCGATGCGCGTACGCGACCGTGCAACCTCGCCACGCTGCGCCCACGCCTGAAGGAGTAAGGAGTGCTCGACATGCCCCTAGCCACCACGCTGCGCCTGCTCGCCAAGGCCCGCGGCCTGAGCGCCGCCGACATCGCCACCGCGATTCCGCGCGCGGGCGCCGCCACCGTCAGCGCCTGGCTCAAGGGCGAGAAGCTGCCGGGCAAGGAACAGCTGGACGCGCTCGCCCGTACCTTCGGCGTGCCGGCCGGCGCGCTGCTGGGGGAACTGGCGAGCCAGCTCGATCCCGCGCGCACCAGGGGCGAGCACGACCTGCTCGCCGCGTATCGCGCACTCAACAGCAAGCAGCAGGGCGCCCTGCTGGAAGTGGCGCGCAGCATGCAACCGGCGACGGCCAGGCCCGCGCGGCGGCGGAGCCGCTGATGGCCAAGCTCAAGCGCAAGGAATACGAGAAGCAGCTGGAACCGCTGCAGCACGAACTGGTCGCCATGGCGCGCTGGCTGCAGGCCTCGGGCAAGCGCGTCGTGGTGCTGGTCGAGGGCCGCGACACCGCCGGCAAGGGCGGCGTGATCACCGCGATCGCCGACCACATGAACCCGCGCCAGTGCCGGGTGATCGCCTTGCCCAAGCCGACCGAACGCGAGGCCACCCAGTGGTACTTCCAGCGCTATGTCGCGCACCTGCCGGCCGCCGGCGAGATCGTGCTGTTCGACCGCAGCTGGTACAACCGCGCCGGCGTCGAGAAGGTCATGGGTTTCGCCAGCGAGGCGCAGGTCAAGGCGTTCCTGCGCCAGGCGCCCGCGTTCGAGAAGCTGCTCGCCGACGACGGCGTCCTGCTGTTCAAGTACTGGCTCTGCTGCGACCAGGACAAGCAGGAAGAGCGCTTCGCCGAGCGCCTCAAGGATCCGCTCAAGCGCTGGAAGCTGTCGCCGATCGACGTCGAGGCGCGCAAGCACTACGAGGACTACACCCGTGCCCGCGAAGCCATGCTCAAGGCGACCCACACCGCGCACGCGCCGTGGACGCTGGTGGACTTCAACGACCAGAAGCGGGGCCGCCTGGCCCTGATCCGCGACATGCTCAAGCGCCTGCCCGACACCAACGTGCCGCCGTCGAAGATCGCGTTCGAACCGCTGCCCGGCAAGCCGAAGAAGGAGCGTTTCGGCGTGGTCAAGCCCGCCCGCGGCTAGCGTCCCATCGCTGCCTTGTCCGCGCCGCGCGCGCGGCCGAGGGAACCCGCTCGGCAAGGCGTTCTTCCTCGCGCCGTTCACCCGGCTCTCCCCCCACCTGCGCACAATCGCCGCATGCCCGCGTTCAACGTCCTGACCCTGAACGCCCACATGGGTTTCAACTTGCTCAACCGGCGCTTCGTGTTGCCGGAACTGCGCGAGGCGATCCATTCGGTCTCGGCCGACGTGGTCTTCCTGCAGGAAGTGCTCGGCGAGCACGCGCACTACGCGCGCAAGCACCTCAACTGGCCGGAAGGGCCGCAGTACGAATTCCTCGCCGACACCCTGTGGCCGCAGTTCGCCTACGGCCAGAACGCGGTGTACCCGCATGGCCACCACGGCAACGCGGTGCTCTCCAAGTTCCCGATCATCCGCCACGACAACCGCGACATCTCGATCCACGGCAGCGAGGAACGCGGCCTGCTGCATTGCGTGCTGGAGGTGCCGTCGGCCGATGCCGAAGTGCACACCATCTGCGTGCACCTCGGCCTGCTCGAGTCGCACCGCCAGCAGCAACTGGCCCTGCTGTGCGAGATCATCGCCGCCGAGGTCCCGCGCGATGCCCCGCTGATCGTCGCGGGCGACTTCAACGACTGGCGCCGCAAGGGCCACGGCGTGCTCGCGCGCTGCGGCCTGCAGGAAGTCTTCCTGCAGCATCGCGGGGCGCTGGCGCGGACCTTCCCCGCGCGCTGGCCGGTGCTGCCGGTGGACCGGATCTACGTGCGCGGCGTGCGCGGGAGCGAGCCGCGCGTGCTCGCCGCGCGGCCGTGGTCGCACCTGTCCGACCATGCGCCGCTGCTGGCGAGGATCGAGTGGTGAGGCCGGCGCCATGAGGGGCCTGGGCACCGGCGAGTTTCCCTGGCGTAGCGGCAACCGCGTGCGCCTGCTGGAGAACGGCGAGGAATTCTTCGCGCGCGCGTTCGCGGCGATCGACGCGGCGCAGAGCGAGATCCTGCTCGAGACCTTCATCCTGTTCGAGGACAAGATCGGGATGGAGCTGCAGCGCCGGCTGATCGCCGCCGCGCGCCGCGGCGTGCGCGTAGAAGTGACCGTCGACGGCTTCGGTTCGCCGCATTTCTCGCCGGAGTTCCTGGCCGCCCTCGACGACGCGGGCGTGCGCCTGCGCGTGTTCGATCCGCATCCGACCTGGTTCGGCATGCGCCTGCACGTGTTCCGGCGCATGCACCGCAAGCTGCTGGTCGCCGATGCGCGCGTGGCGATGGTGGGCGGAATCAATTTCTCGGCCGACCATGTGCTCGATTTCGGGCCCGAAGCCAAGCAGGACTACGCGGTCGAACTCGAGGGTCCGGTCGTCGCCGACATCCACGCCTTCCTACGGGAGGCGCTGACCTCGCCCGGCACGGGCGAATCGTGGCGGCCCGCGCGCAATCCGGCCGCGACCGCGAGCGCGGGCAACGCCGCGATCATGTTCGTGCCGCGCGACAACCATCGCCGCCGCACCACCATCGAACACGAATACCGTCGCGCGTTCCGCGCCGCGCGGCGCGAGATCGTGCTCGCCAATGCCTATTTCTTCCCCGGTTACGGCTTCCTGCGCGACCTGCGCGATGCCTCGCGGCGCGGCGTGAAGGTGTCGCTGCTGTTCCAGGGCCAGCCGGACATGCCGGTGGTGCTGACGGCCGCGCGGACGCTGTACCGCCACCTGGTCGATGCGGGCGTGCACATCCACGAGTACTGCGAACGTCCCTTCCACGGCAAGGTCGGCTTCGTGGACGACGGCTGGGCGACGGTGGGGTCGAGCAACCTCGATCCGCTCAGCCTGTCGTTGAACCTGGAGGCCAACGTCTTCATCCGCGATCCCGCGTTCGTCGCCGACCTTCGCGCGCGCCTGGAGGACCTGCTGCAACACCACTGCCAGAGCGTGGATCCGGCGCAGGTTCCCCGCGGCCGCTTCTGGGATGCACTGACGCAGCCACTGGTGTTCCATTGCGTGCGCCGCTTTCCCCGCTGGGCCGGCTGGCTGCCGGCGCACGCGCCCAAGATCGCGCTGGCGAAGCCGCCGGCGGACGCCACCGCGCCGGAAGACGCCCGATGAAGCCGCGCCATCCCTGGCTGCACCGGCTCTGGCGTATCGCGTGGTGGGTGTTTCCGGTCGCGATCCTGGTGTTGCTCGCACGCGCGGCGCGTGCGATCGACTGGAAGCACGTGCTGGGTGCGATCGCCGGTTACGACGCCACGACCCTGGTGCTCGCCGCGGTGCTCACCGCGGCCAGCTATGCGGTTTATTGCTGCTACGACCTGGCCGCCCGCCGCTACGCGCACCACGCGCTGTCCACGCGCCGGGTGATGGCGATCGCGGGCATCGCCTACGCCCTCGGCCTCAACATCGGCGCGCTGATCGGCGGGACTGGCTCGCGCTTCCGCCTGTATGCGCACGCCGGTCTGCACGTGCCCGCCATCACCCGCATCGTCGCCTTCAGCGCGGCGACCAATTGGCTGGGCTACCTGCTGCTGGCGGGCGCGCTGTTCGCCACCGGCCGCGTGGTCCCGCCGCCGCGCTTCGTCGCGGCCGCGGCAGCGCTGCCGTGGCTCGGCGCACTGATGGTCCTTGCGTCCGCCGCGTACCTGCTGGCCTGCCAGCGCCTGCACGGCCGCATGTTCCACCTCCGCGGGCACCACTTCCGCCTGCCGCCGGTGCCGCTGGCGCTGGTCCAGTTCGCGCTGGGGGCGCTGAACTGGGCGCTGATGGCCGCGATCCTGTTCGTGCTGCTGCCGCCGGCGGTGGACTATCCGACTGTGCTGGGCGCGCTGCTGTTCGCGGCCGTGGCAACCGCGCTGGTGCATGTACCGGCCGGCGTCGGCGTACTCGAAGCCGTGTTCGTCGCCGCGTTCGCGCACCGCATGCCGGCGGTCTCCATCCTCGCCGCCCTGCTGGTGTACCGCGCGATCTACTACCTGGCGCCGCTGGGACTGGCGGCAATCGCGTTCGTGCTGCTGGAAACACGCGGCAGGCCGGAAGCGGTGGCGCCGGGCTAGGCGAACTTCGCGTCCTGGGCCGCCAGGAGCTCGCGCAGGATCGCGCGGTGGCAGTGCGATTCGTCCTCGCAATAGCACCCGACCGAGAAGTGGGTGCCCCGCGACAGCGCCGCGAGTAGCGCGATCGTGTGCGCGTTCCCCGGCGCCGCCATCTCCGCGCGGTACTTGCGCACGAACGCGTTCCACTGCGCCGGTGTCTGCGCCGCCTGCGCCTGCTTCATCGCTTCCACGCTCGGGGCGAGGTTGGGAAACCAGACGTCGTACCAGTCCTCCGACGCGAACTTCGCCTTTGGCACGCCGCGCGGCGGGCGCCGCACGGTGCCGATGCGCAGGCCCTCGCCCTTCGCGCGCGGCGTGCGGAGGCGGACGATGCGGATGGCCATGCCGTAGCTCCTTCAGCGGATGTCGAAGCCGTCCACGTCCGGCTCGTCCGCGCCGTCGATGCGCTCGAGTTCCTCGACCCGCGCCTGCGGCGGGCCGTAGTGCAGCCACTGCGCCATTTCCTCGACCGCATCGTCCTCGCCGATCGCCAGCACCTCGACGCGGCCATCCGCGAGGTTGCGGGCAAAGCCGCGCAACTGCAGCGCCACGGCGCGGTCGCGCACGCTGGCGCGGAAAAACACGCCCTGCACCTTGCCACCCACCAGGAACCGCACCGCTTTCATGGCTGCCTCCTGACGTTGAGAGTCACTATCCGGCGTGGGGCTTGGGCCCGCCCGCGGCCGCGATCGCGCCTTCGATCTCTGCCGCCGTGATCGGGCCCATGAACTTCTTGGCGATCCGTCCGTCCGGCGCGATCAGGTAGGTCGTCGGCAGCCCGCGCGGCGTGGCGAAGGCCTTGGGCGGATCGAAGGTGTCCACGATCGCGATCGGGTAGACGACCGGATGGGTCTTGAGGAACGCCTGGATGTCCTTCGGATCGGAATCGTCGTATGCCAGGCCGATCACCTCGATGTGCTCGCGCATGGCATCGAGCGCGGACAGGTCGGGCATTTCCTTGACGCAGGGCTTGCACCAGGTCGCCCAGAAGTTGACCACCACCCACTTGCCGCGATGCGCGGCGAGGTCGTAGGGCGCGCCATCGATGGTGGGCAGCTGCAGGCTCGGGTATTCGGCATCGACAGCCGCCGCGGCGGACGCGGGCGCCTGCGGGGCTTCGGCCGCCGGCGGCGCTGGCGGTTCCGCGGCCGCGCGCGGCGGCGGCGCCTCATTGCCGGGCTTGCATGCGGCCAGCAGCAGCGCGGCCGTCAGCAGAATGGTCGGGCGAAGGCGCATGGGATCAATCCTGGTGGTCGGCATGGATGGTGGACACGCGGCGCTTGAGCAGGTCGCGCAGCGGCAGGCGCAGTTCGTCGATCGCGGCGACGGCGGCGTGGCCGAGCGAATCCTCGCGGCACGGCAGGTGCGCCTCGGCGATCGGGATGCGCAGCTGGCAGGCCTCGTACAGCTCGGCCATGGTCAGTTCGTCGAGGTCGCGCGACAGCAGCCACTCGCCGTCCTCGGCGCGGCGCACCACGTTGATCTCGCACAGCTGCGCCAGCATGTGCTGCACCAGGGCGTCGGTGAGCATCGGCTCGATGCGCTGGATCTGGTCGCTGTGCAGGCCGCGCCCCTGCTTGCGCGCCTCGTTGAAGCGCGCGAGCAGGCGGATCAGCGCGTACATCTCGTAACCCACCGGCAGGCGCATCGCCGCCGGCTGGTAGCGGAACGCGGAGATCGACGAGGCGAGCGAGGCGCCCAGCAGCACCGACACCCAGCTCAGGTAGATCCACAACAGGAAGATCGGCACCGCGGCGAGGGTGCCGTAGATCTTCGAGTACGAGCCGAAGCTGGCCAGGTACAACCCCAGCCCCCACTTCACCACTTCGAACGTCGCCGTCGCCAGCAACGCGCCGGCGATGGCGTGGCGCCACTGGATCGTGCGGTGCGGCACCACCTTGTAGATCGCGGCGATGGCCACGAACTCGATCGTCATCGGCGCCAGCCGCAGCAGCAGCGACTGCAGCGCGCTGCCGGCCTGGGTCTGGAACACCGACATCGCGAAGAACTTGGCCGAGATCGCCAGGCTGCCCGCCGCCATCAGCGCGCCCAGGGTGAACACGGTCCAGTACACCAGGAAGCGCCCGACCTTCGGCCGCGGCGCCTTCACCCGCCAGATGCGGTTGAACGCGGTCTCGATGCCGTTGAGCGTGATCAGCAGCGACACCACCAGCGCGATCACGCCGGCCGCGGTGAGCTGGCCGGCATTGAGGCGGAACTGCTTGAGGTAGGTCTCGACCGAGCGCGCCGCGGACGGCACGAAGTTGGCGAAGACGTAGTCGCTGAGCTGGTCGCTCCACACGCTGAAGACCGGAAATGCCGACAGCACTCCGAACACCACCATCGACAGCGGCACCAGCGCGAACACGGTGGTGTACGACAGCGCGCCCGCGGCCTGGAACAGGCGGTCGTCGAGGAAGCGCATCGACAGGAAACGGAAGAACGTCTTGGCCCGCGCGCGGTCGCGCATGCGGTCCATCCAGCGATTGAGGGAATCCAGGGGCTCCATCGGCGGCAGGGTAACCGATGCGATGGAGAAGCCGCATGAGTCCCGCATCGGCGGATAGCCCAAGCATGCCGCGAACGCGTACCCTTCTGCGCAGTTTCAATGCGGACGCCGCGATGCCCGAGATCCTTGTCCTCTACTACAGCCGCGGTGGCTCGGTCGCCCGGCTGGCGCGCCTGGTCGCCCGTGGCGTCGAGGAAGTCGACGGAATGCGGGCGCGCCTGCGTTCGGTCCCGCCGGTGGCGGCGGTGACGCAGCAGGCGGCTCCGCCGGTGCCGGAAGAAGGCGCGCCCTACGTCGAGAAGCAGGACCTGGCGGAATGCGCCGGCCTGGCCCTGGGCAGTCCGACCCGATTCGGCAACATGGCCGCGCCGCTGAAGCATTTCATCGATGGCCTGGGCAGCGAATGGGCCAGCGGCACATTGGTCGGCAAACCGGCGGCGGTGTTCACGTCGACCTCGACCATGCACGGCGGCAACGAGGCCACGTTGCTGTCCATGCAGTTGCCGCTGCTGCACCACGGCTGCGTGCTGGTCGGCATCCCCTACACCGAGCCGGCGCTCAACACGACGCGCGGCGGCGGCACGCCGTACGGCGCCAGCCATGTCGCCGGCCTGCAGGACGATCCGCAGCCCAGCGACGAGGAAGCCGCATTGGCGCGCGCCCTCGGCCGCCGCCTGGCCACCATCGCAGGGAAGCTCGCATGAGCGTCTTCAGCGGCAGCCTGGCGCGGCGCGTGCTGATCAGCGCGCTGATCGTCCTGTGCGGGGTCTACCTGCTGTGGTTCGGCACCCTGCCCTCGCCGTGGGCGGTATTGCTGGTGTTCGCCCTGCCGCCGGCGGCGCTCGCGATGGCGACGCTGCGCGGCTGGCGCCAGGCCGGCTTCTGGTCGGCGGTGCTGGCGCTGGGCTGGTTCAGCCACGGCATCATGGTGGCGTGGACGCGCGCGCCGGAGCGCCTGTTCGCCGTCGCGGAGATCGTGCTGGCGCTGGTGGTGGTGTTCGCCGCCAGCATTCCCGGGATCCGGGCGCGGTTCTCGCGGAAGAAATAGGACCTTGGGCGGGCCCGGACCCGCCAGCCGTGCAGCATCGCAACGGCGGGCCGAGGCCCGCCCTACAATTCGCCATCCCCACCGCATCGCGAAGACCCATGGACCAGCTCTGCGTCGTCACCACCGGCGGCACGATCGACAAGATCTACTTCGACGACAAGTCCGATTACCAGATCGGCGAGCCGCAGATCGGCAGCATCCTGCGCGAGCTGGGCGTGGCCTTCCAGTTCAGCGTGATCCCGATCATCCGCAAAGACTCGCTGCACATCACCGGCGAGGACCGCGAGCTGATCCGCGCCGCGATCGCGGCGCAGCCGGCCAGGCACGTGCTGGTCACCCATGGCACCGACACGATGGTGGAAACCGCGAAGGTGCTGGCCACGCTGCACGACAAGACCATCGTGCTGACCGGCGCGTTGAGTCCGGCGCGCTTCCGCGGTTCGGATGCCGAGTTCAATGTCGGTTGCGCGGTCGGCGCGGTGCAGTCGCTGCCGCCCGGCGTCTACATCGCCATGAACGGCCGCGTGTGGGATCCGCAGAAGGTACGCAAGAACGTGTCCGCCAACCGCTTCGAGGCGATCGACCCCCAGTAGCCCGCGACGCCTGCGCGATGCTGCAGCAACGAACCCCGGCCGAAGCCGGGGTTCTGCTTTTGCGATCCATCAGAACGTGATGCTCCAGCTGTTGATGTAGCCGGTGTCGGCGCTGGCGTTGTCGTTGACGCGCAGTTTCCAGGTCCCGTTCAGCGCTTCGCTCGACAGGTTCACGGTGTAGGTCTGGCTGATGTTGTCGGCACTGCCGCCGGAGCGGTTGTGCAGCGTGTACACCGATCCATCGGGGGCGACCAGGTCGACCTTGAGGTCGCCGATATACGTGTGGACGATGTTGACCGCCACCGGCGCGCTTCCCGGACCGTTGCCGCCGCGTCCGGATACAGCGATCGGGCTCTCGACCGTGGCGTTGTCGTTGATCGCGTAGTCGTTGGTGTTGCTGTAGGTCTGCCCCCCACCCGCGCCGTAGCTGCCGGTCAGGGTCACGCCGGAGTACGCGCTGTAGCCGCGCAGCATCACGTGATAGGTGCCCGCCTGCGCGGTGGCGATGTTGCAGGTCTCGTTGTTGCCGCTGAGGTACGGCCGGCAGTCGTAGGTGGCCGTGGTGGGCGCGCTGCCGAAGCGCACGTACAGGTCGGCGTCGCCGGTGCCACCGGCGATGGTGAACTTCAGCCCGCTGGCGCCCGCGGGCACGCTCATCGTCCAGTACTGCAGGCTTCCGGACGCCCCGCTGATGCCGGAGACCGGGACGCCGTTCTGCAGCACGCCGCTGCCCGAACTGACCGTGACCGACTGCGTGCGCGTGTTGGTGGCGCCACCGTTGTCGGTGACGGTGAGGGCGACGTTGTAAGTGCCGGCCGCCGCATAGACGTGGCTGGGACTGGTGGCGGTGGATCCCGTGTCGTCGCCGAAGTTCCAGCTGCGCGAGGCGATGCTGCCGTCGCTGTCGCTGGACGCATCGGTGAAGTTCGCCGTCAGGCCGCTGGTGGTGAAGGTGAAGTTCGCCGTGGGCGGCACGTTGCTTCCGCCACCGCCGGCCGCGTCGACGACCTTCTTCGCATCCAGGATGCCGGGACCGATCGTCTGCGTCGGCGTCACCGGGAACGGCCGGAAGTTGGCCTTGATGAGCGTCTCCACCTGCGCCGGCGTCTTGGGCGTGGGCGCGACCGACTGCAGCAGCGCGATCACCCCGGCGACGTGCGGTGTCGCCATCGAGGTGCCGCTGTAGGTGGCGTAGCTCTCCGCGCCCGGCGTGGTGGCGCCGGCATTCAAGGTGGAAACGATCGAGGAGCCCGGCGCGGCGATGTCGACCAGCGGGCCGTAGTTGGAGAAGCTCGAGCGCTGCCCGGTGCTGGTGATGGACCCCACCGCGATAACGTTGTTGCAGTTGGCCGGGGTGAAGCCCGAGGTGTCGGCATTGCTGTTGCCCGCGGCAATCGCCAGGGTCGTACCGCGACCGACCGCGCCATTGATCGCGGTCTGCATGGTCGAACTGCACGAACCACCGCCGCCCAGGCTGAGGTTGATCACCTCCGCCGGGGTTGCGTTGTTGGGGATGCCGCTGATCGTGCCGCCAGAGGCCCAGGTGATGGCGTCGGCGATGTCGGAGATGGTGCCGCCACATTTGGCCAGCACGCGCACCGGCTGGACCCTGGCGTTGAAGGCGACACCGGCGACGCCGACGCCATTGTTGGTCAGCGCCGCTACCGTCCCAGCCACGTGCGTGCCGTGCCAGCTCGAGTTGGCGCCGCTCAGCTGCCCGCACTCGCCGGCGCTGTACCAGTCGCCCTGGTCGGCCGGGTTGGAATCGCGGCCATTGCCGTCGCGCGCGGCGGTCGCGTCGCTGACGAAGTCGTAGCCCGCGATCACGTTGGCATTGAGTTCGCTGTGGCTGGTGATGCCGGTGTCGAGCACCGCGACCACCACGCCGGTGCCGGTGGCGCTGTCCCAGGCTTCGTTCGCGCGGATGCCCGCATCGGCATCCTGGCAGCCCCATTGCTGCGGGTACTGCGGGTCGTTCGGGGTCAGCACCGCCTGCAGCAGGCGGTCGACCTCGACGTATTCGACATCCGGATCGGAGGCCAGCTGCCGCATCAGGCCTTCCGCTTCCACCCGATCGAGCTTGTCGGCCACGCGGACCACGTCCGCGCCCACGCCCAGCCGGCGGACGTGGACCAGGCCGGGCGCGTTGCCGCGCATGCCGTGCGCGGCGGCATCGAGCGAACGCTGCAACGCCGCGGCGCTGGCGCGCGGCGCGCTGCCATCGCGGTACTTCACGATGAACTGGTCGAATCGATCGGCGGACTGCAAGCCACTGGTTTCCACGCGACCGGCCGCCATGGCAGGCCCCATGCCGAGCGCCAACAGGCTGGCGACAGCAAGCGCATGCATGCGTACTGAGTGCTTGTTCACGATGTACCCCCGAGCAGTGAGGTGATGGCCGCTGGCGCGGCCGCGCATTTCCATTGCCTGCGTGGCCGGCGCACGCGCATCCGATTCGCAACCGGGCGTAGTGCGGGGACACAGATCGCGACCGAGGTATCGCGATCGCGCGAAGCTAGGAGCGCAAACCTTCGCTCTGCGTGAACAGGGTGCAATGCGCTCGGGGGCTCGAAATTCGCAGGGTCAGGCATGTCAAGGCTGTTGCGGCGCAACAGATCGGGCGCGGCGGGCAAAAAAGAAACCCCGGCCGAAGCCGGGGTCTCAGGGGCGGCATTGCCTCGCCCGGATGGATCAGAAGGTGATGCTCCAGCTGTCGATGTAGCCGGTGTCGGCGCTGGCGTTGTCGTTCACGCGCAGCTTCCACGTGCCGTTCAGCGCTTCGGTCGAGAGGTTCAGCGTCACCGTCTTGTTGATGTTGTCGGTGCTGGTGCCGGTGCGGTTGTGGATGTTGTAGAGCGAGCCGTCCGGCGCGACCAGGTCGACCTTCAGGTCGCCGATGTAGGTGTGCACGATCGCCACCGTCACCGAGGCATTGCCCGGCGCGTTGCCGGTGCGGCCCGACACCGTGATCGGGCTGTCGACCGTGGCGTTGTCGTTGATCGTGTAGTCGCTGGTGTTGGTGTAGGTCTGCACGCTGCTGGTGGACACCGTCACCGAGGAGGTCCTGGTGTTGGTGGCGCCGTCGTCGTCCGTCACCGTGAGGGTGACGGTGTAGGTGCCGGCCGCCGCGTAGGTCCTGCTCGGATTGGTCGCGGTGGAGGTGGTGCCGTCGCCGAAGTTCCAGCTGCGCGCGACGATGGTGCCATCGCTGTCGGTGGAGCTGTCGGTGAAGTTCGCGGTCAGGCCGCTGGTGCTGAAGCTGAAGTTCGCCGTCGGCGCGACATTGGCCGGCGGGGCGCCGCGGAACGCAGCCACCGTCGCCTTGGTGTTCACCAGCACGCGCTGGTTGTGGCTGGTGCTGGCCGTGCCCATGGCCTGGCCCTGGTAGGTCACGTCCGGGTTCGACCAGTAGTTGATGCGCGGGCAGCTCGGGCTGCAGTTGTAGGCCATGACCGTGCGCCATGCGTTGTTGGGCGCGCGATAGCCGTGGCCATACGCATACGGCGTGGTGCTGCCGTCGGTCGCGGGATCATGGCGGGCCGACTGCAGGTGGCCGATCTCGTGCGCGAAGCTGTAGTAGCCGGCAATGCAGTCCCAGTACGCGGTGGCGAAGGCGGTGGCCGCGGTGGAGCCGATGCCGGATGCGAGGCCGCAGGACGAGGAATCGTTCGCCACCAGCATGGCCACGTCCGCCGCCGTGGCGTCACGCGTGGCATGGATGGTGTCCATGTAGCCATCGCTGGTGCCGCGGAAACGCGACAGGTCGGTGCTCATGCCGGCGGTGGCGTAGCTGGTGGTGCTGTAGCTCGCCAGTTCCATGTTGATGCCGACGTTGGAGTTGACGTAGCCCTGGTTGGACTCGGCGACGGCCAGTTCCACCAGCGCGCGCATGTCGCCGCCGTAGGCGGTGATCGCATCGTTGGTGGCGACCACCATCACGCGGATCGTCTGGGTCGCGCCCGGATCGATCGCGGCCGGGCCGACCAGGCTGGTCGTGGTCCGGCGGGCTTCGTCCGCCGCCATGCGGATGTTGGGCAGGTCGGCGAACGCGGCCGGGTGATCCGGCGGCATGCGTGCTTCGTCGACCTCGATCACCGCGTGGTTGCCATCAGGCAGCGGGCGGATGCGGAACAGCCGGCCCTGCATGCGGACGCTGCCGGTGACGCCGCTGGCGCTGCGCACCAGGATCGCCGAGTTGTTGGCGTCGTTGCGCACTTCGCGCGCAGTCATCACCCGCGCGGGAGCGGTCTCGCGTACGCGGCCGGTCCAGACGAGGTCGCCGCTCTGCAGCGGGCGCGCGTCTTCGCGGGCGAGATTGATGCGGCGGCCACCGAGGTCGAGTTCGATTTCGCCGGTGGTGGCGGCAACGACCGCCGAATTGGCGCGTACCACGCGCACGCTGGCGCTGTCGCGCATGGCGGCGAGCCGGCTGGTGGTGGCTTGGGCGGCGGCGCCGGGCCGGGCTTCGCCCAGGAACAGCGGCTGGCCGGCGAAGGCGGCTGCGCTGATGGCGAGCGCGCCGGTTGCGATGAGAAGACGTGTTGCGAAGGATTGCTTGCGAGTCATTGCGTGAAACTCCCTGTGCCTGTTGGAAAGTCCAGCGCGGATGGCAAAGCGACCGCGGTGGTCCGTGCACTGCTCAAAACAAAAACGCCCCCGGCGAACCGGGGGCGTTTCCTTGGAACATGTTGCTTAGAACGTGACGCTCCAGCTGTTGATGTAACCGGTGTCGCCGGCCGCGTTGTCGTTCACGCGCAGCTTCCACGTGCCGTTCAGCGCTTCGCTCGACAGGTTGACCGTGTAGGTCTGGACGATGTTGTCGGCGCTGCCGCCGGCGCGGTTGTGCAGGGTGTAGATCGAACCGTCCGGCGCCACCAGGTCGACCTTCAGGTCGCCGATGTAGGTGTGGACGATGTTCACCGCCACCTGCGTGCTGGCCAGGCCCGAGCCGGTACGGCCCGACACCGTGATCGGGCTGTCCACGGTCGCGTTGTCGCTGATCGTGTAGTCGCTCGTGTTGGTGTAGGTCTGGGTGCCGCCACCGCCGCCGGTGGTGTAGTCGCCGAGCAGGCTCACGCCCGAGAACGCCGAGTACGCCTTCAGGTTGATGTAGTACGTGCCGGCCGACGGTGCGGCGAAGGTGCAACTTTCCGCATTGCCCGACTTGTACGGACGGCAGTCGTACACCGTGTCGGTCGGTTCGCTGCCGAACTTCACGTACATGTCGGCGTCGCCGGTGCCGCCCGAGGTGGTGAAGGTCAGGTTGGTCGCGCCGGCCGGCACCACCATCGTGTACTTCACGTAGCCGCCGGTCGCGGCCGACAGGCCGGTCGCGGCCACGCCCTTGGTCAGCGTGCCCGCGCCGCCACCGCCGCCACCGCCACCGTTGGTGGCATCGACGACGGCCTTGGCATTGAGGATGCCCGGGCCGATCGGCTGCGACGGGGTCGACGGGAACGGGGTGTAGTTGGCCTTGATCAGGGCTTCGACTTCCGCCGGCGTCTTCGGCGTGGTGGCGACCGCCTGGATCAGGGCGATCACGCCGGCGACGTGAGGGGTCGCCATCGAGGTGCCGCTGTAGTTGACGTAGGTCTCCGCGCCCGGCGTGGTCGTGCCGGCGTTCATCGTCGACATGATGGTCGAGCCAGGTGCGGCGATGTCCACGCCGGCGCCGTAGTTGGAGAAGCTCGAACGCGCGCCGGTGCTGGTGATCGAACCCACCGCGATGACGTTGGCGCAGTTCGCCGGCGAGGCGTTGGACACGTTGGTGTTGTCGTTGCCGGCGGCGATGGCGAGGGTGGTGCCGCGCGACACCGCGCTGTTGATCGCGGCCTGGGTCGTGGAGCTGCACGCGCCGGAACCGCCCAGGCTCAGGTTGATCACTTCGGCCGGGTTGGCGTTGGCGGGCACGCCGCTGACAGTGCCGCCCGAAGCCCAGATCATCGCGTCGGCGATGTCGGAGTCGTAGCCGCCGCAGGTGCCGAGCACGCGCGCCGGGACGATCTTGGCGCCGTAGGCGACGCCCGCGACGCCCTTGGCGTTGTTGGTGACCGCCGCGATCGTGCCGGCGACGTGGGTGCCGTGCCAGCTCGAGTTGGACGCCGGCGAACCGGTGCCGCACTGGCCGGCCGTGGTCCAGTCGCCCGGATCGCTGGGGTCGCTGTCGCGGCCGTTGCCGTCGTTCGACACGGTGGTGTCGACGATGAAGTCGTAGCCCGGGAGGATGTTGGCGTTGAGGTCGCTGTGGTTGGTGATGCCGGTGTCGAGCACGGCGACGACGCTGCCGGCGCCGTTGGTCACGTCCCACGCCTGGTTGGCCTTGATGCCGTAGGTGCCCGAGTAGCCCCACTGCTGGCTGTAGTTGGTGTCGTTCGGGGTCAGGTACGGCTTGTTGAGCTTGTCGAGCTCGACGTATTCGACGTTCGGATCGGCGGCGATCTCGCGCATCAGGCTTTCGGCCTCGGCGCGGTCGAGCTTGCGGTCGGACTTGACCACGTCCGCGCCCAGCGACATGCGGCGCAGGTGGCCCAGGGCGACGGCCTTGCCGGCGACGCCGGCCTTGGTGGCGCGCACGAGCGCAGCCTTGGCCTTGCCGGTGTCAGCGCGCTCAGCGGTGCCTTCGCGGTACTTGACGATGAAGCGGTCGTACGTGGCGCCGGCGTCGAGGCCGGACAGGTTCAGGCGTTCGGCGGCAAAGGCCGGAGCGGCCAGCGTGGAAATGGCGACTGCCGTGGCGGCAGCCAGCGCATGCAGGCGCATGCGGCGGTGGGATACGGACATCAGGTAATTCCCTCTCTGTGTGTGGATACCCGATGCCACCCCGGTTGGGTTCGCACGCGGGCTCTGATGGACCAGTTGATGCTCGAACGGCATGGCCTCGCCTCCTGCGCGGCCGATTGCTGCTGAAGCTCACCCCGCCGTCCATGGCGAGGACCAACCCCTACTGCACTGCAATGTCCGTCGCGACTTCTGCTTCGATCCTCACGGTTCGCGATCCCCATCGCTCGCGTGCCCGCATCCATCCCAACGGTTCAGCTCGCGGCCGCCGCGCGCGCGCAGCGATCCGCCCCCAAGAAACACCCCGGCTTGCGCCGGGGCTTTGCCTCGTCCTGAGGCGCGCTTCCCTGCCGGACATCCCGTCCTCGATCCGCCTCGCGGATTCCTGAATCGATTTGCTTGCCTGGGTCGCTCGGGTCCGGCATGGCTCATGCGGGCGCTGGGAGGACCATCGGCGAATCTGGTTGGCGTGCGCTTGGAGCTACCTCTGATGGATGGAGTGGGCCGCGGAGGGCCCCTGATCCGTCCGCCGGTGCTGCCGTCGATGCGGGTGCGCGAAGCACCGGGCGGCCTGGGACTACCCCCCGGCCCCCGGACGGTCTGTCCGGGGGCGGGGGTTGCCGATCGGTGGGCCTCCGTTCGACACGGACCGATAAGAGGGGCTGGCAGCGCTTTGAAGCCTTGTAGTTCGGCTCAAAAAAATCTCAAATCGACCCGTGCGAGGCTTCCGAAGCCCGTCTTTAACGACTCTGTAACAAAAGGATGCTCAAACGCGGCCTGATCGCCTTTGCGGTCATCACAAAGCGTCCACAGGATTTGCAGCGTTTGGCGGGAATCGTGCTGCGACGCAACAAGCGTGCGCGCGGTGCAACGGTAGGATTCGCCCTCCGGCGGGTTGAGAATCGACGTCTTGAGTGATCCCATGCAGCACCCATGGCCCGTCGGGACGCGGCGCCTCCAGGTGCATGACGTCCAGGTCGACCTGCGCTACCGGCGGGTGATCCGCCCCGATCAGGAAGCCGAACTGCCGCAGCGCATGTTCGACCTGCTGCTGGTGTTCCTCGCCCAACCGCAGGTGCTGCACACCCGGGCCGAGCTGTTCGCGCGGGTGTGGCCCGGCGTCATCGTCGAGGACGCGAACCTGTCCCAGAGCGTCTGGATGCTGCGCAAGGCGCTGGGTGAATCGCGCAAGCACTGGATCCGGACCGTCGCCAAGAGCGGCTATGTCTTCGAACCGCCGGGGCCGATCGAGCCGGTACCCGACCTCCCGGCAACCGGTGCCACACCGGTGGGACCTGCCCTCGCGGTCGAAGCAATAGATAAGGAGTCGTCCCGGCCCGAACCGGCCGCGCCTGAATCGGCTTCGGCGGGCGTAGCGGCGCCCGTGCGTCAACCGGGCCGCTGGTGGCGCTGGGCCATCGGGGCCGCGCTTGTCCTGCTGGTGCTGGGAAGCGCGACCTGGTGGTTGCGTGGCCGCGATAACCGCGCCGACAGCGCGCGCGTCGAGGGCCTGGCCATCGCCCTGATCGACGTGGAGGACAAGGCCGCGCCGGAAGATTCGCGCTGGCCGGTCACCCTGCTCCATGCCTGGCTAGGCTGGAAGCTCGACAGCCTGCCGGAAGTGACCCTGCTGACCGAGGCGCATCTCGCCGCGGATTCGGAGGGCCGCTCGCCGCGGATCGTGTTCCTCAGCTCCGGCACCGACTCCGCCAACCCGGGCCAGGTGTTCCTGCGCGCCCGCTTCGACGACGCCGGCCGCGAGCAGCGCATCGAGAAGCAAGGTCCGCGCGAGCGGCTGCCGGCCATGGCGGACGAATTGTCCAAGGAACTGCTGGCGAGGCTGGTTCCGTCGCGCGCCGATGCACGCTGGCCGGCCCTCAGCGTGGATACCCCGACGGCGCGGCTCTATGCCCAGGGTGTCGAAGCGCTGGAACGGCGCGACTGGGTCAACAGCGTGCGCATCCTGCAGGACGTGACCACGCGCGCCCCCCGGTTCGGGCTGGCGCGCTTCCAGTACGGCTACGTGCTCACGAGGTTGTCGCGCGCCGTGCCGGCCATCGAACAGACCGAAGCGGCCATCGCCCTGCTCAAGCCGGTGCCGGACGACGTCGCCGACGTGTTGCACGCGGAGCTGCTCTCGCGCGATCCGCAGAAGGCCGCCGAAGCCGCCAAGGCCTACGGCGAGCTTGCCGCGCAGCATCCGGAAAAGAGCGTGTATGCGCTCGACCAGGCCAACATGCTGGTCAACGCGGCGCGGCCGGAGGAAGCGATTCCGCTGCTCAACCAGCCGCACTGGAACCGCACCTCCGTCGGCACCCAGTTGCGCCAGCGCCTGAACCTGTCCTCCGCGTACCTGTCGCTGGGCGACGCGGTGCAGGCCCGCAAGCAGGCGCAGGTCGCCGAGCACATCGCGCGCGAGGCCGGCAAGGGCTGGGAGCAGGAAAGCGGCGAGGCGCTGCTGCTGATCGCACAGGCCGACAGCTACCAGTACGAGGAAAAGGCCGACGTCGCCCGCTACGAGGAAGCGGCGCGGCAGTTCACGATCGCCGGCGACGAAATGGCCGCGCTCTATGCCCGCTTCCTCGCCGAGAGCAGCAAGCCCGAGCACAAGAACGAGGCCGACCTTGACGCGCTGCTGGTGCAGGCGCGCGAGCGCGGCTACCGCCGCCTCGAAGTCGACATGCTGCGCCTGGACGCGTTCCGCCATTACAGCCAGGGCGACCTGACGACATACCGCGCGCGCCTGGAGCAGGCGCTCGCCACCGCGCTCGCTGCGGGCGACGTGTTCGAACAGCACGTGCTCGAGCTGTACCTGCTCAACGAAGACTTCATGCGCGGCCGCTACGAAGACGCGGAGCGCCGCCTGGCCAGCCTGCGCAAGGCTGGACTGCAGGGCGACGGCGCCATCGTGGTGGCGCAGTTCGACGCGATCCTCACCGCCAATCGGGGCGATTACGCGGGCGCCGAAGGCATCCTCACCGCCGCCGAAGCCCGCGATCGCAAGGTCAATCCCGCCGAGGCGCAGTCGACCGCCTCGTCGCGCCTTGCCTGCATGCGTGCGGACCTCAGCCTGGCGCGCGGCGACATGAACCGCGCGCGTTCCGCGTGGAAGGCATGCGATGCCCTGCAACAGCCGTCTACGCGGCTTCAGGCGCTGATCGGCAATGCCGCCGTGGACATCCTTGCCGGCGATCGCAGCAGCGGCGTCAAGAGCCTGCTCGACGCGCGCAAGCAGGTGGAGGCGCAGGAGGACGGCCCCGACCGCTGGCTCAACGAGCTATGGATCGCGACCCAGCTGATCCGCGCGGGCGATGCGGTCAACGCCGAAAAGATGACCCAGCGTGTGCTGCCCATGGCGGTGCGGACCGGGTACGAGTGGATCCGGGCGATGGCCGAAGCCGGCCTGGCCGAAACCGCGGCGATGCGCGGCGACTGGAAGTCCGCGGAGCAGCACCTGGGCATCGCGCGGCAGCTGCGCGGATCCCGCCTGTGGACCGTGCGTTACCGCCTGGACGTGGTCAGCGCGGTCGCCGCGATGAAGCGCGGCGATGGCAAGCAGGCGCTCGCGACCATTGCCGCAGCCCATGCGGAGGCACAGCGCCATGGCGACGTGGTCGCGCAGATGGAACTGCAGAGCCTGTTGCCCGCCGGCGTGAGCATCGGCGAGTGCAACGAGCGCTGCCGCGCCAGCATGGTCGCGCGCACCGGCTTGCGCGGCGCGACGCTGGACTGGCTGACGGTGCCGGCGAAGGTGGATACGCGGGTGCTGGCGCAGCGCGACATCCGCTAGCGGCGAAAGGGGCGGCGCGCCGCGGGCGGCGCGCCCGCGTTACAGCATGCCGGTTTCCAGCCGCGCCACTTCCGACATCATGTTGCGGGTCCACGGCGGGTCGAACACCAGCTCGACGTCCGCTTCGGCGACGGTCGGGATCATCTCGAGCTTGTCGCGCACGTCGGCGACCAGGATGTCGCCCATGCCGCAGGCCGGCGCGGTCAGCGTCATGCGGATTTCCACCATGCGCTGGCCGGGCTTGTCGGGGTGCGGCTTGACCGTGGCTTCGTACACGAGGCCGAGATCGACCACGTTGATCGGAATCTCCGGATCGAAGCAGGTGCGCAGCTGGCGCCATACCAGCTGTTCGACCGCGTCGTCGTCGGCGTCGGCCGGCAGTTCCAGCGGCTCCGGCGGTTCCTTGCCGATCGCGTCGGCATCCGGGCCGGCGATGCGGAACAGATTGCCCTCCACGAACACGGTCCAACTGCCGCCCAGGGCCTGGGTGATGTAGCCCACGCTGCCCGCGGGCAGCGTGACCTTTTCGCCCTGGGGAACGAGGACGGCGGCGCAATCGCGCTCGAAGCGCACGGGTTCGCTGCTGCGGGAATACATTTCCGGAAGATCGGGGCGCCGCCGCGGCGGCATCAGACAGTGAATTCTACGGGTTGCGGCGCCGACGTGCCCCGATTCCGCGCACCGGGGGCACGATGCTTCGTTCCGCCGGCGGCGGTCAACCATCGGCCTACGCAACCGGCCGCGGCCAGCGGCTATCCTTGCGCCCTTCATGCCTGCCGCCTCCCCCTCCCCCGCGCCTTCCGCTTCCGCCCGCTGGCTGACGTGGCCGTATCGGCTGCTGCTGCTGCTCGGCGCCTGCGCGGGCTTTGCCGCGATCTGGGTGGTGCTGGCGTGGTCGAACGGCACGCAGTGCGGCTGGATGGCGCTGCTTGGTGCGCTCGACGTCGCCTGGATCCTGCGGCTCTCCGGATGGCCGGGCGGTCTGCGGCGCGCGCTGGTCGGCGTCGGCGCCACCGTGCTTGTCGTGGTCCTGGCCAACTGGGGAATCATCGCGGTGCACATGGGCGAGGTCATGGGCTTCGATCCGCTCGACTCCGCGCTGCGGCTGGGCGTCAACCACGCATGGTTGCTGGCCAAGCTGGCCAACGGGCCGTTCGACCTTTTGATGATCGGCGCGGCCCTGCTGCTGGCCGCGCTCGCTTCGCGCTAGGGCCCGTTATTCCGGCGCGGCTGGAGACCTGCCGCTGGTGACCGACGAACGCCGCCGTTGGGCTCCACGGCCGTGGGCGCGGCATGAACACAAGAGCCGCTTCGTCTTCAGCGCGGGCCGGCCTCGCGCAGTGCCGCGCCGAAGCGGACCATCGCCGCGCTGATTTCCTTGGGCGCCAGTCCGGCATAGCCGATGAGCAGGCCCATCCGCGCCGGCGGGTGCAGGTAGCACTGGTTGATCGTGTGCAGCCCGACGCCGCGCGAGCGCGCCGCGGCGATCAGCCGCTGCAGCCGTGGCTCGTCGAAGTCGCGCAGCCATGCGACCAGGTGCATGCCGGCCTGCGAGTCGCGGACCTCGATGGCGTCGCCGGCGTGTTGGCGCAGGCCCTGCATCAGCGCGGCACGGCGCGCACGCAGCGTCTGCGCCGCGCGGCGCAGGTGGCGGTCGAAGCCGCGGCCCTCGATGAACTGCGCGAGCGCGCGCTGCTCGATGGCGGGACAACCGAACGTCGCAATCTGCTTGGCGATGCGGAACGGTTCGCGCAGCGCCTTGGGCAACACCATGTAGCCCATGCGCAACGCCGGAAACAAGGTCTTGGAAAACGTGCCGATGTAGAGCGTGCGATCGTGCGCATCGAGCGAGCGCAGCGCCGCCAGCGGCGCACCGCCGTAGCGGAATTCGCCGTCGTAGTCGTCTTCGAGGATCCAGGCGTCGTTGGCCTGCGCGTAGCGCAGCAGCGCCAGCCGCCGCGGCAGCGAGAGCACGCTGCCGAGCGGGAACTGGTGCGATGGGGTCACGCACACCAGGCGCGGCGGCTGCGCGGGCAACTGGTCGCAGTCGATGCCATCGTCATCGACCGGCACCCGGTCGATGTGCGCGCCGTGGGCGGTGAAGATCCGCCACAGCGCGGTGTAGTGCGGGTCTTCGAGCACCACGCGGTCGCCCGCATCCAGCAGCACCTGCGCGCTCAGCGAGACGGCTTCCTGCGTGCCCGAAACGATGAGCACGTCGTCGGGATCGGCCTGCACGCCGCGGCGGCGGGCCAGGTAGTCGCACACGGCGGTGCGCAGGTCCAGCCGCCCCTGCGATTCGGGGTACTTCGGCAGGGTGTAGGCCGCCGCTCTGGCCAGCTCGCGGCGCCATGCGGTGGTGAGCGCGGGATTGGTCATCGGCTGGCCGTACTGCAGGTTGTACGGCAGGTCCTGGTGGTTGGCGCCCGGATTGGCGCGCTGCACGGTACCGAGCGCGCGTTGCGCGTAGGCCGACAGGCGCGCCACGGCCGGCGTCGCCGGCCTAGCCGGCGGGTGCGTGTCGATCGGCGCGACGTAACTGCCCGACCCGACCTTGCCGAGCAGAAACCCTTCGGCGGCGAGTTCCTCGTAACTGGCCAGCACGGTGTTGCGCGACAACCCCAGGTCGGATGCCAGCGCGCGCGTGGCGGGCAGCCGGTCGCCGCTGCGAAGGCGCCCGCCCAGGATCGCCTCCTTGAGCGCGCGGGTCAGTTGCGCCTGGCGCGAACCGCGGCCGTCGAGTTCAAGGAACACGGCGGGCTCCGCCGGTCGACGCGTGGCAGGACCATCGCACGGGAATTGGCTCCATCGGGGTGGACCGGATTGGCGCTCGTCCGCGCCACTGTCCGGGCCCAGCATTGCAGCCGTCAAGCTGGAAACTGGCCGCCGTGCGGTCCGCCAAGGAGAAGCCAATGAATGCCAATGCGTCCTGCCTTTCCGCGCACGACCTGAAGCACGCGCAGCCGATGGCGTGGTGGCTCGTCGTCGCCGGCGGCCTCGCCATCGCCGCGACCGATCTGGTCTGTTGCGTGCTGTTCTGGTCGCCGCAGGGCGAGAGCCCGGCGCGCCTGTTGCAGGGCATCGCCGCCGGTGCGCTGGGCCGCGCCAGCTTCCACGGCGGACTCGCCACCGCGCTGCTGGGCGCCGGCCTGCAGTGGTTCATCGGTTGCTGCCAGGTGCTGGCGTACGCGCTCGCGGCCCGTCGCCTGCGGCTGCTGCGGAGGCATCCGCACCGCTATGGCATCGCCTACGGAATGCTGCTGTACGTGCTGATGAACACCGTGGTGGTGCCCCTCTCCGCGGCGCCGCCGCCGGTACACACCAACCTGGCTTGGATGCTCGCCAACCTACCCATGTTCGCGGTGTTCGGCACCATTGCCGCGCTGTTCGGGCGACGCGCGCTGCAGGCGGATTGAAGGCATCGCACGCGGCCATTGGCTCCATCCGTTCCGGCGGAAGCGGCGCTCGCCCGCGCAGCGCCGCGGCAACAGCATGGCCCGGTCCGGCACGTCCCGCGGCGACCCACCTCCAAGGAGAACGCGATGAAGACCGCCCTGCTGCTGTCCTGCCTGCTGCTCGCCAGCGCACCGCTGCATGCCACCGAATGCAAGGCCGTCCATGCCGGCCTGGAGGAAGTCCGTTCGACCACCGGCTGCAATGCCGGCCTGGGCGCGTGCTTCCTCGGCGTCGTGGATGGCGACCATGGACTGCGCGGCACCACCCATTTCGCCGCCGACAGCTTCGTGCCGACCAGCCCGGCCACGTCGCCCGGTTTCATCATCTACAGCGGCCCGTTCGAATACCGCACCGGCACCGGCACGCTGACCATGCGCGAGACCGGCGTCTCCAATGGCACGAGCGGACAGCCGGGCAGCGGCGCGGTGACCGCCTACCAGCAGGTCGTCGGCGGCAGCGGCGACTTCGAAGGCGCGACCGGACATTTCTTCGTCAGCGGGCGTCGCGTTGCCGGCGTGGTCACGACCCAGCTCAGCGGCGAACTCTGCCTGCCCTGAAACGCCGCGGAGACCGTCCGCGAGCCCACGACCTCCCTGCACCGGATCGCAGCGCCGCGGCCAACAATGATCTATCCGGCCGACGTCGCTGCCAGCATCATCATCCCCGTCGCGTGCGGCAGACTCGCTCCGGTCGCCGCGCGCGCGGATCCCTTCGTTCAAGTGAGGCCAGCGATGTCCACGATCGACTCCCTGCCGGCGCGCCCCGCCCACCGCCCTGCGCTCCGCATGGTGATCGCCGGCGGGATCACGCTCGCGACCCTTGACCTGATCTATGCCTGCTCGTTCTGGGCATGGCTGCGCCACGTCCCCCCGATGCGGGTGCTGCAGTACATCGCCTCGGGCGCACTGGGCCAGGCGTCGTTCCAGGGCGGCGTCGCCACGGCCCTGGTGGGCGCCGGCTTCCACTACTTCATCGCCACCATGATGGTGCTCACGTACTACCTGGTGGGCGGCCGCTATCGCTTCCTCCTGCGGCGGCCGGTGCTGTACGGGATCCCCTACGGTTTCGTGCTGTGGGTGGTGATGACGTACGTGGTCGTGCCGCTGTCGCGCGCGGAACCTTCGTCCAAGCCGATCATGCTGGCCGTGGTGTGCAATTTCCTGATGCACCTGCTGTTCGGCGTGATCTGCGTCTGGTTCGCGCGCAAGGCGCACGCGATCCGGTAACCGGCGCCGGAATGGCTCCATCGGAGCGCGCGCGACTGGCGCTGCCCCGCACGCCGTCCCGGCCCTAGCCTGATTCCGAGCGCGATCGCGCGCATCCGGGAGCAGGATCGATGCTGGAATTCCATTGCTTGCGCATGGGCGAACGCCTCGACCTGGCGCGGGTCGACGCGGCCGGGCCCGGTGACCGCCTGCATCTGGCCGTCGTGTCGCACCGTGGTGCGCAGTTGAACCTGCCCCCGGCCTGGCAATCGGTGTGGATCGGCCTGCGCGGCAACATCCAACTGCATTCGCCGTGCGGCGCCTGGCCGTTGCGGCAGGACTTGCTGGTGGCGCAGGAAGGTCCGCTCCAGGCTTGCATCGAACGCACGTCGGCCGTCCTGGTCGTGGCCGGTTCCGCAATCGCCTGGCGCCATGCGCTGGCCACCTGCGTGCCCGAACGCGCCTGCAGCGCGCTCCTGGTCGAGCAGCGACCTTGTCCGCGCCTGCTGCGCCGGCAGATGGTGCATCTCGCCCGGGTGGCGCGCACTAAACGCGACCGGGCCGGCGACGCCTTCGCGCCGTTGCTGCGTTCCCTGCTGGACGGTCAGCACGACATGCGCGCACTCGCCGACCGCTGCAGCGGCCGCACGCCGCATCGCCGCCTCCTGACCCTGCAGCGGCTGTTGCGCGTGCGGCAACTCATCGAGCGCCGCGGCGACGGCCACCTCGACCTCGCCCGGCTGGCGGGCAGCGCGAACTACTCGCCCTGGCACCTGATCCGCTTGTACCGCGAGCTGTTTGGCGAAACGCCCAGCGAGCACGTGGCGCGCGTGCGCCTGGCACGCGCGTGGTCGCTGGTGCACGACAGCACCCTGCCGGTCTGCGAAATCACCCTGCGGCTCGGCTTCGAAAGCCAGAGCGCGTTCTGCCGCGCGTTCAAGAGCGCTTATGGCCTGACCACCACGCAGGCGCGGCACCTGGCCGCAGGCGGATCCGCGGTCAGCCCGCGTCCGGCGCATGCGCGGCCGCGGATGCGGCCCGCGCCAAGGCCGCTGACCGCTCGGCGCTGATCGCGTTGCGTACCAGCCCGAACAATGCCAGCAGCCACACCGGGACGACGAACCACGGATCGTGGGTGAACGCCTGCAAGGTTCCGCTCGAACCCTGCCAGTACAGGACGGCGGTCAGCGCGAGGAAGGCCACCAGCGCGACAAGCAGGAAGCGCGCCGTGCGCGCGCTGCGCCAGCTGACGCCCGGCGCGACCACCAGCGCGAGGACCAGCGGGCCGACCGTGTCACCAAGCCAGGGTGTCTGTGCCAGGTGCGAGTAACCCCACACGGACAACAGCGTGGTCGCCGTCACCAGCCTCAGGGTGCGCAACGCGTCGGCTTTCATGGCCTAGCCTCGTCCCGTTGCGTCAGTGCCCGCCTTCCAGCGCCTTCAGTTCGCTCACCAGCGCCGCCACCATGCTCGCGCCATCGCCGAACAGCATGCGCGTGTTGTCGGCGTAGAACAGCGCATTCTCGATGCCGGCGAAACCCGTGCCCTTGCCGCGCTTGATCACGATGGTGTTCTTCGAGTTCACCACGTCGAGGATCGGCATGCCGTAGATCGGCGAGGCCGGATCGGTCTTCGCGACCGGGTTGACCACGTCGTTGGCGCCGATCACCAGCGACACGTCGGTGTTGGCGAACTCGGGATTGATGTCGTCCATGTCGGCGATCAGGTCGTAGGGCACGCCGGCCTCGGCCAGCAGCACGTTCATGTGCCCCGGCATGCGCCCGGCGACGGGATGGATGGCGAACTTCACCTTGACCCCGCGATCCATCAGCTTCTGCGCCAGCTCCCACACCTTGTGCTGCGCCTGCGCGACGGCGAGGCCGTAGCCGGGCACGATGACCACGCGTTCGGCGAAGGCCATCATCGCGGCCACGTCGCCGGCCTCGATGGGCTTCTGCGAACCGCCGATCTCCTGCATCTGCCCGCCGCCGCCGAAGTTGGAGAACAGCACGCCGCGGATCGGCCGGTTCATCGCCTTCGCCATCAACTGGGTGAGCAGCGTACCGGCGGCGCCCACCATGGTGCCGGCGATGATCAGCGCCTGGTTGTCGAGCACGTAGCCTTCGAACGCCACGGCCAGGCCGGTCAGCGCGTTGTAGAGCGAAATGACGACGGGCATGTCCGCGCCGCCGATCGGCAGCGTCATCAGCACGCCCAGCGCGAGCGCCGCGATGAAGAACGTGATGATCGCCGGCACGCCCAGCGAATGGATCACGATGCCGCCCAGCACCACGGCGGCAACCGCGACCGCCGCGTTGAACAGCTGCTGGCCCGGGAAGGTGTAGCGCTTGTCCATGCGCCCGTCGAGCTTGGCCCAGGCGATGATCGAACCGGACAGCGACACCGCGCCGATCAAGGCGCCGACCACGCCCAGCACCAGCGTCACCAGCGACGGTGGACGGCCCTGCGCCGAGAAGCGCAGCAGTTCGACCGCGCCGATCGCCGCCGCCGAGCCGCCGCCCATGCCGTTGTAGAGCGCGACCATCTGCGGCATGTCGGTGATCGCGACCTTCTTGCCCGATACCCAGGCCAGCGCGGTGCCGATGACCAGCGCGGTGACGATCAGCGCGAGGTTGTGCAGGTCGGGGAGCAGGAAGGTCGCGACGGTCGCGATCACCATGCCCATGCCCGCCCAGCGGATGCCGCTGCGCGCGGTCAGCGGCGACGCCATGCGTTGCAGGCCAAGCAGGAACAGCGTCGCCGCGACGAAGTAGCTGGCCGCGGCGATCCACGACGCCGCGCTGGCGAAGCCGCTCATGCCTTGCCTCCGTCGACGCTCGGGCTCTTATCACGCCTGGCCTGCGACGGCTTGAACATCTCCAGCATGCGCTCGGTGACCACGTAGCCGCCGGCGGCGTTGCCGGCGCCCAGCAGCACGGCGAGGAAGCCGATCGACTTCTCCAGTGTGGTGTCGGCGTGGCCGAGGACCACCATCGCACCGATCAGGACGATGCCGTGGATGAAGTTCGACCCCGACATCAGCGGCGTGTGCAGGATCACCGGCACCCGCGAGATGATCACGTGGCCGGCGATCGCCGCCAGCATGAAGATGTAAAGCGCTACCAGCCCTTCGGTCATGCGGTGTGCCCCCACGGTCGCGTCGCCCCATCATAACGATCCCTGAATGCAACGGCTGCCGTGTCAACCGCCGACCGGGTCACGCGTTTCCCCCATGCAGGCCGACATCCACCGGCGCATCCCGCGCCCCGCCTGCCGGAGGAGATGCACATGAAGGCACCGCTGGGAATGACACTGGGTCTGGTCCTGCTGGCCGCGAGCGCCGCCGCCAGCGCCGGCGACTTCGGCGATCGCGTCGACCAGCGCCTGGACCGCAAGGGCGAACGCATCGAACAGCGCCTGGACCGCAAGGGCGACCGCATCGAGCACCGCTTCGATCGCCGCGCCGAACATGCCGCCGCCAACGGCCATGAGCACAAGGCCCATCGGCTCGAGCGCAAGGGCGATCGCATCAACGCCCGCCTGGACCGCCGCGGCGAACTGGCCGAGGCGCGCTGGGACCGCCGGGGCGACCGCTTCGACCGCCGCTGGGATCGACATTCGGACCGCAGACACTGAGGCCGGTGCATGCTGGAACGCATGACCTCCGCCGTGGACATGCCCGTCGCCGCCCCCGCCGTGTTCGCGGCCGGGGCGACGACCCTGGATGAGTTCCTCGCCGGGATCGCCACGCGCGCCTTCCGCTTCGCCGAGGCCGGTTTGCGCCATCGGGAGGATGCGCGCGACGCCGTGCAGGACGCGATGACCCGGATGCTCGCCTATCGCGAGCGCCCGGCCAGCGAGTGGACGCCGTTGTTCTGGAGCATCCTGCGCAGCCGCATCGTCGACACCCAGCGCCGTGGCCTGCTGCGGCTGCGCTGGCTTTCGCCGCAACCCGACGCGGACGAATCCGTCGACTGGGCCGATCCCGGCGGCGATCCGTCGCGCCACCAGGAAGACCAGCAGGCCTGGGGCCGCATCGTCGACGGCCTGCGCCGCCTGCCCCGGCGCCAGCGCGAGGCCTTCAGCCTGCGCATTTTCGAAGAGCTCGATGTCGCCACCACCGCGCGCGTCATGGGTTGCAGCGAGGGCGCGGTGAAGACGCACCTGTCACGGGCGCGCGAAGCATTGCAGCACTACCTGGAGGACTTCCGATGAACAGCGGACACGACAACGACGCACCGCGGGAAACGGGCGCGCACGGCTTCGACGAGCGCCTGCGCCATGTGCATGCGCAGGCCGTCGCTAGCGTTTCGCCGCGCACGCGGCTGCGGTTGCGGCCGCAGCGGCCCGCGCCTGCGGCAGCAGTGCGATCCCGCGTGCATGCGTGGCCGCTCGCGGCGACCTGCGCGATCGCCCTGGTCGCCGGCGGCCTGTTCCTGCGTCATCCCGCAACCACCGCGCCGGATGGATCGGCACCCACGGCCACCACCGCCCTCACCAGCAACAGCGACGTCGAGCCCGGCGACGTCTACGCCACGCTCGACGAGTCGCCCGAGCTCTACCTCTGGCTCGCCTCGAACGACACCGAAAATCTCGTTACGGAGTAACCCATGAAACTGCTTCGCCACACCCTTGTCCTCGCGCTGCTCTGCGGCGCGCCCGCCTTCGCTCAGACCGCTCCAGCCGGCAAGGCCGCGGCCACGCCGGCCCGCGCGTATCCGGCGTGGGAACAGCTCAGCGCCGCCGAGCGCGAGATGCTGGTCGCGCCCGTGCGCGAACGCTGGAACGACAGCCCGGAAGGCCGCGCCCGCATGATGGAACACGCGCAGCGCTGGCAGACCATGACGCCTGAGCAGCGCCAGCGCATGCACCGGGGCGTGAAGCGCTGGGGCCACATGTCGCCCGAACAGCGCGCGCAGGCGCGCGCCCTGTTCGGCGAGATGCGCAACCTGTCGCCGGAGGACCGGCAGAAGCTGCGCGCGGAATGGAAGACGATGAGTCCGGCCGAACGGGAAGCCTGGCTCAAGGCGCATCCGGCGAAGCCGCGCTGAGCAAGGCTGCGTTAGGTAAGCAGGGGTCCTGCTGGCCTCCTGCTCTGCACGGGTCCCCGAGGCAGCGATTCGATGGCGTCGCGCGTTGCGACGCGCTCGATGCCTAAGCGGCGGACGCTTCCTCGCGGCGCGGCCACACCGTCTTCGCCAGCAGCTCGTCGTTCCAGTCGAACGCGATCGCGCCGTCCTTCACGAACAGGCTGACGAAGTTCAGCAGGTTGCGCGCGTACATCTCGCTCGCGTGCACGGCGCCCATGCTGGCCAGGTCGAGTGGGCCGGCGATGGTGACGCCGTTGGCGCTGGCGATGGTTTCGCCGGGGCGGGTGAGCTCGCAGTTGCCGCCGGTTTCCGCGGCCAGGTCCACGATCACGCTGCCCGGCTTCATGCCCGCGACCATGGCCGCGGTGACGATCTTCGGCGCGGGCCGGCCCGGCACGGCGGCGGTGCACACGATCACGTCGACCGTCTTGAGGTGCTCGGCCAGGCGCTGCTGCTGCAACGCACGCTCCTCGTCGGTGAGCTGGCGCGCGTAGCCGCCCTCACCGGCGGCGCTGACGCCGAGGTCGAGGAACTTTCCGCCCAGCGACTCGATCTGCTCGCGCGTCTCCGGACGCACGTCGAAACCTTCGACCTGCGCGCCCAGGCGCTTGGCCGTCGCGATCGCCTGCAGGCCGGCGACGCCGGCGCCGACGATCAGCACCTTCGATGGCCGGATCGTGCCGGCGGCGGTGGTCAGCATCGGGAAGAAGCGCGGCGCGAGCTGCGCGGCGATCAGCGTCGCCTTGTAGCCCGCCATGCCCGCCTGCGAACTCAGGATGTCCATCGCCTGCGCGCGCGTGGTGCGCGGCAGGCGCTCGAGCGGAAAGGTCACCAGGCCGCGCGCTTCGATCGCCTGTGCGCGTGCCGCATCCGCCTGGGGCGCGAGCATGCCGACCAGGGCGGAGCCCGGCTTCAGCTGCGAAAGCGTGGCCGGCGGCGGTGGTTGCACGCACAGCACGAGATCCGCGTCGGCGAGCGTGGCGGCGGCGTCATCGGCAAGTTGCGCACCGGCACCGGCATACGCGTCATCGGTGAAGCCGGCGGACAGGCCGGCGCCGCGTTGCACGCGCACCGTGGCGCCGAGCGCGGCGAGTTTCTTGCACGTTTCCGGCGTCGCCGCGACCCGGCGTTCGCCCGCCGCAACCTCGCGCGCCACCGCGACGGTAATGCCCTGCCCCGCTCCTGCCGTCATGCCGCGCTCCGCACCGGAAAGTCAGCGGCATCCTAACCGCTGGCGCTGCGAGGGCACCACCTGCTGCCGCCACGGCATGAGCCGACCAAAAAGAATGGAGCGGCCAGGCCGCTCCATTCCGTGTTGCCGCGATGTGGGAGGTCGTCAGGCGGCGCGCACGAGGCGATCGCGCAGGTGCCGCATGGCTTCATCCGTCGGTGCGCGCTCCGCGCCTACCTGGAGGCGCCCGGCCTGCGCCATCGACGCGAGTTCCGCCGCCGACGCAACCAGCACGCGCAGGCCGCGGCGATTCACCAGCAGGAAGCGGCCGCTCATCGGGCTGATCCAGGCGACCTTGACCGCAACCGCCTGCCCTGCCGGATCGAGCAAGCGCAGCCATTCGCCCGGCAACAGGCGGCGCATGCGCGCGGCGATTTCGGGATCGTGCTGGACCGTGTCGGTACCGCCGGCCAGCCACAACGACGCGTCCTCGGTGGCGGCTTCCTCGTCCATCGCCGGAGCCGGCATCGCCGGCACGCTCCGCGGCACGTCCGGCAGCGCGAAAGCGCGAATGAGATCGGCGAGGCGCTGCACGGCGGCGTCCTCGTCCAGCCCCGAACTGGCCAGGCACTGGGTGATGGCTTCCTGCAGCGACAGCAGGCGATCGGCCAGCTTGCCGCCGTCGGTACCGGTACGCGCCATGCGGTCGGTATCCAGCAATGCGTCGCCGAGTGCCAGCGTTTCCGCGTGCCGGGGCGAACCCGCGCCATCCCGTAGCAGCGTCTGCACCAGGTGGTGGCGCCACGGCTCGGCGAGGAATTCGCCCACCGGACCCGCCATCGGCTCGTTGAAGAGGTAGTGCAGCACCTGGTCCGCTTGGGTGCGCGCCTCGTTGAGGCGCTCGCGGCCGAAGGTGGCCTTGGCCGCGCGCGCCTCCTGCAATTCGACGCGGCGGCGGTGCTGCTCGAGCAGCCCTTCCAGTTCGGAATGCGCGAGTTCGAACACCGCCAGGTCTTCGTTGTAATCGGCGACGATGCGCTGGGAGATCGCGGCGCAGCGCTCGATCAGTTCGCGGTCCTGCGGTGTCGCCGCCGAATTGCCTTCGCAGGCTTCGGTGATCGCATCCAGCAACCTGCGCGCGGGGTGCTCGCGCTGCACGAACACGCCGCCGTCGCTCATCGCGACCTTGACGTACGGCATCACCAGCCGGCCGTAGAGGCGGCGCGCGTGGTCCAGCAGCGCGTAGCTCTGGAACAGCGACTCGAACAGCATCCCGACCAGGTCGATGGCGTCGTCCTGGTCGGCACTCATGCGGGTGTAGTCGGGGTTGTGGCCGAGGCGACGCGCACCGTCGACCAGGTGCTCGCGGATCGCATGGGCCAGCTGGCCCGCCTGGCCGTTGAGCGCGCGCACGAAGACGTCCGGCGACTCGGTCTGCAGCAGCGAAGCCACGCCGAGCACTTCCTCGTTGCGCAATTCGCGGCGCGGCAATGCGTTCAGGGCTTCGTTCTGGGCATGCCCGGGCCGCTGCTGGCGCCAGGCGCGCAGTTCGGAGCGCAACTGCGCGAATTGCGCGGAGATGGCCGGATCCTTCACCCGGGTGCGGCGGATCTCCGGCACCAGTTCGGGTTCCTGGTCGCGCCGGGCGACCTGGATGTCCTTGGGCGGCAGCGGGCGCGGCCCTTGTGCAGGCGCGCCGTAGCCGGAGGTCGCCAGCAGCTGGTTGACGCGGGTGTAAAGGTCGCCGAGCACGCGCGTGAGTTCCTGCTCGTAGGCGCGGAACATCAGCGGCTGCAGGTCGTGCGGCATGGCCGCGTCGCGGTAGGTTTCGATGAAGGCCCCGGCCAGGCGGCCGGCGCCGATCGGGTTGGCGCCCGGCTGCATCTGCAGCGCTTCTGCCAGCTTGTCCAGGCGGGCGTTCATGGTTTCCAGCGCGGGAGCGAAGCGGTTCTCGATGGCGTCGGCCAATTGCTGGCCGGCCAGGTGGAAGGCGAGCTGGTTCTCCGCGACCAGCGACAGCGGCAGGTCGCCGCGGTTGCGGATGCGCAGCGAGCGGAAATCGTCGAAGCCCTGCGCCACCTGTTGGCGGTAACGCATGACGAATCCGGCGGCCTGCTGGCGCAGTTTCAGCAGCGCCTGCAGTTCGACGTGGCGGACGGCGCCACCGCGGGCGGAGGAATCCTGCAGGGTGAACTCGACCGGCGCGTACAGGCCGCTGGGCACCGCGCCCAACAGCTCGACCGCGATGCGCTTGATCTCTTCCAGCACGCGCGCGGGATCGCCACGCCCGGAAGCGCCCTGTGCGGTCTTGGCCATGGGAGGATAATCGGACACTGTTGCCACCTTTTCCCCGCCGCCGGGCTGCGACACCGACGGCACTTTGCGACGTGTTCCGCAGCATAGTGTCCGAAATTGTCAGCTTGCGACCTTGTCTCCAGATCTGTGACCCATGTCCCATAACGTCCTTGACGACCGACTGGCCCCGCTCGACCGGCGGCGCTCGGTCCCGTCCAAACAACTCACCGACCCGGCGCCCGACCAGCCCACCCTGCTGCGGTTGCTGCAGTCGGCCGTGCGCGTACCCGACCACGGCAAGCGCACGCCGTGGCGCTTCCTGGCCATTCGCGGTGATGCGCGCCTCGCCCTCGGCGAGCGCCTGGCGGCGCGCGGCCGCGAACGCGATCCCGATGCCGGCGATGCCGCGATCGAAAAGGATCGGCTGCGCTTCGCCCACGCCCCGCTGGTGATCGCGGTCGTCGCGCAACTCGGACCGGACGAGAAGATCCCCGAGCAGGAGCGCCTGCTCAGCGCGGGCTGCGTCTGTTTCGCGCTGCTGCAGGCCGCCCAGGCCGCGGGCTTCGGCGCCCAGTGGCTGACGGGCTGGCCCGCCTACGACGCGGAAGTCGCGCGCTGGCTGGAATTGGCCGCGCACGAGCGCATCGCCGGCTTCATCCACATCGGCACGCCCAAGCTCGACGCGCCGGAGCGCGAACGCCCCGATCCGCGCGAGCTGCTGAGCGAGTGGACGCCATGACCACGCCCGCAGCCACCCCGCGCGCCCTGTACCTGGTCGACGCCAGCATGTACGTGTTCCGGGCCTGGCATTCGATGCCGAACGAATTCACCGACGCGGACGGCTGGCCGGCCAACGCCGTGCACGGTTTCGCCCGCTTCCTGCTGGAACTGCTCGACCGCACGCGGCCGCAGCACATCGCCATCGCCTTCGACGAGGCGCTCGACTCGTGCTTCCGCAACACGCTGTATCCGGCCTACAAGGCCAACCGCGACGCCGCGCCGGAAGAACTCAAGCGCCAGTTCGCGCATTGCAAGGCGCTGTGCATCTCACTGGGCTTCACGGTGCTGGCGCACGGCGACTACGAGGCCGACGACCTGATCGGTTCGGCACTGGTGCGGCAGCGTGCGCACGGCTTCCGCAGCGTGATCGTCTCCGCGGACAAGGATCTTTCGCAGTTGCTGGGCGAGCACGACGAGCAGTGGGATTACGCCCGCGACCAGCGCTGGGGCGCGAGCGGCGTCAAGGCGCGCCAGGGCGTGCACGCGCACCAGGTCGCCGATTACCTCGCCCTCACCGGCGACAGCGTCGACAACATCCCCGGCGTGCCCGGTGTCGGCGCCAAGACCGCGGCGGTACTGCTGGCGCACTTCGAAACGCTGGACGCACTGCTGGCGCGGATCGACGAAGTGCCGTACCTGCGCATCCGCGGAGCCGCCGGCGTCGCGGCCAAGCTGCGCGAGCACCGCGAACAGGCCCTGTTGTGGCGCCGCCTCACCACCATCGCGCTGGATGCGCCGCTGGAAGCGGGCCACTTCGAACGCGGCAATCCCGATCCGCAGATGCTGGCGACCCTGTGCGAGGCGCTGCGCTTCGGGCCGATGACCCGGCGCCGGCTGCACGCCGCGGCGGGGCTGGAATTCGCGGTCGCCTAGCGCCGGCCGCGCGCGCGAGATCCCGCCTGCCAGCGCTCCTCGCGCGCGCTGCGCATTGCGGTGGAACGACGGCGGGGGCGATCGCGGCGCGGTAGCATCGCCGCATGAGCCAGCAGCAGCACGAAACCGAAGACCACCCGAGCGAAACCCTGTATGACGGCCAGTGGCTGCGACTGATGCGTCGCGGCCACTGGGAATATGCCGAGCGCAGCCATGGCAACGGCATGGCGGTGATCATCATCGCCGCCACGCCGGACGACCACGTGCTGTTCGTGGAGCAGTTCCGCGTGCCGCTGGGCAAGCGCACGATCGAGATGCCCGCCGGCCTGGTCGGCGACGACCACGCGCACGACACCCTGGAATCCGCGGCACGGCGCGAACTGGTGGAGGAGACCGGCTGGGAACCGGCGCAGGTCGAAGTCCTGCTGGTCGGTCCGACCTCCGCGGGCATGAGCAACGAGCGCATCGCCTTCGTCCGCGCTTCGCAACTCAAGCGCGTCGGCGCCGGCGGCGGGGTGGACGGGGAAGGCATCACGGTGCACGAAGTGCCACGGCTGCAGGCGCCCGCATGGTTGATGCGCAAGCAGGCCGAAGGCTACGAGCTCGACCTCAAGCTTTGGGCCGGGCTGTGGATGCTGGAGCGCGAGCCGGACGGTACGCCGCGCGCCGGCTGAGGCGAGGCCTTCGTCCCGCGCGGGAACGAAGGCCGGCGCGACTCAGGCGAAGCGCTCCGTCGCGCGGACCAGCGCGTCCACGTTCTCCGCCTCGAAGGCCGAATGCCCCGAGGCCGGCGTGATCGCCAGCTCGCCCTTCGGCCAGGCCTTGTGCAGTTCCCACGCGCTCTGCACCGGGCACACCACGTCGTAGCGGCCGTGCACGATCACGCCGGGGATGTCCTTGAGCCGGTGCGCATCGCGCAGCAGCTGGTCCTCGACCTCGAAGAAGCCGCCATTGACGAAGTAATGGTTCTCGATGCGCGCGAACGCCAACGCGAACGCGGCGTCCTCGTGCCCGGCGACGAAGTCGGCATCGACGTGCAGGAAGCTGGTCGCGCCTTCCCACACGCTCCAGGCCCGCGCCGCGTCCAGGCGCGTGGCTTCGTCGTCCGAGGTCAGGCGGCGGTGGAACGCGGAAATCAGGTCGTGGCGCTCCACCGGCGGAATCGCGTTGACGTACGGCTCCCACGCGTCGGGGAACAGGCGCGAGGCGCCTTCCTGGTAGAACCACTCCAGCTCCCAGCGGCGCAGCATGAAGATGCCGCGCAGCACCAGTTCGGTGACGCGCTGCGGATGGGTCTCCGCATACGCCAGGGCCAGCGTGGAACCCCACGAGCCGCCGAAGACCTGCCAGCGTTCGATGCCGAGCTGCACGCGCAGCTTCTCGATGTCGGCAACCAGGTCCCAGGTGGTGTTGTCGACCAGATCCGCATGCGGCTTCGAGCGGCCGCTGCCGCGCTGGTCGAACAACACGATGCGGTACTTCGCCGGATCGTGGAAACGCCGCATCTTGTCGCTGCAGCCCGCGCCCGGGCCGCCATGCAGCAGCACCACCGGCTTGCCGTCCGGATTGCCGCACTGCTCGTAATAGAGGACGTGGCGGTCGTCGACCTGCAGCGTGCCGGTGTCGTACGGCTGGATCTCGGGGAAGAGCGTGCGCATTGCGACGGGTCCGTCTTCGCGGGGAAGGAAATTCTAGCGCGCGGGCTCCTGCCGACTCTTGTCGGCCGCCCGCAGGACAGGCGGTGACAGGCGACTAGAGCGGCTTTTGCCCCAGCGTCACCCGGTCGCGGCCTTCGAGGTCGCGCTCGGTCGCCACCGCCGCGAAGCCGGCATCGCGCAGCAGCGCGCGCACCGCCGCGCCCTGCTCCCAGCCGTGCTCCAGCAGCAGCCAGCCCCCGTCCTGCAGGTGCGCGGGCGCATCCGCCACGATCCGCCGGATCGCATCGAGGCCGTCGACGCCCGAGCTCAGCGCCGACGCCGGCTCGAAGCGCAGGTCGCCCTCCGCCAGGTGCGGATCGTCGCCGGCGATGTAGGGCGGATTGCTGGCAACCAGGTCGAAGCGCTCGCCCGCCAGCGGGCCAAACCAGTCGCCTTCCCGGAACACCACGTTCGCCAGGCCCAGTGCCCGCGCATTCGCGCTGGCGACGGCGAGCGCCGGCGCGCTGGCGTCGCTGGCGACCACCTGCGCGCGCGGCCGCTCGTGCGCCAGAGCCAGGGCGATGGCGCCACTGCCGGTGCCCAGGTCGGCCACGCGCAGCGGGCGGTCCGTGGGCAACCGGGCCAGCGCCAGTTCCACCAGCAGCTCGGTTTCCGGGCGCGGGATCAGGGTGGCGGCGGTGACCGCGAGGTCGAAAGACCAGAAGCCGCGCCGGCCGGTGAGATAGGCGACGGGTTCGCCGCGCGCACGCCGCTCCACCAGCACCTCGAACACAGCGGCGACATCGTCGGCAGCGGGATCATCGCGGTGCGCGAACAGCCAGGCGCGGGGCTGGCCCAACACGTGCAGCAGCAGGAATTCCGCATCGACCGCATCGATGCGGCCGCGCGCGTCGCGCAGCAGGGCGTCGAGGCGTCGGGTGCCGGGGGCGTGGGAATTCATCGGCAAATGGTAGCGGTCCGGCCGCCTGCACCCGGCGCATACGCACGGCAAACGGCGCGTCGGCTTACATCGGCGCGTGCGCGGCGCCTGCCGCCTTAATAGGCATTGCCTATCGCATCAATCGCATCAATCGAATTGATCAATTCGATCGCCACACCTAGCATTCCCTCCTGTCTTCCCATCCACCCTCAACCACGGACGAATGCAATGTCTTTGATCAACACCGAAATCAAGCCGTTCAAGGCGCAGGCCTTCCATAACGGCAAGTTCGTCGAAGTGACCGACGCCTCGCTCAAGGGCAAGTGGTCCGTCGTGATCTTCATGCCGGCCGCCTTCACCTTCAATTGCCCGACCGAAGTCGAGGACGCCGCCAACAACTACGCCGAGTTCCAGAAGGCGGGCGCCGAGGTCTACATCGTCACCACCGACACGCATTTCTCGCACAAGGTGTGGCACGAGACCTCGCCGGCCGTGGGCAAGGCGCAGTTCCCGCTGGTCGGCGACCCGACCCACCAGCTGACCCGCGCATTCGACGTCCACATCGATGAAGAAGGCCTCGCCCTGCGCGGCACCTTCATCATCAATCCGGACGGCGTGATCAAGACGCTGGAAATCCACGACAACGCCATCGCCCGCGATGTCACCGAGACGCTGCGCAAGCTGAAGGCCGCCCAGTTCGTCGCCAGCCATCCGGGCGAGGTCTGCCCGGCCAAGTGGCACGAAGGCGAGAAGACCATCAAGCCGTCGCTCGACCTGGTCGGCAAGATCTGATTCCAGGCGTTACCCGCTGGCCCGCCCGCAACGGCGGGCCGGCATTCCGCGGGCCGCGGCCCGTCGGATGCTTGGACGAGCGGCCCGTACACGCCGCGCGCCCTCGGGCCTCCCTCTCCCCGGCCCGGGCCGCTCCTTCAAGCATCCGTTCCGATGCATTCCTGCCGCGCCGCGCCCTGCGCCGGCTGCGCCTCCCCCATCCCACCTGGCCATCGTGGAGTTCCCATGCTCGATGCAGACCTGAAGACCCAACTGCAGGCGTACCTGGCCCGCGTGCAGCAACCGATCGAGCTGGTCGCCTCGCTCGACGACGGCGAGGCCTCGCGCGAGCTCGAAGCCCTGCTGCAGGACATCGCATCGATGTCCGACAAGATCGGCTACCGCCGCGACGACCGCGAAGCGCGCAAGCCGTCGTTCGCGATCGCGCGCACCGGGACCGACATCGAGGTGCGCTTCGCCGCCATTCCGCTCGGCCACGAGTTCACCTCGCTGGTGCTGGCGCTGCTCCAGGTCGGCGGCCACCCGCCGAAGATCGAGGAGGCGCTCGCCCACCAGGTGCGCGAGCTGCAGGGTGAGTTCTTCTTCGAGACCTTCATGTCGCTCTCGTGCCAGAGCTGCCCGGACACGGTGCAGGCACTGAACCTGATGAGCGTGCTGAACCCCAACATCCGCCACGTCGCCATCGACGGCGCGCTGTACCAGGACGAGGTACAGGCGCGCGAGGTGATGTCGGTGCCGACCGTGCTGCTCAACGGCGAGCTGTTTGAAGTCGGCCGGATGACGGTGGAACAGGTCCTGGCGAAGCTGGACACGGGCGCCGCCGCGCGCCAGGCCGAGCAGCTCGCGAAGAAGGAAGCGTTCGACATGCTCATCGTCGGCGGCGGCCCGGCCGGCGCGGCGGCGGCGATCTACGCCGCGCGCAAGGGCATCCGCACCGGCATCGCCGCCGAGCGCTTCGGTGGCCAGGTGCTCGACACCATGGCGATCGAGAACTTCATCTCGGTGTCCTACACCGAGGGCCCGAAGCTCGCGGTGGCGCTGGAGCAGCACGTGCGCGACTACGAGGTCGACGTGATGAACCTGCAGCGCGCGAGCAGGCTGGTTCCGGCGAAGGCGCCCGGCGGCCTGATCGAAGTGCAGCTGGAAAGCGGCGCCTCGCTGAAGGCGAAGTCGGTGGTCCTCGCCACCGGCGCACGCTGGCGGCAGATGAACGTGCCGGGCGAGGACCAGTACCGCAACAAGGGCGTGGCGTATTGCCCGCACTGCGATGGCCCGCTGTTCAAGGGCAAGCGCGTGGCGGTGATCGGCGGCGGCAACTCGGGCGTCGAGGCGGCGATCGACCTCGCCGGCATCGTCGCGCATGTCACCCTGATCGAGTTCGACAGCAAGCTGCGCGCCGACGAAGTCCTGCAGCGCAAGCTGCGCAGCCTTCCCAACGTCGACATCGTCGTCGGCGGGCAGACCACGCAGGTACTCGGCGACGGCAACAAGGTCACCGGCCTGGCCTACACCGACCGCAGCAGCGGCCGCTCGCACACGCTCGAGCTCGAAGGCATCTTCGTGCAGATCGGCCTGCTGCCCAACACCGAATGGCTGAAGGGCGCGGTCGATCTGTCGCCGCGCGGCGAGATCCTCATCGACGACCGCGGCGCGACCTCGCTGCCGGGCGTGTTCGCCGCGGGCGACGCCACCACCGTGCCGTACAAGCAGATCGTGATCGCGATGGGCGCGGGCTCGACCGCGGCGCTGAGCGCGTTCGACCACCTGATCCGCACGTCGGCGCCGGCCGAGCAGCAGGCCGCGGCCTGACCGCGCGGAGCCGGCAACCCCGGGTGCGGCCGGCAGCCGTACCCGGGCTACCATCGCCCGCATGAACCTGCGCGACCTCAAGTACCTCGTCGCCCTCGCCGACCACAAGCATTTCGGCCGCGCGGCCGCGGCCAGCTTCGTCAGCCAGCCGACGCTGTCCACGCAGATCCGCAAGCTCGAGGACGAACTCGGCGTCGCGCTGGTCGAACGCGCGCCGCGCAAGGTCATGCTCACGCCGGTGGGACGCGAGATCGCCGAGCGCGCGCGCAAGGTGATCAGCGATGTCGAGCAGATGACCCAGATCGCGCGGCGCAGCCAGGACCCGGAAGCGGGCACCGTGCGGCTCGGCCTGTTCCCCACCCTCGGCCCGTACCTGCTGCCGCACGTGGTGCCCGGCCTGCGCAAGCGCTTCCCGCGCCTGGAACTGCTGCTGGTCGAGGAGAAAACCGACCAGATCCTCGCCCGCCTGCGCGATGGCCGCCTCGACGCCGGCCTGCTCGCGCTGCCGATCCATGACGACCAGCTGCACGTCGAGCCGCTGTTCGACGAACCCTTCCTGCTGGCCGTGCCGCAGCAGCATGCCTTCGCCAGGCAATCGTCGCTGGTGGTCGACGACCTCGACGACCAGCACCTGCTGCTGCTCGAGGAAGGCCATTGCCTGCGCGACCAGGCGCTCGATGTCTGCCGCATGGCCGGCGCCGACGAGCGCGATGGCTTCCGCGCCACGTCGCTGGAAACGCTGCGGCAGATGGTCGCCGCCGGCGTCGGCATCACCCTGCTGCCGGTGCTGGCGGTGCAGCCGCCGGTGCCGGCCTCGCCCGACATCCACCTGTTGCCGTTCCGCGGCGAAGCGCCGCATCGCGAGATCGCGATGGTGTGGCGGCGCAGTTCGGCGATGGGCGATTTCCTGCAGCAGCTCGCCGCGGAACTGCGCAGCCTGCCCAAGTCGCTGCTGAAGCCGCCGACGCCGACTGTCGCGCGTGCCCGCAGGAGCGCAGGCAAGTCATGAACGGGCGCGCGTGGCTGGCGCTGGTGCTGGTCGTCGCGGGCATCGGCTGGTGGTACTCACCGGTTTCGCCGCGCATGCCGCATGTCCCTGCACGCGTGGACGCCGGCACCGCGGTGGCGCCCGCGGCGGGAGCCCGCGCATCCGTCAAGTCCGCGCCCATCGCCTGCACGCTGCCGCCGCGCGTGGCCGCCTTCGCCGCGCCATTGCAGACCAGCGTGCCCGCAGCGCTCGGCACCTTCCGGCTGCCGGCCGCCACGTTGCAGCCGCTGGCCGGTTTCAGCATCGACGCCCGCGTGCTGTCGCGCCGCGACTACCGGTCCGATCGCGAAGCGCAGCTCGCGCCGGTCGATCTCGCCCTGGGCTGGGGCCGCATGCGCGACGACGCCGTGCTGTCGCGCCTGACCATCACCCAGTCCGCGCGCTGGTACCGCTATCGCTACGGCGGCGAGCCCCCGATCCCGCAGGCGGAGATCGACCGCTCCGCGGCGAACATGCACCTGATCCCTGGCAACGCGGCCATCGCATCCGCGCTGCGGGACGTGCAAGCCGGCCAGCGGGTGCGCATCGACGGCTGGCTGGTGGAGGCGCAGGCCGGCGATGGCTGGCGCTGGCGCAGCTCGCTCACGCGCGAGGACGTCGGTGCCGGCGCGTGCGAACTGGTGTATGTGTGCGCGATCACCCGCCTCTAGCGCCGCCATGACCATCGACAGCCATCGCCAACTGCTCCTGCTGCTCCGCTTCGGCCTGCTGTTCGGCGGGGGACTGGTGCTGTACCTGACCCAGCCGCCGGGGCTGTGGGGGCTGGCGGCGTTCATCGCGCTGGGCGTCATGGTGTTCGTGGGCGCCACCGCGATCGCGATGCGCATTCCCGCGCGCTGTGCCCAGCCTGGATGCCGCGGGCGTGCGCACCTCACGCGCCTCCAGGACCACCACTGGTACGTCTGCAGCGCGTGCGGCGATCGCCGGGATGGCGGCTCGCAGCAGGACGGGACGGATCCGTAAGGGCGGTCCATCGCCCGGCCCGAGGTTCAGGCCGTCGCGGATTCCGCCGCCGGCCGGCGCGTGCCGCGCACCAGGCCGAGGAAGATGCCGGCCAAGGACAAGGCCAGGCCCAGCATGCCCACCGGCCCCAGGCGCGTGCCGAACAGCAGCGCATCCCACACGTACGACAGCAGGGGCTGCAGCAGCAGGCACAGGCCGAGCACGCCCGCCGGCAGCTTCGGCATCACCCGCCCGATCACCAGCCAGCCGAAAACCTGCGCGATCAGCGCGTAGGCCAGCAACGCGGCCCAGTCGGTGCCGCTGCGCGGCGCCAGGGATTCGCCGCCAAGCAGGCTCAACGGCAGCAGCAGCGCCGCGGTCAGCACGCACAGCCACCACAGCAGCGCCTCGTTGGCCACGTGCGCGCGCTGCGCCTGCGCGGCGCGGAACGCGATCAGGAAGCCGCCGTACGCGACCGCGGTGCCGAGGCCGAACGCGATGCCGATGCGGAAGCGCGCATCGAAGCCGGCCCAGCCCGGCGCCAGCAGCAGGGTGAGTCCCGCCAGCGCCATCAGCAGGCCGACCCACAGCCGCCAGCCGCCACGTTCGCCGAGCACGAAACTGCCGTAGGCGGCGAGCGCGAACACCTGGAAATTACCGAGCAGCGTCGCCAGCCCGACGCCGACGTAGAGGATGCTCCGGTGCCACATCCACAGGTCGGCGGCGAAGAACAGCGCGGCCACGACCAGCAGGCCGAGCACGCGCCGCTCCGGCATCCAGGTGGCGCCCGCGGCGCGGCGGAACCACCACCCCAGCAGCAGCACCGCGGCCAGGCCCATGCGCCAGAACGCCGAGGCCGTCGGCCCGATCGACACCCACTTCACGAATACCGCCGAGGTGCTGATCAGCACCGCGCCGAGCGCCATCCCGGCGAGTGCACCACGCGGGTAGGCGTGGGTCATGCCTGCACCAGGTTGTCGGTGTCGGCGATCCGCTCGGGTTCGGCGTCCGCGGCGGCGCGCCACTCGCGCAGGGCCGGCAGTGCCGTCAGCGCATCGACGTAGCGTTGCGCGTTGGCGTCCATTGCCACGCCGTAGCCGAGGAAGCGCATCGCCACGGGCGCGAACATCGCATCGACGATGCCGAAACCGCCGCAGAGGAAGTCCCCGTTCGCGGCGAAGTCGGCGCGCAACTCCCGCCACAGTGCCTGGATCCGATCCATGTCGGCCTGCGCGTGGGCGTCCCAGCGGTAGGCGTCGGGGCGACGCCGGCAGTTCATCGGCAGCTGCGTGCGCAGCGCGCGGAAACCCGAGTGCATCTCCATGGCGGCCGCGCGCGCCCGGGCGCGGGTGCGCACGTCGCCGGGCCAGCCGCGGCCGTCGAGCCAGCGTTCGTTGGCGTACTCGCAGATCGCCAGCGAGTCGGGCACCACCAGGCCGTCGTCGTGCAGCACCGGCACGGTGCGCGTGGGCGACCATTGGCCGATCTGCGCATGGAACTCCGGCGTGTCCAGGTTCAGGCGCAGCTCGTCGAAGGCGACGCCGAAGTGCCGCAGCAGCAACCACGGCCGCAGCGACCACGACGAGTAGTTCTTGTTGCCGATCACGAGCAGGGGCATGACGCGCGGGTCCTGGGGCGGGTGCGGGACCGGCATTGTGGCGCGGCCGGCGGCGCGCGGCGTGGACGCGCATGCAACGAAGCCATCGCGATCGCGATGAGGAGACGGTCGCACGACCGGCGCAGCGGGTTTACGCGGGCAGCCAGCCGTCGGCGCCGAGCTCGTCGTCCTCCGGCGCCGGCGCTTCGCCCAGCGGCAAGGCCAGGACGATCTCGCGCGCCTGCGGCCACGCCACGTCCGGCACGCACACCGCAATCACCCCGAACAACGGCAGCTCGCCCATGCCGCCGAGCAACTGCTCACCGCGCAGGAATGCCGGTATCTCCGCCGCTTCCAGCGCATGCCGGACCAGGTGGGCGTCGATCAGGTTGGCGGCTTCGTAGACGACTTTCATCGCAGGCTCCGGCGCTCGGGTCGCGGATCCAGCATACGCCTCAGCAATGCAGCAGCGCGCGCAGGGGGATGGCGCTGGGCCAGCGCGCGCGGCCCGACAATGCATCGATCTCGATCACCACCCCCGCGCCCACCACCTCGGCGCCGATCGCCTCGAGCAGCCGGCGTCCCGCATCCAGGGTGCCGCCCGTGGCCAGCACGTCGTCCACCAGCAAGACGCGCGCTCCCTTCTTCAGGCCCTGCGCGCCGATCTCCAGGCGCGCGCTGCCGTACTCCAGGTCGTAGTCCACGCCGATGGTCGGCGGCGGCAGCTTGCCGACCTTGCGCAGCGGCACGAAGCCGGTCTGCATCGCCAGGGCCATGGCCGCACCGAAGATGAAGCCGCGCGACTCGATCCCGCAGATGGCATCGAGGGGCGTGTCCTTCCAAGGCGCCGCCAGCGCGGTGATGCAGGCGGCGAACCCGGCGGGGTCGGCCAGCAGCGGCCCGATGTCCTTGAACACCACGCCGGGCTTGGGGAAGTCGGGAACGTCGCGGATCAGGGTCAGCAGGTTGGCCATGGGCCCAGCTTACGTTGGATGCCGGCAGCCGCGCCGCTCGCACGCGAGTGGGTGGCCGGCGCTTGGGCGCCTGGTTGCCACGGGCGGGCGAGTGGAATTCACTCGGCCGCGACTGGATTTCACTGGCGCAAGAGTGGATTCCACTCGCCCACGAGTGGATTGCACTCGCCCACGAGTGGATTGCACTCGCCCACGAGTGGATTTCACTGGTGCACCGGTGGTCGCCAGTCGAGCGCGAGTGGATTTCACTGACCGGCGAGCGGATCTCACCCGGCCGCGAGCGGATTGCACTCGCCCGCGAGTGGATTGCACTGGCACACCGGTGGTCTTCAGTCGACCGCGAGTGGATTTCACTGGCCGGCGAGCGGATTTCACCCGGCCGCGAGTAGTCTTCACTGGCGCGCGAGCAAATGCCGCTCGACCGCAAGTGGGTTTCACTGGCGCGCGAGCGAATTCCACCGGACCGCGGGCAATTTCCACTGGCCCGGCCCTGGCTTCTCCTCGCCCACGACCGGATGCGGCTCCCGGCGGGCAGATCCGGCCCATGCCCGGCCCGCCCGGCATCCGGCGGAAACCTCCCCGAGCCCCAGCGGCTAAACTGCGCGTTCTCCCTCGCTGCCTTCGTCCTGCATGTCCGCCACGCCCGCTCCCGCCGTCCCCGCCACCCCGGAGAAGAACGACTTCATCCGGCAGATCGTTCGCGAGGACCTCGCCAGCGGCAAGCATGCGGCGATCAAGACCCGCTTCCCGCCCGAGCCCAACGGCTACCTGCACATCGGCCACGCCAAGGCGATCTGCCTGGACTTCGGCGTCGCCCGCGAGTTCGGCGGCGAGTGCAACCTGCGCCTGGACGACACCAACCCGGCCAAGGAAGACCCCGAGTACGTCCGCGCGATCCAGGACGACGTGCGCTGGCTCGGCTTCGAGTGGCACGACCTGCGCCACGCCTCCGACTACTTCGAGGTGCTGTACCTGGCCGGCGAGAAGCTGATCCGCCAGGGCGACGCCTTCGTCTGCGACCTCAGCGCCGAGCAGGTGCGCGAGTACCGCGGCACCCTCACCGAGCCGGGCCGCAATTCGCCTTACCGCGAGCGTTCCGTCGAGGAGAACCTCGACCTGTTCCGGCGCATGCGCGCCGGCGAGTTCCCGGACGGCGCGCGCACCCTGCGCGCCAAGATCGACATGGCCAGCGGCAACATCAACCTGCGCGATCCGGCGCTGTACCGGATCAAGCACGTCGAGCACCAGAACACCGGCAACGACTGGCCGATCTACCCGATGTACGACTACGCGCATTCGCTGAGCGACGCGGTCGAAGGCATCACCCACTCGCTGTGCACGCTCGAGTTCGAGGACCATCGCCCGCTGTACGACTGGTGCGTGGACAAGGTCGACCTCGCCCATTCGCCGGAACTGGTCGCGCCGCTGACCTCCAGGGGCCTGCCGTTCGAGGCCAGCAAGCCGCGCCAGATCGAGTTCTCGCGCCTGAACTTCAACTTCCTGGTGATGAGCAAGCGCAAGCTGCTGGCGATGGTCACCGAAGGCCTGGTCGACGGCTGGAACGATCCGCGCATGCCGACCCTGCAGGGCATCCGCCGCCGCGGCTACACGCCGTCGGCGCTGCGCCTGATGGTCGACCGCGTCGGCATCAGCAAGCAGAACTCGCTGCTGGACATCTCGATCCTCGAGGGCGCGCTGCGCGACGACCTCGACGCGCACGCGCCGCGGCGCATGGCCGTGATCGATCCGCTCAAGCTGGTGCTGACCAACCTGGGCGAATCGCACGAGGAATCGCTGACCTTCTCCAACCATCCCAAGGACGCTTTGCTGGGCGAGCGCCAGGTGCCGTTCGCGCGCGAGCTGTGGATCGAGCGCGAGGACTTCGAGGAAGTGCCGCCGCCGGGCTTCAAGCGCCTGACCGTGGGCGGCGACGTGCGCCTGCGTGGCGCCGGCATCATCCGTTGCGATGAAGCGGTCAAGGACGCGAGTGGCAAGGTGGTCGAACTGCGCTGCACGCTCGATCCGGATTCGCGTCCCGGCATGGAAGGCGCCAACCGCAAGGTCAAGGGCACCATCCACTGGGTCAGTGCGAAGCATGCGGTCGCCGCGGAAGTGCGCCTGTACGACCGCCTGTTCGTCGTCGCCGATCCGGACAACGAGGAAGGCGGCAAGACCTACAAGGACTACATGAACCCGGATTCGCGCCGCGTCGTCACCGGCTATGTCGAGCCGGCGGCCGCGCAGGCCGCGCCGGAGCAATCGTTCCAGTTCGAGCGCATCGGCTATTTCGTCGCCGACCGCTATGACCATAGCCCCGCGCGGCCGGTGTTCAACCGCAGCGTGACGCTGCGTGATACCTGGTCGGGCAAAGCCTGAGGAGCAGCACCCATGCGCATGCCGGACACCATTCGCCGCACCCTCCGTATCGCTACGTTCGCGCTCGCAGTGGGCGTCCTCGCCGCCTGCGCGGCCCCGGCCCCGAACGGCGACGCACAGGCCAAGGCCGACGCGCCGTCGTCCGTTGCCAAGCCGGCACCGGCGCAGGCGCAGCCGACGCCGGCGGCGCCGAAGGAAACCATGCGCACCGGCGGCCCGCTGCCGCCGGAGCCGAGGGACGAACTGCCGGGCAGCAAGCCGGGCATCGTCGACACCAGTTGCCGCACCGATGCCGACTGCGCGGTGAAGAACGTCGGCAGTTGCTGCGGCTACCAGCCGGCCTGCGTCAACGTCAACAGCCCGACCGACCCGAAGGGCGTGCAGGCCGAATGCGCGAAGAAGGGCATGTCATCGGTGTGCGGCTTCCCGGAAATCTCGTCCTGCAGCTGCAAGCAGGGCCGCTGCGAGGCCGCCGCCGGCGGACAGCTGCAGTAATGCTCTACGCCCAGGTCCATCTCACCTTGCCGGCGTGGGTGCACGACAGCGTCGACACCGCGCGCACGTATGCCAGCGATGACGACAAGGTCGCGCTCGCGATCGAGCTGTCGCGCGTCAACGTCGAGGAAAGAAGCGGCGGACCCTTCGGCGCCGCCGTGTTCGGGCCCGACGATCGCCTGATCGCCATCGGCGTCAACCGCGTGCTGCCGCATTCGTGTTCGGTCGCGCACGCCGAGATGATGGCGTACATGCTGGCGCAGCTGCGCACCCAGCGACCGCGCCTCAATCGCGACGCCGACGATGCGCCGATCGGCCCGATCACGCTGGCCACCTCGTCGCAGCCGTGCTGCCAGTGCTACGGCGCCACGGTCTGGGCCGGCATCGACCGCCTGCTGATCGGCGCGCGCAGCGAGGACGTCGAGGAACTCACCGAATTCGACGAAGGCCCGCTGCCCGCGGACTGGGTGGGCGAACTCGAGCGCCGCGGCATCGTGGTCACCCGCGACGTGCTGCGCGACGAGGCGCGCGCGGTGCTGCGCGGCTACGGCGAAGCGGGCGGCGAACGCTACTGATGCCGGCCGACGCGCAGTCCCCGGATGGCCTGTTCTGCTGGTGCCGCGCCGGATTCGAGCCGGAACTGGCGGGCGAACTCACCGAACGCGCGGCGCTCGCCGGGGTGCCCGGCTACGCGCGCACCGCGCGCAACAGCGGCTACGTCGAATTCTTCAGCGACGAGGCCGAAACGCTGTCGCGCGCCCTGCCCTTCGCCGGCCTGATCTTCGCGCGGCAGAAGCTGCTGCGCCTGGCCGAGCTGCGCGGGATCGACCCGAAGGACCGAATCGCCCCGATCCTCGCCGCGCTCGATGCACTGCCGCGGCGGCTGTTCGGCGAGCTGTGGGTGGAGCATCCCGATTCCGATGAAGGCAAGCCGCTCGCCGGCCTCGCCCGCAGTTTCGGCAACGCGTTGCGCCCGGCGCTGCGCAAGGCCGGATGGCTTGCGCGCGAGGACGATGCGACCCGCCCGCGCCTGCATGTGCTGTTCCTCGCCGGCGACCACATCGTGCTCGCCCAGGGCGATCCGCACGACGGTTCGCTCTGGCCGCTGGGCATCCCGCGCCTGCGCATGCATCCGGACGCGCCCAGCCGTTCCGCACTCAAGCTCGACGAAGCCCTGCTCACCCTGCTCACCGACGCGGAGCGCTCACGCCTGCTGCGCGAAGGCATGCGCGCCACCGACCTGGGCGCCGCGCCCGGTGGCTGGACCTGGGTGCTGGTGCGCAACGGCCTGCATGTCACCTCGGTCGACAACGGCCCGCTGCGCCAGCAACTGCTCGACAGCGGCCGCGTCGACCACCTGCGCGCCGACGGCTTCCATTGGCAACCCAAGGCAGCGCTGGACTGGATGGTGTGCGACATGGTCGAACAGCCGCGCCGCGTCGCCGAGCGCATGGCCACTTGGCTGCGCGAAGGCTGGTGCCGCCACACCATCTTCAACCTCAAGCTGCCGATGAAGAAGCGCTGGGAAGAGACCCGGCTGTGCCTGCAGCTGTTCGAGCAGCAGGCGCAGAAGCCGCTGCAGGTGCGTGCGCGCCAGTTGTTCCACGACCGCGAGGAAATCACCGTCTTCGCCACCTCGCAGCGTGAATGAAGGCGCGGCGCTGACGCGTTGCTCACATGCATGAACGCAAGGTCGCCTGCGCGCACTTCATTGACGCGTGATTGACTGATGCAGGACTAGCGTGCGGCCCGGAAAACCCCTTCCGGAGCCCGTCATGAAGCATCGTCATCATCTCCTCCTGCTCGCCCTGATCGCCGCGCTCGGCGTTGGCGGCTCCGCGTTCGCGCAGTCGACCGCCCCGGCCAAGCAGACGGCCGAGGACAAGGCCACCACCGCCACCGACGAGGCGCAGGCCGCGCGCACGAGCGCCAAGTCCGCACAGGCGGCCGCGCAGACCGCGGCCCAGGTGCGCGATGCCGGTGCGGCCACGGCCAGTGGCGCGGTCGCCGCGGACGCGCATGCACACGCCGCGCATGAGTCGTCCGTGAGCGCCAATGCCGCCGCCAACGAAGCGGTCACGGCGGCGCAACAGGCGCAGGGCGCCGCGAGCGTGGCCGAAGGAGGCACGAACCCGGTGGCTGCGGCCGCCGAGGCGCAGGCCGCCGCGCGCACCGCGAGCAAGGCCAGCGCGAAGGCCGCCGACGCGAGCGCGCGGGCACAGGACGCCGCCGCGGCCACGGCCGAGGCGGCGGCACCTCCGCCGCCCACCCCGGAACCGGCGACCCCGGCCGAGCCGGAGGCGACGGCCATGACCAGCAACGACGCTTCGGCGGCGATGCAGACGACCACGACGGGCATGGCCACCAGCGCGCGCGCCTCCACTGCGGTGCTGCCGACGGCCAACGTCACCGTCACCTCGCATCCGGGCGATCCGATCGCGGCGGGCTACCGCCCCGAATTCCGCGCGCTGGATGTCGACCAGGACGGCGTGCTCTCGCGTCGCGAAGCCGCGCGCAACGCCAAGGTCCAGCAGCAGTTCGCCGCGCTGGATACCGACCACGACGGCAAGCTGTCGCGCACGGAAACGGAAAGCGTGGTCAATTGATCCGGCTGGCTTGATCCCGCAGCGAAAACGCGAACGCCCCGCTTGTAGCGGGGCGTTTGCTGTCACGCGGCGCTCCGGCCGCGGTCACAACCCAGCGGCGCGCCGCCAGAACGCATGCCGCAGCGGCGGTAGCTTGCCCACCAGCCCCAGCAACGGCCCGCGCGCCAGGGTCGCGAGCAGGTGGTCGTTGGAGAACAGGCGATTGAGGCTGTCGAAGGAATATGCCGCCAGCGCATTCTCGCTGCGGCGAGCGCGCGCCCAGCGCGCCAATGGCGCGGCGGCGCCGGGATCGCGGCCAGCCGCGCGCTGCCGTTGCAGCACCGCGCGCAGCGCCGCGACATCGCGCAGGCCGAGGTTGACGCCTTGCCCGGCCAGCGGATGCACCACGTGCGCGGCGTCGCCGATCACCGCGACACGCCCGGCCACGTGCGCCTGCGCGAGCTGGCGGCGCAACGGGAACGCGACCCGCCTGGACACCGCGGTGAGCGCGCCCAGCGTGCCCGCAAACGTGAGGTGCAGTTCGCGCAGGAAATCCGCCTCGTCCGCCTGCAGCAGCCGCGTGGCCTCGGCTTCGGGCAGGGTCCAGACGATCGAGCTGCGATGGCCATCGCCCGCGAAGGGCAGGAATGCCAGAGGTCCGGTGGGCAGGAAGCGCTGCCAGCACGTCGCTTCGTGCGGACGTTCGTGATCCACGAACGCGACCAGGCCGTTCTGTCCGTAATCGTGGGTGTAGGTGTCGATGCCCGCCAAGCCGCGCAGCTTCGAATCGCCGCCATCGGCCGCCAGCGCCAGGCGCGCGCGCAGGCGCGTGCCGTCCTCCAGTTCGAGCGTGGCGTGGCCGGCCTCCTGCTCGAGCGTCGCCAGCTGCGCCGGACAGACCAGGCGCACGCCCGCCGCCGGCAGCGCGTTCCACAGGCGGTCCACGAGCAGCGCGTTCTCGACGATCCAGCCCAGTTCGCGCCGGCCGAACGCATCGGCATCGAAGCGCAGCGCGTCGCCGCCCGCCGCGTCCCACACGCGCATGCCGCGATACGGCTGCGCGCGCGCATCGCGGATCGATGCCCACACGCCCAGGTCGTCGAGCAGCGCGGCGTTGTCCGGTGCGAATGCGTACACGCGCAGGTCGGGCTGGTCGACGCGCCACGGCGCGGGTTCGCGCGCCTCCACCAGTGCGACCTGCCATCCATCCCGCGCCAAGGCGAGCGCCGCGGCGGCGCCGACCACGCCAGCACCGACGATGGCGATATCGATTGCGTCGCGACGGCTCATGCCACCCCCGGGCGCGGCTCGCCGCGGCACAGCGCGGGAACGTCGCCGCGATAACCCATCGCCGCGCCAACCAGGAAGGCCTGCGCGGAAGGCAACCGGTCGGCCGCGACCAGGCCGAGGCTGCGCAGCGGACGCAGCAGCGTCGACTCGTTCGCGGTGAAGCGCGCCAACCCGTCGGAAAAGGCGACCGTGCGTTCGCGATCCTCGCCGCGGCGCTGGGTGTAGCGCGCCAACAGCGCGGCGTCGCCGCAATCCAGGCGCGTGCCGCTGCGGGCGGCATCCCGACGCCCTTCCTCGATCAGCTCGGCCAGGGTCAACGCATCGCGCAGCCCCAGGTTGAAGCCCTGCGCCCCGATCGGATGGATGGTCTGGGCCGCATTGCCGACCAGCACCGCGCGTGGCGCGGTCAACGCGCGCGCCAGTACCCGCGTGACCGGGTACGCGCTGCGCGGGCCACAGCCGAGGAAGCGGCCGATGCGCCAGCCGAATGCGTCCTGCACGCGGGCGAGGAAGCCGGCGTCGTCGAGCGCGGCGACGGCGTCGGCCTCGTCCCTCGCCACGCCATGCACGAGCCCGAAGCAGCGGTCGCCGCGCGGCAGCAGTGCGGTCGGGCCGTGGGCGCCGAAGCGTTCGTAGGCGGTGCCGTCTGGCGCGCGCTCGCTGCGCAGGCGAGCGACGAACAGGGTCTGCGCGTAGTCGTGCTCGTCCACCGCGATGCCCAGGGCATCGCGCACGCCGCTGCGGGTGCCGTCCGCCGCCACCAGCAGCCTTGCACGCACTACGCGCTCGCCGCTGGCGTCGGCGACGCGGACGCCGCGCGCCTCGGCTCCTGCGTCGACCAGGCCAAGGAAGCGCGCGGGACGGTAGCGGCGCAGGTGCGTCAGCTCCGTCAGCCGGGCTTCCAGCGCCTCGCCGAAGTCACGCGCGATCACCACGCGCCCGAATTCGCTGCGGCCGTACTTCGCCGCATCCAGCACGGTGCGGCCGAAATCGCCGCTGCGGCTGACGTGGATGCGCTGGATCGCCCCGATCGGTGCGCGCAGCTTCTGCATGACGCCAAGCGCGCTCAGCGCATGCAGCGTGGCTTCGGCAAAACTCAGGTTGCGCTCGTCGAACACCGCGGGCAGCGTGCCCGGAGCGGTCGCTTCGACCAGCCCGACATCGAGGCCGAGGCGGTCGAGGGCGATGGCGAGGCTGGCGCCGACCAACCCGCCGCCGATGATGAGTACGTCGTGCGAGGCGTCCTCGCCCGGGGGCGCGGCGGACTGCGGGGACAGGTCGGTCTGGGCCATTGCGCTATGCTAACGGACCTACGGCCGGCACCGGCCCACATCAGTACGCAGCCATGAATCGCACCGCTTCTTCGTTCGCTCCCGGTCCGCTCGTCCTCGGCGCCATGATCCTCGTCGCCGCCCTCACCCGCGTCGCGCCGCACCCGTGGAACTTCTCCCCGGTGGAGGCCATCGCGCTGTTCGGCGGTGCCTACTTCGCGTCGCGCTGGCTGGCCGTGCTGGTGCCGCTTGCGGGGCTGCTGGTGTCGGACCTGGCCTTGTCGCAGATCCATGGCGGCGGCTACGCGACCTACTTCGGCAGCGCGAGCTTCTGGCTGGTGTACGCGTGCATCGCGCTGTCGAGCGTGCTCGGCTTCGGCCTGCGCGGCAAGGTGAACGGCCTGCGCGTGCTCGGGTTTTCGCTGGCCGGGTCGGTGCTGTTCTTCCTCGTGACCAACTTCGGCGCCTGGATCGGCTCGTCGATGTACCCGCAGAACGCCGCCGGCCTGATGGCGGCCTACATCGCCGGCATCCCGTTCTTCCAGGGCACGTTGCTGGGCACGCTGTTCTTCTCCGCGATGCTGTTCGGCGGCTTCAGCCTGCTGCGCCAGCGCATGCCGGTGCTGCGCGCGCAGACCGTCTGACTCCAACGGTTCGAGCGGCGTGGGCAACCGTCTTTCCAAGATCTACACCCGGACCGGTGACGACGGCACCACCGGCCTGGGCGACGGCAGCCGCGTCGCCAAGGATTCCGCGCGCGTCGCCGCCTACGGCACCGTGGACGAGGCCAACTCGTGCATCGGCCTGGTGCTGGCCACCGATATTCCCGATGACGTGCGCGCGCTGCTGGTCTCGGTCCAGCACCAGCTGTTCGACCTCGGTGGCGAGCTGTGCATCCCGGGCCACGCGGCGATCTTCGAAGCGGACATCGAGCGCCTGGAAAAAAGCCTGGATGCCTTCAACGACCCGCTGCCGCCGCTGAAGGACTTCATCCTCCCCGGCGGTGGCGAAGCCGCGGCGCGCTGCCACGTCGCCCGCACCGTGGTGCGCCGGGCGGAGCGCGAAACGGTCACCCTGGCGCGGCACGACGCGGTGCGCGCGGAAGCCGTCCGTTACCTCAACCGCCTGTCCGACCTGCTGTTCGTCCTGGCCCGTGTGCTCGCGCGCGCCAGCGGCCATGGCGAAGTGCTGTGGAATCACGAACGGCGCAAGGGCGCGCCGCCTACAAGCTAGGCGTGCGGCACACCCGCCGCGTCGCCACGCGTGCGCGGACCCGGCGCACGGGAATTCACGGGCGCGACCATCGCGTCGCCGCTACCCTCGTGGTCTCGCTTTCCCACCGGAACCGCCCGTGCAGTTCTACACCCACCCCGCCTGCCTGCTGCACGAGACCGGCACCGGCCATGCCGAACGACCGGCGCGCCTGGAAGCCGTAACCGCGGCGCTGCGAGCGGCCTTCCCGGACGTCCCATGGCTGGAAGCACCGCGCGCCACGCGTGGACAGCTGCTGCGCGTGCACGACGACGGGCTGCTGCGCCTGGTGCTCGACACACCGGTCGCGGATGCGGCGATACCGCTGGATCCCGACACAGTGCTTTCGAAGCATTCGGCCGAGGCCGCGCTGCGCGCCGCCGGCGCCGGCATCGCCGCGGTCGACGCCGTGATCGCGGCGTCGCAGCGGCCTGGATCCGCGCGTCGCGCCTTCTGCGCCGTACGCCCGCCGGGCCACCATGCAACGCCGTCCGTGGCGATGGGCTTCTGCCTGTTCAACAGCATCGCGGTCGCCGCCGCACAGGCGCTCGATGCGCACGGCCTGGCGCGGGTGGCGATCGTCGATTTCGATGTGCACCACGGCAACGGCACCCAGGCGATCTTCGACGGTGACCCGCGCGTGGCGTACCTGAGCTCGCACCAGATGCCCCTGTATCCCGACACGGGTTACGCCAACGAGCGCGGCATCGGCAACGTGGCCAACGCCCCGCTGCGCCCCGGGGCGGGGAGCGAGGCCTTCCGCGCGGCGTGGACGCAGACGCTGTTACCGGTCGTGGATGCATTCCGGCCGCAATTGCTGCTGGTCTCCGCGGGCTTCGATGCGCATCGCCTCGACCCGCTGGCGCAACTGCAGCTGGAGGCCGAGGACTACAGCTGGCTGACCGCGCAACTGGTGGCGCTGGCCGAGAAGCATGCGCAAGGCCGGGTGGTGTCGATGCTGGAAGGCGGTTACGACCTGACGGCGCTGCGCGAATGCAGCGTGGCCCATGTGCGGGCGCTGATGGAGTGAGTCGGCAGCGCGGATAGCGACCTAGGGGCCCGAGGCTGGGCCTCCCCAGCGCGCGGCGGCGCGGTGGGCCAACCGCACGACGATCGTGTGGCGGCGCCAAAAAAAAACTCTCCCCCCGCCTGGGCTGCGGGGAGAGAGCGGGTGTTACGGTAATCGGGACTTTCTGTTCTAGGCGATGACTTAGATCATCGGCGCCGGGGTCGCCGGCATGGCTGCAGCGGCCTTCTTCGGAGCGCGCTTCTTGCTGGCCTTCTTCGCCGGACGCTTGGCAGCCTTCTTGGCGGCCTTCTTCGCGGTCTTCTTGGCAGCCTTCTTGGCCGGACGCTTAGCGACCTTCTTGGTGGCCTTCTTGGCAGCCTTCTTCGCGGTCTTCTTGGCGGCCTTCTTGGCCGGACGCTTCGCTACCTTCTTGGCGGCCTTCTTGGCCGGGCGCTTGGCGGCCTTCTTGGCGACCTTCTTCGCAGCCTTCTTCACGGTCTTCTTGGCGGCCTTCTTGGCGCCAGCCTTCTTGGCGACCTTCTTCGCAGCCTTCTTGGCGGCGGGCTTCTTCTTAGCAGCTTTCTTCATGGCCATGGTATGGCTCCTCGTCAGTTGTGAAACATGCCCCTGAGGGGCGTCGGTCTTTCGGGTTAACAACAGCCCAGTACAAAACCTGCCGCGGGCAAGCCCGCGACCAAACGCCGGTGCGCCGGGCGCACCAAGGCGAATGCATCAACCATCGAAGCCGGCCGGCCCGACCGTGCCCGATGGGTGGACCCGACCACGCGTCCGAGGACGTGCGCCGGGCCCTGGGTGACCGCCCCGCAAACAAAAACCCGATCCGCTGTGGGCGAACCGGGTTGGATGCGGTCACTCGTTTGCGTGTAGGTGAGCTGCGTTTTCGCAAAGGACAGGACACCAACGTCCACCGTTTCATTGTTGCTGGCGGAGGTCCGTTTCTTACCGTGCGTTGTCGCGATCGCTCTACTCACTCTATTCCGCAGGAATCGTCTGCTGGGCGAAACCTAATCACGGTTTTTTGCCATGTCAACAATCCGGCGAAATTTTTTTCCGGGTGCTCCGCCGGGCCGGCCATGGCCGTCGACGGCGATCGCCTTCAGCGAAGCGCATCGCCCGCGCGCACATCGTGTCGGCGCTTCGCAATGCGTTTTCGCAAAGCACATAAAAAAAGGCATTTCACGATTACAGCGAGCGAATGCATCGCACCAGCGCGCTCCACTTCGAATGGCGCGCGAGCGGCCCGCATCGCCGCTCGACGACCGTTTCGGCAATCGTTTCGCGCCGACGACCGGCAGGCCGATTTGGCGTCGCACAAGTCCATTTGCGCGAAAACTGCGCAAACTTTTTCGACCGTCGCCACGATCGCGCAGAGCGGCGGCGCACCCGAAGTTGCGGATGCGGGGTGCGTCGAGCATCCGGCGCGTGCCGCATCGAACGAACCGGAAACCAGGTTCGGCACGTCGGGACGCGGCACCAGCCCGCGGCCCGTGGCGCGCCACCGGGTGAGGCGCGAGAAGACATCGTGATGGTGTGCAACGCGAGCGACTGGGCCAAGGCCGGGTGCGTGGCGCAGAAACGAAGATGCCGGCGCGGTTGCCCGGCCGGCATCACAGGAACATCGGCAACCGCACGGCGTGCGGCCCGGAAGTCGTCAGTGGTCTTCGTCTTCCAGCAGCTCGGCGTAGTCGTCGGGACCGAGCAGCTCGTTGAGCTGTTCGGGCTCCTCGATGGCGAGCGTGAACAGCCAGCCTTCGCCGTAGGCGTCTTCGTTGATGGTCTCGGGCTTGTCCGAGAGCGCGCTGTTGACCGCGGTGACGGTGCCGCTGACCGGCGCGTAGACGTCAGAGGCGGCCTTCACCGATTCCACCACGGCGCAGGCATTGCCGGCCTCGACCCGATCGCCCACGTTCGGAAGCTCGACGTACACCAGGTCGCCCAGCAGGCCCTGCGCGTGGTCGGAGATGCCGACGGTGACCTTGCCGTCGCCTTCGACGCGCGCCCATTCGTGGGACTTGAGGAACTTGAGGTCGCCGGGGATCTCGCTCATGGGTTGCTCCGTAGCTGTGCGTCGAACGTGTGGGGGTTGGTGAGTACGCCGCCAGTGCGGGCGCGTTGGGGGCGTAGTGTAACTAAGCACAGGCGCGCCGGATCAAGGCGCGCCTCCAGGTCAGATGCCTTCCTGCGGCTTGCCATCGCGCACGAACGGAAACTTCACGACGCGCACCGGCACTTCCTTGCCGCGGATATCGACGCGGACATTGCCGCCGGCACCCGGCGGGATGTCGCCGGCCGGCACGCGCGCGAACGCGATCGCCTTGCCCAGCGTCGGCGAAAAGGTGCCGGACAGGATCTCGCCTTCGCCATGCGCGGTCAGGACCTTCTGGCCGTGGCGCAGCACGCCCTTTTCATCCATGACCAGTCCGATCATCTGCCTCGGCACGCCATTTGCTTTCTGCGCCTCGAGCGCGCCGCGGCCGGTGAAGTCGCGGCCTTCATCCAGGGCAACGGTCCATGCCAGTGCGGCCTCGTACGGCGACACGGTCTCGTCCATGTCCTGGCCGTAGAGGTTCATGCCGGCTTCGAGGCGCAGCGTGTCACGCGCGCCCAGGCCCGCAGGCTTCACCCCGGCGGCGAGCAGCGCGTTCCAGAAAGCGACTGTCTGCGGCTCCGGCACGATGATCTCGAAGCCATCCTCGCCGGTGTAGCCGGTGCGGGCGATGAAAACCTCGATGCCGTCGGCGGTCTTCGCCTCGCCGGCGACGAACTTGCCCAGCTTGCCGATCGCCGCGCGGTCTTCCGCGCGCAGCAGGCCCAGGACCTTCTCGCGGGCGTTCGGCCCCTGCACGGCGATCATGCCGAACTCGGGGCGCTCGGTGACGCTGACGCCGAATGCCTTCGCCTGCTGCGCGATCCACGCCAGGTCCTTGTCGCGGGTCGCCGCGTTGACGACCAGGCGGAAGAACTCCTCGTCGCGGAAGTACACGATCAGGTCGTCGATCACGCCGCCCTGCTCGTTCAGCATGCAGGTGTACAGCGCCTTCCCGGGCGTCTTGAGCTTGTCGACGGAGTTTGCGACCAGCTTGCGCAGGAACTCGCGCACCTTCGCACCGCGCAGGTCGACCACGGTCATGTGCGAGACGTCGAACATGCCGGCGTCCTGGCGCACCAGGTGGTGCTCGTCGATCTGCGAGCCGTAGTGGATCGGCATGTCCCAGCCGCCGAAGTCGACCATCTTGGCGCCGAGGGCGCGATGGGTGTCGTTGAGGATGGTCTTCTGCGTCATGGCGGCGGCAACGTGGGAGTGAAGCCCGCGATTATCCCGCGCCGCGACGAAATCTGCTCGGCCATGGGCCTGCCTTGGCGGCGCTGCCGACAGGGTCGGCAACGACGCAGCCCATACGGCGAAGCATTGAACAGCGCCGGGGCGAACCCAGCCCGCCCCTCAGCAGGTCAGACCGCCTCGACCTTCAGGTGCATGCCTTCAACCGCCACCACCCGCACCGGCGTGCCCGCGGCAAGCTCCGGACCGCTCACGTCCCAGAACGCGTCGGCGATCTGCACGCGCCCGCGTCCGCCGACGATCGCGCGCTCCAGCGGCACCACGCGCCCAATCAGGGTCTCGGCGCGGCGGTTGAGCGTCGGCCGGTCGCTGCCGCGCGCACGGCTGCGGAACCAGCGCCGGTACACCTGGATCGAGATGAAGCTGAGCACCACGAACAGCGCCACCTGCGCCAACACCGGGATGTCCAACAGCAGCACGACGACGAACACCGCCGCCGCCGCGAAGCCCAGCCACAGCATGAACGCGCCCGGCGCCATCGTTTCGAGGGCGAACAGCAGCAGTGCCGCCGCCGCCCATGCCACCACCTGCCAGTCCCAGCGCATGGGTCAGCCCCCGCGCGCCGGCACGGGCGGCGGCGCCTTGTGCATGGCTTCCTTCGCCAGCTCGGCGATGCCCGCCAGCGAACCGATCACGCCCGCGGACTCCATCGGCATCATCACGAACTTCTGGTTCGGCGCCTCGGCCAGCGCCTTGAACGCCTCGATGTACTTCTGCGCGACGAAGTAATTGATCGCCTGCACGTTGCCGCCGGCGATCGCATCGGAGACGAGCTGGGTCGCCTTCGCTTCCGCCTCGGCCAGGCGCTCGCGTGCTTCGGCCGCGCGGAACGCGGCTTCCTTGTTGCCCTCGGCTTCGAGGATCACCGACTGCTTCTCGCCTTCCGCCTTCAGGATCGCCGCCTGGCGGAAGCCCTCGGCTTCGAGCACGTTGGCGCGCTTCTCGCGCTCGGCCTTCATCTGCCGCGCCATCGAATCCACCAGGTCGCGCGGCGGCTGGATGTCCTTCAACTCGATGCGGTTGACCTTGATGCCCCACGGATGGGTCGCCTGGTCCACCGCGACCAGCACCTTGGCGTTGATCTCGTCGCGCTTGGACAGGGACTCGTCCAGGTCGAGCGAACCGATCGCGGTACGGATGTTGGTCATCACCAGGTTGAGGATGGCGATCTCGAGCGTGGCCACCTCGTAGGCCGCCTTGGCCGCGTCCAGCACCGAGAAGAACACGATGCCGTCGACCTTCACCACCGCGTTGTCCTTGGTGATGACGTCCTGGCTCGGCACTTCCAGCACCTGCTCCATCATGTTGATCTTGCGGCCGACGCCCTGGTAGATCGGCATCAGGAAATGCAGGCCCGGCGACAGCGTGTGGGTGTACTTGCCGAACGCCTCCACCGTCCATTCGTAGCCCTGCGGCACCATGCGGACGGCCTTGAACAGCACGATCACGCCGGCGAACAACAGCACGGCGGCCAATAAGGTACCCAGCGACATCGGCTTCCCCTCCCAGACAGTGGAGCCAGTATAGGCGGCGCGCCCCGCCCATCGGCGGTTGCCGCAAAGGCCCAACAGCACGTGCGACCGTTTGCCCTCCGGGCGCATCCTTGAGCTTGGATGCCGACGACGACCTCTGCCTTTGCCATCGATGTGCCCGACAGCCTGCTGGTCCGCGCGCGTGCGGGTGAGCGGGGGGCGTTCGAGCAGCTGTATCGCTGGTTCGAGCGGCCGGTGTTCACGCTGGCCATGCGCATGTGCGGCGACCGCGAGGAAGCCGCGGAGGTATTGCAGGACACGATGCTCAAGGTGCTGAACCGGGTGGCGGAATTCCGCGGTTGCGGCAGCGGCGGCGAAGGCAGTCCGTTCTGGGCGTGGTTGCGCCAGATCGCGGTGAACGAGGCGCTGATGCGCCTGCGCAGCCGGCGTACGCACGGCGAGGTGGCGATCGAGGACGAGCAGGCGCTGGAGGACCTGGCGCCACCGCCGCCGGCGGCCGCGGATGCCGCGCAGTTGCAGCGCGCCCTCGCGCAGTTGCCGCCGGTCACCCGCAGCGTGCTCTGGCTGTACCACGCCGAGGGCTACACCCATGAGGAGATCGCCGCGCTGATGCAGCGCACGGCGAGTTTCTCGAAATCGCAGCTCGCGCGCGGCAGTCGCCGCCTGCGCCAGCTGCTGGAACCCGACGCCACGCAGGCCGAAGCCGCACGCAGCGGCAGCGCGCCGGCAGCGACATTCGAGGTGCGTCATGCCTGACTTCATCGACAACCGCGCCATCGCTGGTGCGCCCGTGGGCTGGGGCGAGGCCTTCGCCGCGCTGCCCCAGGAAGCGCCACCCGGTGATGGCTGGGGCCGCGTCGCCAGCCGACTGGACGCACGCGCGGCGCCACCGGGCGCCGTGCGGCGGGAACGGCGGACGAACTGGGCGATCGGACTGGCCAGTGCCGCCGTCCTCGTCGTGGCGGCGTGGTCGCCGCTGTCGCAGTGGCTGCACAGTGATGGAACCCAGGGTCCGGGCACGGTCGTTGCGACGGCGGCGCCGGGATCGCGCGGGCCCGCAGCGCCGGCGCGTGCCGCGCCCCAAGACCCCACCCGCGTCGCCGACCAGACCAGTCTCGCCGCGCCGGAAGCGCGGATGCAGACACCGGCGGCGGTGGAAGCGCGATCGCACCCGGAACACAAGCTGCGCCCGAAGCGCGCCCGCGTCGCCGCCGCGACCCGGCGGACGCCCGCGCCGATGAAGGTGCTGCCGGAAGTCGCCTCAGCGTCGCCCGCGCCAGCGCCCGGCGACGCGCTGCAGAAGCTGAAGTCGCAATCGGCGCAGTTGGAAGCGCTCGTTGCGTTGGCGCGCGACGACCAGGTCGGCAACGCCAGCAACGAACTGCTCAGCAGCGAACTCGATGCCGGCATCGCGGCGGTGGATGCCGCGCTGTCGCAGCAGGACCTGCTCGACGACCGCAAGCACGAGCTATGGCAGCAGCGCGTCGACCTGCTGCGGCAGCTCGCCGGCGTCGAGGCCACCGCGCGCTGGCTCGCGGCGCAGGGCGCTTCCAGCGAAACCCTGCTGGTCAGCGTCGACTGACCGTCGGCGCTCTTTACCCATCGCTTCACTCATTCCGACCCTCCGGAGGCCCCAGATGAAACCCGCTGTCCCCATCACCACCGCCGTCGCCTCCGCGATCGCCCTCGCCTTGGCCTTCGGCGCATTCGCCCAGGTCGCGCCCGATGCGGCGAAACAGAAGGAACTCGCCGCCGCCCGCGAGGAACTGCACCGCGCGGCCCAGCGCGTCGCCGAACTCTCGCGCGAGACCGGCGCAAGCCGTGACATGGTCATCGAACGCCGGCTGATGCAGCGCCCGGTGCTGGGCGTGATCCTCGAAGGCGATGACGGCGCCGGCGTGCGTGTCGCCGCCGTGACCCCGGAAAGCGGCGCGGCCAAGGCCGGACTGCGCGGCGGCGACCGCATCACCGCCATCGATGGCAAGCCGCTGGCCGGTGCCGACGGCGATGCCCGCCTCGCCGACGCGCGGATGCGGCTGCGCAGCCTGGACGACAAGACACCCGTCGCGCTGGCATACGTGCGCGATGGACGCACGAGCAACGTCAAGGTCACGCCCGGCTCCGGCGACCAGCTCCTGATGCTCCACGGCGGCAACGGCGACCTCAGCGCGTTCGCCCGGGCGCCGGAGCTGCGCATCGATCCCGAGGGCGGCGTGGAGTTCGAGTCGCGCGTGGTCCACATGGCGCCGGGCGGCATCGCGCCGCAGATCCGGCGCGAAATCGTGCGCGAACAACTATGCGACGACGGCGACGAATGCCGCCTGCCGATGCTGGCCGAGGCCTTCCGCTGGAACGGCCTCAACCTCGCATCGGTCGGCAAGGACCTGGGCCACTACTTCGGTACCGACAGCGGCGTGCTGGTGCTGAGCATTCCCGAAGGCATGGGCGGACTGCGCCCGGGCGACGTGCTGAAGAAGGTCGACGGCAAGGCGGTAGGCACGCCGCGCGAGGCCATGGCCGCTGCGCATGCGCATGCGCCCGGCACGGCGGTGGCGGTCGAGTACCTGCGCGATCGCAAGCTGTTGAGCACGCGCCTGACGTTGCCGGAGCGGGCGATGCTGCGGCTGCCCACGCCGCCTGCACCGCCAGCGCCTCCGGCCGCGCCGCGGGCGGCGCTGCCCGCACCGGCGCCGATGCCGGCCGCACCGCTGCCCCCGCCGCCACCGCCGGCCGCGGCGCCAGACGCGCCGACGCCTCCGCCACCGCCGCCGCAGCCGCTGACCCTTCTTTGAGCATGAGAAGAGCCCCGTGCCGGACGGCACGGGGCTCGAACTTTGCGAAACGTGCTGGCCTCGTCGAGGATCAGCAGGCCGTTGCGGCCATGCCGCCGGCGATGCCCGCGGGCAAGCGTTAGGCCACCGCGGCTTCCACCCGCGCCCATTCGTCCTCGCCCAATGCTTCGAACAGCTGCAGCGCCTCGAGGTTCTGCAGCAGTTGCTCGACCCGGCTCGCGCCCAGGATCACGCTCGACACATGCGGGTTGCGCAGGCACCAAGCGATGGCAAGCGTCGCCGGGACCTGTCCCATCTCGCGCGCCGCCGCGGCGAAGCGCGCCGAGCGCTCGATGCGGTGCGCTTCGCTGTCGCCGACGACGATGCGCTTGAGCCACCCCATGCCTTCGCGATCGAGCCGCGCCTCCTCGCCCGCGCCGCTTGCGTACTTGCCCGTGAGCAGGCCCGAGGCCAGTGGCGAAAAGGTGGTCGTGCCCAGGCCGAGTTCCGCGTAGAGCGGCGCGTATTCGAGTTCGACCCGTTCCCGGTGCAGCAGGTTGTACTGCGGCTGCTCCATCGTCGGCGCATGCAGGCCGGCGCCACGCGCGATCCGGTGCGCCTCGCGGATCATCGCCGCGGGCCACTCCGACGTCCCCCAGTACAGCACCTTGCCCTGCCGGATCAGCGTGTCCATGGCCCACACGGTCTCCTCGACCGGCGTGTCCGGATCCGGGCGATGGCAGTAATAAAGGTCGAGGTAGTCGACCCGCAGCCGCTTCAGCGCCGCGTGGCAGGCATCGGTCACGTGCTTGCGCGACAGGCCCTTCTGCGTCGGCCTGGGATCCGCCGCCGAGCCGAACAGCACCTTGCTCGACACGCAGTAGCCGTCGCGCGGCAGGCGCAGGTCGGCGATCACGTCGCCCATGACGGTCTCGGCCATACCGTTGGCATAACCCTCGGCGTTGTCGAAGAAGTTGATGCCGTGGTCCCAGGCCGCCGCCACCAGGTCGCGCGAGACGCTGCGGCCAACCTGGGCGCCGAACGTCAGCCACGCGCCGAAGGACAGGGCCGACATTTGCAGGCCGGAGGAGCCAAGGCGCCGGTAGTGCATGGGAACTCCGTGAAATCGTCCGCGATGGCGTGCATGCTACCGCCGCCCGTCCCGACCCGTGTGGGAGAACACCACGTGCAGGCCCTGATCCGCCAGATCCGCGACACGCTGCGCCTGCTGTTCGCACAACCCGACGAGGTCATGCTCGAGGTCGGGTCCGGGGGCGAACTGATCGCCGCGCGCCTGCGCGCGGTGATCGCCCTGCTGCTCCTGCTGCTGCCGCTGATCAATGCAGCCAGCGGCGGCGGCATCCGCGAGACCGTGATCGGCCTGGGCGGCGCGGTCTTCGTCAACGTGTTTGCGCAGCTGTGGCTGGCGCTCGCACGCCGGCAGCGCCGCTACCGCTGGCTGCCGTTCGCCAGCTCCGCCTTCGACGTGACCGCCGCGACGCTCGTGCTGATGGCGCTCGCGATCAACCACCTGCCCGCGGGCCTCAACAGCATGGTGGTGTGGTGCGGTTACCTGCTGGCGCTGGTGCTGACGGCGCTGCGCGGCGACGCGCGCGTGACCCTGTTCGCCGGTGCGCTGGCGCTGCTCGAATACGCGCTGCTGGTCGCGGTCGTGATCAGCTCGGCGACTTCGCCCGAGCAGCTGATCTCCGCCGACTACGGCGCGGTCACGGTCGGCACCCAGGTCCAGCGCCTGGTGCTGTTGGCGATCACCACCCTGATCACGGTGATGGTCACCTTCCGCATGCAGCGCGTCGTGGAGATGTCGGGCACCGACGGACTCACCGGCCTGCCCAATCGCGTCTGGCTGCTGCACCGGGTGCCGCGCGTGATGGACGCCGTGCAGCGCGACGGCAGCAGCCTTTCGCTGGCGTTGATCGACCTCGACCACTTCAAGCGCGTCAACGACGAAGCCGGGCACCGCGCCGGCGACCGCGCGTTGAAGCACGTCGTCACGATCCTGCGCGATGGCGCCGAACCCGGCGAAAGCCTCGTCCGCATCGGCGGTCAGGAATTCGTGCTGCTGATGCGCAAGCCGATCGGCAGCGCCTGGGAGCGCGTCGACCACCTGCGCCGGCAACTGCTGCAGCGGCCGTTCGAACTCGAGCGTGGCGGCGAGCCGTTCCGCCTCAGCCTGAGCGCGGGCATCGCCACCTACCCGCAGGAGGGGGCCGACCTGTCGCGCCTGCTCCGCCGCGCCGACCAGCGCCTGCAGGAAGCCAAGCGCGAAGGCCGCAACCGGGTGATCGCGCGCGACAGCTGAACCGCAATCGGAGGCCGCGGATTCCGCCTCCTTCCACGGCTGGCAGCGAATCCAGCCGCTCAACGCACGCACGGACCCGCCGCGGTTGCCCGCACCAGCGGCCACCGCTACCCTGCGCCAGTTCATGCCGTCACCGGCACAGGGGAAATCAGTGGAAGCACTTGCGCGCGTCGCCTTCGGCCTGTTTGGCCTGGCCGTCCTGATCGGGCTGGCCTGGTTGTTTTCGAGCAACAAGAAATCCGTCGACTGGAAGCTGGTCGGAACCGGCGTCACCCTGCAGATCGCGTTCGCGGCGCTGGTGTTGCTGGTACCCGGCGGCAAGGACGTGTTCGATGCGCTGGGCCGTGGCTTCGTCAAGCTGCTCGAGTTCACCGGCGTCGGCACGCAGCTGATCTTCGGCGACCTATCTAAGAGCGAGAAGTTCGGCTTCATCTTCGCCTTCCAGGTGCTGCCGACGATCATCTTCTTCGCCGCGCTGATGGGCATGCTCTACCACCTGGGCGTGATGCAGTGGATCGTGCGTGGCATGGCCTGGGCGATCACCAAGGTCATGCGCGTGTCGGGCGCGGAAACGACCAGCGTGTGCGCCAGCGTGTTCATCGGCCAGACCGAGGCGCCGCTGACCATCCGCCCGTACCTCAGCCGCATGACCCAGTCCGAGCTGCTGACGATCATGGTCGGCGGCATGGCCCACATCGCCGGCGGCGTGCTCGCGGCCTACGTGGGCATGCTCGGCGGCAGCGATCCGGTGCAGCAGGCGTTCTACGCCAAGCACCTGCTCACGGCCTCGATCATGGCCGCGCCGGCAACGCTGGTGATTTCCAAGATCCTGATGCCGGAAATCGGCGAGCCGCTCACCCGCGGCAAGGTGAAGATGGAAGTCGAGAAGAGCACCGCGAACGTCATCGACGCCGCGGCCGCCGGCGCCGGCGATGGCCTGCGCCTGGCGCTGAACGTGGGCGCGATGCTGCTCGCCTTCACCGCGTTGATCGCGCTGCTCAACGCGCCGCTGACCTGGGCGGGCGAAGTCACCGGCATCGCGCAGATGCTCGGCAAGCCGACCGACCTGGGCACGCTGCTGGGCTACCTGCTGTCGCCGATCGCGTGGGTGATCGGCGTGCCGTGGCAGGACGCGACCACCGTCGGCGGCCTGATCGGCCAGAAGATCGTGCTCAACGAGTTCATCGCCTACCTGCAGCTGTCCGACATCATCAACGGCAAGACCCCCGGCGTAACGCTGACCGAGCACGGCAAGCTGATCGCGACCTACGCACTGTGCGGCTTCGCCAACTTCAGCTCGATCGCGATCCAGATCGGCGGCATCGGCGGCCTCGCGCCCGAGCGGCGCCACGACCTCGCCCGCCTCGGCCTGCGGGCCGTGCTGGGCGGCTCGATCGCCACCTTCATGACCGCGACGATCGCCGGCGTACTGACCAGCTTCGCCGGCTGACGCGGCGCCAGCACCACTCCCGGACGGGCCGCGCAAGCGGCCCGTTCTCGTTTGCGCCGCGTCTCAGTCCCGGCGACCGTCCCGATGCATGCTGGCCGCACGGTCGACGCCCCGCGCGATGACCGTGGTGGCGGCGTTCTTCCCGTTGCTTCAAGTGGGCCTGCTGTCAGGCGCGCCCGGCGGCGAAGGATTTCGACGGATCGGAGCAAGGAGACGCACATGAGCACCGCAACCCGGCAGATGGCAGCCCACCGGCGCAGCATCGCCGACGCCTCCTGGAGCGACTTCGCCCGGGCGCTGGAGATCGACGAGGCCGCGCTGCGCGCGGTGGCGGCGGTCGAATCCGACGGCAGCGGCTTCCTGCCCGCGCCCTCGGACAAGCCGAAGGTGCTGTTCGAGGGCCACGCGTTCCATCGCCTCACCGGCGGCCGCTACAGCGCCGCGCATCCCGACCTCAGCTATCCGAAATGGAACCGGCGCAAGTATTCCGGTTCGCTGGCCGGCGAATGGCGGCGGCTGGAAGCCGCCTGCCGCCTCGACCGCATTGCCGCGCTGCAGTCGGCGAGCTGGGGCCTGTTCCAGATCATGGGCTTCAACTATCCGTACTGCGGCTGCGCCGACGTGGAGACGTTCGTCGCCCGCCAGTACGAGAGCGCGACCCAGCAGCTGGCGCTGATGGTGAAGTTCGTGTCGCGCCCGCCGTTCCTGCCGGCGCTGCGCGGGTACGACTGGAAGGCATTCGCGCGCGCCTACAACGGCCCCGGCTTCGCCGCGCATGGCTACGACAAGCGTCTCGCCGCGGCATTCGAGGAATGGAGCGAACGGCTTGCGGCAACCCGTCCACGCAAGCCGGCGCGCCGCGCGTCGCCGGCACTGCCGCCGGGGCGCGATCGCTTCGCCCCGGTCGCCGAAATCCGCCGCGAGAATCCGCGGCGGCGCAACGTGCGCCCCGATGCCGTCGACCTGCGCGACTGGGAATACCGCCCCAGCATCGCCATCGCCCCGCGCGACGCGCTGATGCCCAACGACCCCAAGCCGGTCAAGCAACAGGGGCAGACCAATGCCTGCACCGGGTTCGCGTTGGCGACGGTGATCGAGTACCTGCTCGATCGCGCCCAGCGCCCGGTGGAAATGATGTCGGGCTACATGCTCTACAGCATGGCGCGCCGCTATGACGAGTGGGCCGACGAAGGCGATGAGTCCGACAGCGGTTCGTCGTTGCGCGGCGCGCTCAAGGGCTGGTCGCACCACGGCGCCAGCACCGAACGGCTATGGCGCAACCTGCCGATGCCCAAGGCGAGCAACGACGAATCCGATTGGTGGCTGGACGCGGTGAAGCGGCCGATGGGCGCGTACTACCGCATCGATCCGAAGAACATCCGCGACATGCACGTCGCCTTGGCGGAGGTCGGCGCGATCTATGCCAGCGCATACACGCATACCGGCTGGGATGCGCTGCTGCGCGGCGCGCGCACGCCCGCGCCGACCGCCATCGGCGAGATCCCGCTGCTGCAGTCGGGCACCGGCGCGCGCGACCAGGGCCACGCCTTCGCCATCGTCGGCCACACCTGCGACGGCTTCATCGTGCAGAACTCGTGGGGCGCCGGCTGGGGCCGCGGCGGCTTCGCCGTGCTGCCCTACGGCGACTGGCTCGCCAATGCCATGGACTGCTGGGTGGTGCAGCTGGGCGCGGTCACCACCGAGCATGAGCGCGTCGCGAATGCGCCCTCGCTGCGGACCGATCCCGCCGGCAACGTCGTGGTCTCGCGCGATGCCACGCTCGCCTACCACGAGATCTCGCCGTTCGTGATCGACATGGAGAACGAGGGCCGCCTGAGCGATCGCGGCCGCTTCCGCACCACGCCCGACGACCTGCGCCTGCTGGTGGAACACCACCTGCCGTACGCGGCGCAGCAGTGGGACGCGCACCGCAGTGGCCACATCGACGTCGCGCTGTATGCGCACGGCGGCCTCACCAGCGAGGAGGTGGCCGCCGAAACCGCGCGCGCGTGGATTCCCTATCTGTATTCCAGGCGGATCTTCCCGATCTTCCTGATGTGGGAGACCGGCGCGTTCCAGACCCTGGGCGACATCTTCGAGGACGCGGTGCGCGGGGAAGCGGAGAAGACCGGCGGCGAACGCTGGACCCGCTTCAAGGACGAACTGCGCGAATGGTGGAACGAGCGCCTGGAAGGGCTGGCGCGACTGCCCGGGCGGCTGTTGTGGAACGAGATGAAGGACAACGCGCGCGACATCTCCCAAGCGCGCGAGGCAGGTGTCGCGCAGCTGTTCGCGCTGCTGCGCCGGCCCACGACGCGGGCCGCGCTGCCTTCGATCCGCCTGCATCTGATCGGCCATTCCGCGGGCTCGATCGTGCAGGCGCACCTGGGTGCATCGGCGTTGAAGAACGGCTTCGACGTGCGCTCGGTGAGCCTGATGGCCGCGGCCGTGCGCCTGGACGAGTTCGATCGCCAGCTGGGCGCGGCAGTCGCCGCCAGGCGCATCCCGGTTCTGCTCGCCAACCTCACCGACGCCGCCGAGCGCGCGGACGACACCTGCAAGCCGTACGGCCACTCGCTGCTGTACCTGGTGTCGCGCGCGTTCGAGGGCCACAAGGAAACACCGATCCTGGGCATGGAAAAGCACCTGGTGCCGGCGCTGCCCACCCACGCCTGGGGCGGCCAGGTGCAGCAGTTGCGCTGCCCCGGCTTCAGCTGGCGTCCCGGCGGCGCGGCCACCCGCGCCACCAGCCATGGCGGTCTCGACAACGACGAGGCGGTGCGGGCCGCGGTGGCGGCGTTCATCCAGGACAGCTAGGCGGCCCGAGTGCGCGCCGCCACTACAATGGCGGCATGCGCATCGGCCCATTCGACATCGAACCGAAGGTCATCCTCGCGCCCATGGCGGGCGTGACCGACAAGCCGTTCCGCGTGCTGTGCAAGCGCTTGGGCGCGGGCTTGTGCGTGTCGGAGATGACCACGTCGGATCCGCGCTTCTGGAACACGGCGAAGTCGCGGCATCGCATGGACCACGAAGGCGAGCCCGCGCCGATCAGCGTGCAGATCGCGGGCACCGTCCCCGAGGTGATGGCCGAGGCCGCGCGCTACAACGTCGACCATGGCGCGCAGCTCATCGACATCAACATGGGCTGTCCGGCCAAGAAGGTCTGCAACGCGTGGGCGGGTTCGGCGCTGATGCGCGATGAGCCGCTGGTGGCGCGGATCCTCGAAGCGGTGGTCGGCGCCGCGGACGTGCCGGTGACGCTGAAGATCCGCACCGGCTGGGCCGCGGGGCAACGCAACGCCGCGACCATCGCGCGCATCGCCGAGGCCTCGGGCATCGCCGCGCTGGCGATCCACGGCCGCACCCGCGACCAGCAGTACACCGGCGTCGCCGAGTACGACACCATCGCCGAGATCAAGTCGCGGCTGTCGATTCCGGTCGTGGCCAACGGCGACATCGACTCGCCGCAGAAGGCGGCGCAGGTGCTGGCGCGCACCGGCGTCGACGCCGTCATGGTCGGCCGCGCCGCGCAGGGCCGCCCGTGGATCTTCCGCGAGATCGCCCACTACCTCGCCACCGGCGAGCTGCTGCCCGAGCCGCCGGTGGCCGAAGTCCGCGACATCCTGCTCGCGCACCTGGACCACCTGCACGCGTTCTACGGCGAACAGGCCGGCGTGCGCATCGCGCGCAAGCACCTGGGCTGGTACGCGAAGGACCGCCCCGAGAACGCCGCGTTCCGTTCGGTCGTCAACCAGGCGGAGACCGGCGAAGCGCAGAAGCGGCTGACGCGCGATTACTTCGATGCACTGGCCGCGGGCGTGGTGCCACGGTTGCCTGCGGCCGCTTGATCGGCATCTTCCATGCCATCGAGCGGCGTGACCAAAGTCATGCACTGATGGTCGCATCCGAAACGATTGCGGTGCATCGAGTGCGCGTCGCGCCAACCGATGCACATCCGCGTTGATCGTTGTTGCTGCATCGCTGTGCGACGGTTGTCGTGACGACCGCGAGCCTTGTTACCGGCGCCAGAAGTAATAACGTCGAATGGGCGATGTAATCGCACCGCGACATTGTCGAAATATGCAGTACGGGATGGCATCCACAGCGGCACTCCGCCGCAGCCAACCCGGGCATTCCACGTCGACGCATGACGACGCACCCACTGGAGGCAACCATGAATATCAGGCTCGCAGTACTCGCGGCCGCTTTGATGGCCATTTCCGCCCCGGCATTCGCCGGCGACGATCCTTGCAAGCAGCTGGCCCAGGAGACCGGGCTGAGCGAGCGCAAGGTCAACATGATCCTTGGCAACCGCACCTCGTTCGCGGAATACACCTACACCTACGACCGCAGCGTCGCCAAGCTGCGCCGGGCGATCGGTGGCGACCGCTACGACCATCTGATGAACAGGGGTGAGCTGATCTCGGCCTCCGTCGACACCAAGGCCCGCGCACTGCTGGCGGTGCTCGACGAAAACCGCAACAGGAACACCCCGTAACCGAGGAATCACGCCTCGACAGCCCGGCCAGCCTCCACGCGAGCTGCCGGACGTGACTGCGGTGTGGGCGGCGCCTTCCAGATGCGCCGCCACATCGCATCGAGGCGGCGCCTGGCCTCCCACGGCCAGCGCAACTGCCGCGGCGGTATCTCCCGCCATGTCTCGCCGTCGCGGCGCGCGACCGCAAAGCGGAACGAATAGTCGGGTTCCGCCCCCATGCGCAGGTCCGAGAGCACCAGCAGCGGCCCGCGCTGCTTCGCCTTCACGAAGCCGTGGTTGAACCACAGCAAGCGGTCGACTGCACGGTAGCCACCCACGTCGCGCAGCGCCGCAACGTCGCTTGCGTACGCGCGCAAGCGCATCGGCCCGCGATCGGCGACCAGCGAGCGCTCGCCCTCGACGAAACCCTCCGGGGTCATGGCCACCACGCGCCACAGCAGGATGTTGAACGGCATCGGCACCGAGAAGCGCGGTGCATCCTGCAGCCCGCGCGCGGCCAGCGCCTGCCCGGCATCGCGATCCACCTGCGCCTTTGCCGCCAGCGACAAGCCGACGTAGCCCACCGACAGCAGCAGTCCGGTCACCAGCGAACGCTGCGCGATCGGCCGGGCGCGGGCCCACCAGGCGATCGCGCACGGCAGCGCGAGGCACAGGGTGAAGAGCGGATCGATGATGAACAGGCTCGACCACATCGTCGGCGGCAGTGGCAGCGGCCACAACAGCTGCGTCCCGTACACGGTCAGCGCATCCAGCAGCGGATGCGCGAGCAGGCACGCCTGGAAGATCCAGAACCAGCGCTGCGGCGCCTGCGCCACGCGACCGCCCCGCCGGCGATACCAGGCCCACAGCGCCCAGCCGACGAAAGGCAACACCAACAACGAATGGGTGAGGCCGCGGTGCCAGACCAGGCGCGTGACCGGATCGTCGCTCAACCACAGTGGCAGTACGTCGATGTCCGGCAGGCTGTTGATCGCGGCTCCGGCGAGCAGGGCCGCGCGCCGCTGCGATGCGGGCGCAAGCACGGCGGCGATAGCGCCACCGACGAAGAGGTGCGTCAGGGAATCCATGAATGCGATCGTACCGGCGCGCACGAAGCCCGGCCAACGCGGCGCAAGTGGGTGCGCACAGGCAATTGCAAAGACCGCGTTAGTAATTCCGAAAACACGTCACCCGATGCGGTACTGGCATCGGGAGCCCACACGGCATCTGCTGGGGACCTTCTCCATATTGGCGGATGCCTGCGAATCCCGCACGGACGCTTTACCTGCCGGAGCGGTGATGACGCGGTTTGCAACCACACGCTGGAGCCTGATCTTCGATGCGCGCGACGCGGGGACGTCGCGGCGCGCGCTCGAGGAAATCTGTCGCGCCTACCGGGCGCCCGTGCTCGCCTATGTCCGCCGGCACGGCTATGCGCGCGCCGATGCCGAGGACCTGACCCAGGAATTCTTCGCGCGCTTCCTCGAGGGACGCTGGGACGTCAACGTCGATCCCCAGCGCGGGCATTTCCGCGCGTTCCTGCTGGTCGCCATCCGGCGCTTCCTCATCAGCGCCGACGAGGCGGCGCACGCGCTCAAGCGCGGCGGCCGCGGCCTCCAGGCCGGCAGCGGCGAACTGGAGCGGCTGGAGGCGCCCAATGGCGAGAGTCCGGAGCAGATGTTCCAGCGCGCGTGGGCGATGACCGTGCTGGACCGCAGCTGCGCGCGCCTGCGGCAAGAGGCCGAGCGCGCGGGCAAGCTCGAACTGTTCGAGCAGCTCAGTCCCTACCTGGCCGAACGCCCGGCCACGGACGACTACCAGCGCATCGGCGCCGAACTCGGCTTGCGCGCCAACACCGTGGCCGTGGCCGTGCATCGGCTGCGCGCGCGCCTGCGCGAACTCGTGCGCGAGGAACTGGCCGACACCTGCGGGGGCCCGGCCGGCGTGGAGGCGGAACTGCATGACCTGCGCGACACGCTCAAGCACATCGACGACTGAGACCGGGCGGCGCGCCGCGCCAGCGCGCCTCGCGCGCACCGGCCCGGGGCCGCCGTCGTGACCGCGCGCGACCCGCCACCGCGCGGCGCCTGGGTTCCGGCCCGGAAGGCGCTCGTGCGCGTCGCCTTCGACCTGTCGACCAAGGACGACAGCGCGTTGACCCCGCGCGGGGCCACGCACCGGGCCCATGCCGAGCCGCTGGACCTGGACCTGCGCGATCCCGAGCAGCGCCGCTTCGGCGAATTCGAATTGATCGAGCGGATCGGCGAAGGCGGCATGGGCGCGGTCTACCGCGCGCGCCAGCCGTCGCTGGATCGCGAGGTGGCGGTGAAGCTGCTCTCGGCGGGCCCGTGGGCCTCGCAGGATTTCATCGCGATGTTCAAGTACGAGGCGCAGAGCGCGGCCGGCCTGCACCATCCGAACATCGTCGCGGTGTACGCCATCGGCGAGCAGGAAGGGGTGATCTATTACGCGATGGAGCTGGTGGCGGGCGAAACGCTCGACCACTGCCTGGACCGCGTGCATGCGATGGCGCCGCGCGACGCGGTCGGGTTGACGCGTACGCTCGCCGAGGCCGTCGATTACGCGCATCGCCTCGGCGTGCTCCACCTCGACCTCAAGCCCGCGAACATCCTGCTCGACCGCATGGGTGCGCCGAAGATCTCGGACTTCGGCCTGGCCCGTCGGCTCGGGCGCGCACTGAGCGTGGAGAACGAGCGCGTGCTGGGCACGCCCAGCTACATGTCGCCCGAGCAGGCCGATCCGCTGCACGGCGTGCTGACGCCGGCGACCGACGTCTGGGGCCTGGGCACGATCCTGTACGAATGCATCGCCGGCTCGCCGCCGTTCCTCGCGCCGACGGCCGACGAGACCCTGCGCCTGGTGCGCGAAGGCCGGGTGCGGCGCCTCAGTCGCAGCGCACCGGTGCATCGCGACCTGGAAGCGATCTGCATGAAATGCCTGGCGCGATCGCCGCTGCAGCGCTACCTCACCGCGCGCGCGCTGGCGGACGACCTGGGCCGGTACCTCGAAGGCCGTCCGGTGCGCGCGCGTCCGCTCAATGTCTGGCAGCGCGTCGGGCACTGGACCCAGCGCGAGCCTGCGCTCGCTTTCGCAGTCGGCGGCGCCGGCATTGCGCTGGTCGCCGGGATCGCGGCCACCTCGCTGCAATGGCAGCGCGCGGAGCGCAACGCCGCCGCGGCGCGCGAGGTCAACCGCTTCATCAACGAGGACCTGCTGGCCGTCGCCGACCCCTACCGCGTCGACCGGGACATGGCGGGCGTGCTGGCGCGCGCCGAAACGCGCCTGGACGAGGGCTTCGCCGACCAGCCGGCGGCGCGCGCGCAGATCGGCCTGTCGATCGGCCGGGCCTGGCTCGGCCAGGGCCATTGGCACGAAGCGCGCCTGCGCCTGGACCGCACCTATGCGGACGCGCAGCGGCTGCTCGGCGCGAGCAATCCGCAGACCCTGGACACCGCGGAGTACCTGGCGCTGGCGTTGACCTACGACGCCCAGTACGAGCGCGCGGAAGCGGTCTACCGCACGTTGCTGCCCGCCGTGCAGCGCGCGCATGGCACGACCAGCGCGAGGTCGCTGCGCGTGCGCCGCAACCACGCGATGATGCTGTACGAGACCGACCGCTTCGAACCCGCGCTGCAGGAGCTGCTCGCCCTGCGCAACGACTCCGCGCGCGCGCCGGGGATGCTCGCCGACATCGATGCGACCCTCGCCGACCTGTACACCGAAACCAATCGCTGGGACGAGGCGATGGTGGCGCTGCAGGATGCGCTGGCGCGTTCGCGCCGCCAGCTCGGCCCGAACCATCCCGAGTACCTGTGGCAGCAGGTATCGCTCGGCGACATGCTGATGATGCGCGGGCAATGGGACGAGGCCGATGCGCTCTTCAGCCACATCCACGAGGGCCTGGTCGAGACCATCGGCGACAGCCATCCGCGCACGCTGACCGTGGTCCACTACCTCGGCCTGATCCGGCTGATGCGCGGGCAACCCGCGAAGGCCCTGCCGCTGCTGCAGCACGCGCTGCGCGAGCGCCTGCGCGTGCAGGGTCCGGACCACAACTGGACGCACTTCTCGATGAACCGTGTCGCCGAGGCGCTGGTCGAGACCGGCCGGCCGGACGCGGCGATCCCGCTGCTGCAGCAGGCGTTGCAGTCGGTCGACCGGACCGGGCGCCGCCGGCAGGCCTACGTGATCCTGCTCCTGGACACGATGGGACGCGCCTACCTGAAGAAGGGCGAGCCGGCGCAGGCCGAACCGTTCCTGCGCGAGGGGCTGCAGCTCGCGCGCGAAACCCTGCCGGCCAACAACGTGCGCCGCGGCATCATCGAACGCAGCATGGGCGAACTGCGCGCGCGCCAGGGCCGCTACCAGGCGGCGCGCGAGCACTACGCGATAGCGCAACGCATCTTCACCGACGGCTGGGGCCGGACGCATCCGTGGGCGCGCGACCTGCGCGCCCGCATCGCCGCACTGCCGCGACACGACCGGAGCGCGGGCCGCGCGGCATCCCGCGGCGCGCAGCCGCCGGGGACCGCGGCTCGCAGACACGGTCCGGCGTCTTCCGCGCCGTGAACCGCCGCGCTGCTCGCCGAGCGCGCCGACCCGGTGGACTTGAATGCGCTCGCGAGCAGGTTGGGGTGCGACCGAACACGGACGCATCGCCGTTCAGCGGGGCGATCTGACGCGCGGCACGCGATCGCGTAATCCACTTCCGCAGGCGCCGTATCCATGAATGGAGGCAACGTTTCGCGTGCCGAGCCGCGCGAGGAGGTCGTCGTGAAATCCCTGGCATTGATACTCGCCGTAGTCGCTCTTGCCGGCGTCGCCGGCCCCGCCGCTGCCAGCGAGCGTGACCAGCTGCAGCGCGTCGCCGACGAAGCCGGCGTCACGATCGACGACGTGCGCATGGTCCTGGGCGCGCGCACGGCATTCGCGCAGTACCGGACGTCCTACGACCGCAAGGCTGCGCGCGTACACGCCGCCATGGTCAAGCTGGCGCTGGAGCAGCCGAAGCAGGACGCCAGGAAGTCCGCCCGGAGCATCGCCAGCAAGTGACCATCACGCCGCGCACGGCAGCGCGCACGCCCGCGTTGCCTGGCGCGGTCGTGGCGACAGCTGCACCAGCGTTTCACCGGTGTGCGCAAGCAGCCGCAGGGTACCGTCGGGATCCTCGGCCAGCGCGGTGAGGTTCTCGGCCCAGTCGCCGTCATTGGCGTAGACGCAGCCATCGCGTTCGAACAGCGCGGCGCGGTGGATGTGGCCGCAGACGATGCCGTCGAGCCCGCGGCGTCTCGCATCGTCCAGCCCCGTCTGCGCGAAGCGGGCGATGTAGCGTTCCGCCGCGCCGCTGCGGCGCTCGAGGAATCCGGCCAGCGACCAGTAGCGCAGGCCCAGGCGCTGGCGCACCCGGTTCAACAGGCGGTTGCCGGTGAGGATGCGGTAGTACAGCCAGTCGCCGAACTTCTCCTGCAGGCCGCCGAAGTGCGTCACCGCGTCGTAGTCGTCGCCGTGCACGACCAGCAGGCGGCGTCCGTCGGCGGTCACATGGATGGCGCGGCGGCGGATCGCCATGCGCGGCAGCACCAGTCCGCAACAGCGGCGCACCGGACGATCGTGGTTGCCGGGCACGTAGACGATCCCGGTGCCGGCGCGGCGCAGCGCATGCAGCGCCTCGAGCACGCGGTTGTGGGCCTCGGTCCAGGTGGCACGCCGCGAGGCGAGCCACCACAGGTCGACGATGTCGCCGACCAGGTACAGCCGATCGCAGCGCAGCGCGGACAGGAAGGCGGCCAGTTCGGCGGCGTGGCAATGCGTGGAACCCAGGTGGACGTCGGAGATGAAGACCGCGCGCCGGTGCGGAGCCGGCGGCGCGATCGCGGCGCTCACGCGGCGGCTTCCGCCGTGCGTGACGCACCCGGCGCGAGGTAGCGTTCGCGTTTCTTCGGCCGCAGGCTGTGCAGGTCGACCTCGATCAGTCCATCGACGGAATCGCTGAAGGCCGGATCCACGCCGAACGCGAGGAACCGCGCTCCGCCCGGTTCGCACAGGTCCGTGTACTGCTTGTAGAGCATCGGCAGCGTCGCCCCGAGCGCATCCAGGTTGTTCTTCAGCACCCGGAACGCGGTGGCGGCGTCGAGCGCATCCCCGAACTGCGGCGGCGCCGCGCGGTACGCGAATGGTTGCCGCGACTGCGCGCACGTCCGCTGCGTGCCGTAGTAGCGGGCGTAGTAGGCGACGATCTGCTCGCGCGCTTCCACCGGCAGCGCGGCGCTGATCGACACGGGCCCGAACAGGTAGCGCACCTGCGGATGCCGCCGCAGGTACGCGCCGATGCCCTGCCACAGGTAGTCGATGCTGCGGCTGCCCCAGTATTCGGGCGCGACGAAGCTGCGCCCCAGCTCCATGCCCTGGCGCAGGCGCGGCAGTGCGTCGTCGGCGTAGTCGAACAGCGACGCGGTGTAGAAGCCGGCGAGCCCGCGCTCGGGCAGGAGCGCCGCGCCGCGCGCGAGCCGGTAGGCGCCGGCGATCTTCGACGCCGCCGCGTCCCACAGCACGATGTGCTCGTACCAGCTGTCGTGGAGATCGACATCCAGGCGCAGGCCGGTGCCCTCGCCGACCGCGCGGAAGGTCAGCTCGCGCAGGCGGCCGATTTCGCGCAGCAGCGGCGCGCCGGCGGCCAGGCGCCCGACCCGGATCTGCTTGCCGTCGAAGGTCTGGCCCAGCGGCTCCATCGCCTCGATGCCCGCGCGCACCAGCGCGGGCTCGACGGCGTCGATCAGCGGCACCTGCCCGACCGGTGCGGGGCGCTCGTGTCTGGTGCCGATCGCGTGGAGTTCGCGCCGCACCTGCCGCAACAGCTCGGTCGGCTTGCCGCCGTCCGGCAGCTGCAGCGGGTGACCGATGCGCAGGACGATGCGGCGGCTGCGACGGGCGAACATCTCGCGCGCGAGCAGCGCCGTACCGGCCGGCTTGAACATCGCCGACGCGCCGTAGAACAGCGCCGAGTTGCGCGCCTCGATCCGCACCGGCAGGACCGGCGTGGCGGTGGCGCGGGCGAAGCGCAGGAAGCCGCGGCGCCAGCGTCCGTCGGTCACGCCGCGCAAGCCCAGGCGCGCGACCTCGCCTGCCGGAAACACGATCACGCAGCGTTCCTCGCGCAGCGCCGCCTCGATCGCCCGCAGGCTGTCGGCACCGGGCCTGCCGCCGACGATCCGGACCGGCAGCAGCAGGCCCGACAACGGCTGCAGCGCAGTCAGCAGGTCGTTGGCGACGATCTTGACGTCGCGGCGCACCTGCCCCACCGCATCCAGCAGCGCGAGCGCGTCCAGCGCACCGGAGGGGTGATTGGCGACGATCAGCAGGCGGCCGCTGGGCGGGATGCGGCGCAGCTCGGCCGCATCGCTGCCGTGGCGCGCCTGCAGGAACTCCAGGGCGGCACGTACGAACTCGAAGTCGCGCAGGTGCCCGCTCGCCTCGAGGAACGCCGCGATGGCGTCGAACTTCGACCAGCGTCCGATGGCGCGCAGCACCGGACGTGCCAGCGTGGCGCGGCGCCCGCGGAACCAGTGCGGAAACCGTTGTTGCAGCTGCTGCTCGAACATTTGCATCGCCGGTTGCCCCCTGCCCGGTGGCAGCCTGCCGGGGCGATGCGACAGTCCGGCTGCGCGGCGGCGACAGCCAGATGACAGCGCGGACTCAGCTGATGCCCGCCGGTTCTGGCCGGCCCGGGCCGGCCGGGCGCGCGGTCGACGCCGGGCCAGGCAAACAGGCGCACAATGCCCGCTTCATGCACTGGCCAGCTTGAGCCTGTATCATGCGCGGCCATCTTTTCATCCCCATGAAGGGATTAATCAAGGAAGCCTCGATGTCCACCAGCTATCTCTTCACCTCCGAATCCGTTTCCGAAGGCCATCCGGACAAGATCGCCGACCAGATCTCCGACGCCGTCCTCGACGCGATCCTCGCGCAGGACAAGCGCGCCCGCGTGGCCTGCGAAACGATGGTGAAGACCGGCGCCGCGATCGTCGCCGGCGAAGTCACGACGACCGCCTGGGTCGACATCGAAGCCCTCGCGCGCAAGGTCATCAACGACATCGGCTACAACAATTCCGAAGTCGGCTTCGACGGCCATACCTGCGCGATCATCAACATGCTCGGCAAGCAGTCGCCGGACATCAACCAGGGCGTCGACCGCAAGAAGCCGGAAGAACAGGGCGCGGGCGACCAGGGCCTGATGTTCGGCTACGCCTGCAACGAAGCCCCGGAATTCATGCCGGCGCCGCTGTACTACTCGCACCGCCTGGTCGAGCAGCAGGCCAAGGTCCGCAAGAGCGGCAAGCTCAAGTGGCTGCGTCCGGACGCGAAGTCGCAGGTCACCCTGCGCTACGACGGCAACAAGGTGCTCGGCCTGGATGCCGTCGTGCTCTCCACCCAGCACGATCCGGACATCAAGCAGAAGGACCTGATCGAGGCCGTGCGCGCCGAGATCCTGGTGCCGGTGCTGCCGAAGAAGTGGCTCGAAGCGCTGTCCAAGAACAAGGTGCACATCAACCCGACCGGCAAGTTCGTGATCGGCGGGCCGGTGGGCGACTGCGGCCTGACCGGCCGCAAGATCATCGTCGACAGCTACGGCGGCATGGCCCGCCACGGCGGCGGCGCGTTCTCGGGCAAGGATCCGTCGAAGGTCGACCGTTCGGCCGCCTACGCCGCGCGCTACGTGGCCAAGAACATCGTCGCCGCCGGCCTGGCCGACAAGTGCGAGGTGCAGGTCTCGTACGCGATCGGCGTCGCCGACCCGACCTCGATCTCGGTCACCACCTTCGGCACCGGCCACATCTCGGACGACAAGATCGAGAAGCTGATCCGCAAGCACTTCGACCTGCGTCCGTACGGCATCACCAAGATGCTGGACCTGGAACACCCGATCTACCAGCCCACCGCCAGCTACGGCCATTTCGGCCGCAAGCCCAAGGAAATCAGCTACACCGACGGCGCCGGCAAGAAGCACAAGGCCACCGCCTTCTCCTGGGAGAAGACGGATCGCGCCGACGCCCTGCGCAAGGACGCCGGACTGAAGAAGTAAGTCCGGCTTCGCAACCGAAAAGGAGTACGAAGCGGGCCGCGCAGCGGCCCGTTTTCGTTGTGGGCTCCACGGCGGCTTCGTACGCTGAATGGCCCTTTCCAGGCCCGCGCCCGCGGCCATCGCGGGGCGCGACGCGGTAGAATTCCACCCTGCCCCGCCGAGGGGCGCTGCGACCGCAATGAATTCACTTGCGGCCAGGCTCGGCGAGGTTCCAAACGCAACAACGGCGCCCGTTAATGCAAGTCCACCGCTGCCACAGGGACCACGGACTTCCAAACAACGGAGCTACACCATGAACGCCGTACCGAAAACCTTCTCCACCGAAGGCGACTACAAGGTTGCCGACATCTCGTTGGCCGACTGGGGCCGCAAGGAAATCGACATCGCCGAGCAGGAAATGCCGGGCCTGATGTCGATCCGCCGCAAGTACGCCTCCGGCAAGCCGCTCAAGGGCGTGCGCGTCACCGGCTCGCTGCACATGACCATCCAGACCGCGGTGCTGATCGAGACGCTGCGCGACCTCGGCGCCGACGTGCGCTGGGCCTCGTGCAACATCTTCTCGACCCAGGATCACGCCGCCGCCGCGATCGCCAAGTCCGGCACGCCGGTGTTCGCGTGGAAGGGCGAGTCGCTGGAGGAATACTGGGACTGCACGCTCGACGCGCTGACCTTCCCCGGCAACAAGGGTCCCGAACTCGTCGTCGATGACGGCGGCGACGTCACCCTGCTGATCCACAAGGGCTTCGAGCTCGAGAACGGTTCCGACTGGGTCAACACTCCCTCGTCGAACCACGAGGAGCAGGTGATCAAGAACCTGCTCAAGCGCGTCCATGCCGAGCGTCCGGGCTTCTTCGCCGGCGTGGTCAAGGACTGGAAGGGCGTGTCGGAAGAGACCACCACCGGCGTGCACCGCCTGTACCAGCTCGCCGAGCAGGGCAAGCTGCTGGTGCCGGCGATCAACGTCAACGACTCGGTCACCAAGTCGAAGTTCGACAACCTCTACGGCTGCCGCGAGTCGCTGGCCGACGGCCTCAAGCGCGCGATGGACGTGATGCTGGCGGGCAAGGTCGCGGTGGTGTGCGGTTACGGCGACGTCGGCAAGGGTTCGGCCCACTCGCTGCGTGCCTACGGCGCCCGCGTGGTGGTCACCGAGATCGATCCGATCAACGCCCTGCAGGCCGCGATGGAAGGCTTCGAGGTCAACACGGTCGAATCGACCCTGGGCCGCGGCGACATCTACGTCACCACCACCGGCAACAAGGACGTACTGACCCTGTCGCACATGTCGCAGATGAAGGACCAGGCGATCGTCTGCAACATCGGCCACTTCGACAACGAGATCCAGGTCGATGCACTGAACGCCTCGGGCGCGAAGAAGCTCAACATCAAGCCGCAGGTCGACAAGTACACCTTCGCCAACGGCAACAGCATCTTCCTGCTCGCCGAAGGCCGCCTGGTGAACCTGGGCTGCGCCACCGGCCACCCGAGCTTCGTGATGTCCAACTCGTTCTCCAATCAGACGCTCGCGCAGCTGGACCTGTGGGCGAACAAGGACAACTACCAGGCCGGCGTCTACATCCTGCCGAAGAAGCTCGACGAGGAAGTCGCGCGCCTGCACCTGGAGAAGATCGGCGTGAAGCTGACCACGCTGACCCAGGACCAGGCCGATTACCTGGGCGTGCCGGTGGAAGGTCCGTACAAGCCGGACCACTACCGCTACTGATCGGCGCGGCGGTGCGATACGGAAACGGGCGCTTCGGCGCCCGTTTTCTTTTGCCGCTACAGCGCCAGGCGTTCGCGCAATTCCCGCGCCTGCCGCCGCGACACCTCGACGACGCTGCCGTCCTTCAGGGTGAGGTCGTACCCGTCGCCGACCGCCAGGTCGATGTTCTTGACCATGCGCAGGTTCACCAGCGTGTTGCGGTTGGCGCGGAAGAACAACGCCGGATCCAGGCGCGCCTCCAGCGCGCTCAGGCTGCGCGCCAGCAGCGCGTTCTCGCCGCGGAACCAGACCCGCGCGTAGTTGCCGTCCACCACGATCCGGCTGATCTCGTGCAGCGCGACGAACCAGCACTGCTCGCCGTCGCGCAGGAACACCTGGTCGTTCGCGCCCAGCATCCCGCGCGGTTCCGCCTCGGCCGGCGCGGTCGCCGCGCGGCGAGCCCGTGCCCGTTCGATCGCCGCGGCCAGGCGCTCGGGCACGACCGGCTTGACCAGGTAATCGAGCGCGTTGGCCTCGAAGGCGCGCACGGCGTAGTGGTCGTAGGCGGTGGTGAACACGACCAGCGGGGCGTGATCGAGCCCTTCCAGCACGTCGAAGCCGGTGCCCGACGGCATCTGGATGTCGAGCAGCACCAGGTCCGGTTGCAGCCGGTCGATGGCGGCCTGTGCTGCGGGGACATCCTCGGCCTCGCCGATGCATTCGACATCGGGCACCTCGGCCAGCAGCGTGCGCAGCTCCTGCCGCGCCAGCCGGGTGTCGTCGACGATCAGCACTCTCAACGGCACCTTCGCGGCCGACGTCTTCGCAAGCGTGCTCATTGCGCGATCTCCAGGCGCGCGAGCACGCGCGGTCCGTTCTGCTGCAACTCGAAGCGGCTGCCCGGTTCGCGCGCCAGGCGCGCGCGCAGGTAGGCCAGGCCGACGCCATGGCCGCCGCCCGCCCCCTCCACGCGGCCCGGATTGCTGACTTCGATCGTCAGCTTGCCTTCGTGGCGCCAGGCCGACACGCCCAGTTCGCCGCCGCCCGGCGTGCGCGCGATGCCGTGCTTGATCGCGTTCTCGACCAGCAGCTGCAGCAGCATCGGCGGCAGCTGCGCATCGAGCGCATCGCGGGCGATGTCGCGGTGCACGCGCAGCCGCTCCTCGTAATGCACGCTCTCGACGGCGAGGTAATCGTCCACGACGGCCAACTCCTCGCCCAGCGAGGCGCAGTCGCGCTGGCTGTGCTCCAGCGCATGGCGCAGGATGTTCGACAGCCGCGTGACGACTTCACGGGCCCGCGCCGGTTCCTCGTTGATCAGCGCACGCACGTTGTTGAGGGCGTTGAAGACGAAATGCGGATTCAGCCGCGCCCGCAGCGCGTCCAGCTCGAGCGCGTTGCGCTGCGATTCCGCCCGCAGCCGCGCCATTTCGCTCTGGCGGCGGTGGCGCAGCAGGTGCCAGCCGGCCCAGGCCGCGACCCACAGCCACAGGATCAACGACACCTGGATCGCGTAGATGACCGCTTCGCGGATGCCATAGGTGTCGTTGGCCGCGATGCGGTACAGGCCGAGCATGTCGGCGATGGTGATGACCACCCGCACGGCGAACTGCACGGCGAAGGCGCCCACCACCACGGCCACGGTGAGTCGCAGCAGCAAGGCGCCGGCGCCCAGCGCGAACCAATCGCGGCGTAGCGCCACGGTGCGCAGTATTCCCGTCGCCACCCACAGCCCCGCGCCCAGGCTGCCGGCCAGCCACCACGCCGCGGCGCTGGGTGCGCCCATCATGCTGAAACTCAAGACGATGAAACCGGCGTACAGGGCGGCCGGAATCAGGTTCAGCAGGGCAAAGCGGACATCGGCGCGCGTCATCGAAACGGGTTCCCTTCCTGGATACGGTTCGTTGCCTTGGACAAGGCGACGGCCAGCAGCGCTGGCCGTCGCGATGCGGATTGCGTCACTTGCCGGTGGCGATGAAGCCGCGCACCTGCTGCTGCAGCCACTGCGGATCGTCCCACATCAGGAAATGGTAGCCGCCTTCGCTCATCTCCACGCGCACGCCGTCGAGCTTCGCGTACTGCGCCTGGTAAATGGCCGCGGTGGATTCCTTGGTCGAGCCATACGGCGCGTACGCCGCCCACGCGCCGAGCACCAGCGTCGGCGTGCGGACCTTGACCAGTTCGCCGCGCAGGTCGGTCACCATCATTTCGTACATCGCCTGTGCGGTGATCGTGCGGTCGCTGGCGTTGCCCCAGGCGGCCAGGGTCTCCACGCGCTTGGGATCGTGGACCATGCCCTTCAGGTTGGCGGAGACGCCGGCGCGGTAACCCGCCTCGTCCTGCGCCAGCATCTGCTTGCGCATGGCTGCGGCCATCGGCTTCACCTCATCGGCGGTCGCGGCCGGGTTGCGCACCGCGCCGAGGAAGGCCAGCGCGTCCACGACCACCACGCGGTCGAACCGCTGCGGCTGCTTGATCGCCATCTGCAGGGCGAGGAAGCCGCCCAGGCTGTGGCCCATCACCACCGGATGCTTGAGCTTGCGCGCATCGACGTAGGCGAGCAGGCGATCGCGCATGTCCTCGAGCCACGCGTCCTTGCTGGCATCCGCGGCCGACGGCAGACCGGCGAAGCCCGGCAACGTCACGATGTGGCACTGCACGTGGTCGGCCTGCAGCGCGGCACAGGTCTCGGTCCAGGTCTCGCCGGCGCTGTTGAGGCCCGGGACCATCAGCACCGGCCGCCCCTGCCCGACCACCTCGACCTTGAGGTCGCGGAAGGTCTGGGGCGTGGCGGCATGCGCGCCGTGCCACGCGGCAAACGACAGGGCAAAGCCGGCGGCGAAGATCCGGAAGGCGGTGCGGAAGGAGGTCTGGAAGATCGACTGCGCGAGCGGTTGCATGGACGGGCTCCTTGCGTTGGGTGTGGGCGCAGCGTCGGCCAGCGGCAGCGGCTGCGGCGCAAGGAAATGACGAGTGGCCGCAGGCGGTGGTGGACGGCGGCAGCACCGGGCGGGCGGCGGCGGCCAGGCCCGCGCAAATGTCTGTTTCCTATCATCGCGATGAAGCGATAGACTGCCAGAACCCAGTCATTGGCTCGCCGCATGCCCCTCCCCGCCATCAGCTTCGAGTTCTACCCGCCGAAAACCGACGAGCAGCGCGCGCAGCTGGACAAGACCGCGGCGAAGCTGCGCGCGATGGATCCCGACTACGTCTCATGCACTTTTGGAGCGGGCGGCTCGACCCTGTCGTACACACCGGAAACGGTCGAGCGCCTGCACGCCCGGCACGGCCTCGACGCCGCGCCGCACCTGTCCTGCGTAGGCGGCACGCGCGCGGAACTCGGTGAACTGCTGCTGCGCTACAAGGCCATGGGCTGCCGCCGGATCGTGGCGTTGCGCGGCGACCTGCCGTCGGGCATGGGCCACACCGGCGACTTCCGCTATGCCTCCGACCTGGTCGAGTTCATCCGCACCGAGTACGACGGCTTCTTCCACATCGAAGTCGCCGCCTATCCCGAGTGCCACCCGCAGGCCGACGACGCACTCGTTGACCTGCGCAACTTCAAGCGCAAGGTCGACGCCGGTGCGAACGGCGCGATCACCCAGTACTTCTACAACGCCGATGCGTATTTCCGCTTCGTCGACGATGCGCGCAAGCTCGGCGTCGAGGTGCCGATCGTGCCGGGCGTCATGCCGATCTCCAACTTCACCCAGCTGCGCCGATTCTCCGAAGCGTGCGGCGCGGAGATCCCGCGCTGGATCGGCAAGCGCATGCAGGCCTTCGGCGACGACGTCGACAGCGTGCGCGAGTTCGCGTCCGACTTCGTCGCGGCGTTGTGCCAGCGCCTGGTCGACGGCGGTGCGCCGGGACTCCACTTCTACACCCTCAACCTTTCCAAGCCGACATTGGGCGTGCTGTCGCGCTTGAAATAGCGCAGTCATTTTTCGTGGCGGTGCTCACCCCGACGCGACGTCACTGAACCTGCGCTGGCGAACAGCGCAGGTTCAGGCTGAATCGCGGGTCGCACACGCACCTTTGATGAGGCCGAACAGACCATCACGACGTACTCCGAACCACCGGTGTCGTCGTGAAGACTTCCGCATTCGCAGCCCTCGCCGTCCTCGCCGTTGGCACCCTCGGCGCCACCCAGCCCCACGATGCCCTCGCTTCCAGCGACTCCGTCCTGCAACGCTGCGAGGGAGCCGATGGCAACACCGTGTACACGGACAAACCCTGCGCCCTGTTCCGGGCCCGGCCGACGCGCATTTCCGACGACCTGTCCATGCGCCTTGCGCTCGCGCATGCGGCCGATCGCGACGCCGGCGGTGACATCTCGATCGGCTCGTACCGCGACGCGTCCGAACCGCTCGAAGTCGCGATTCCGGGCCGCCGCTCTCTGGCCGGTGGCTGCGCGCGCTCACCCGAGCAACTCTCGCGCGACCTGGTCGGCGCGTTTGCCTTGCACGACGTCAACCGCGTGGCGGAGAGCTATCACTGGGCCGGCATGAGCAATCGCCAGGCGCTGCCCGTGATGAAGCAGCTCGAACGCCTGTCGTCGAAGCCGCTGGCCGACGCCCGCTTCCTCTCCGCCTGGATCGGATCCGGTGACGAAGCGGCGCGCGCGGTACCGAACGATCCGGGCCTGATGCAACTGGTGTTCGCCGGCGATGGGCGCATCGTCGACTTCGCGGTGCGACGCTACCAGGGCTGCTACTTCATCGCCGCTTGAGGCCAAGCGCGCTGGCAGCACGCGCACCCCGGCCGACCCTCCGATCTGCGCACGCCCGCACTTTTCGCGTCCTACCCGCGGCGCTAGGCTGCCCGCCATGCCGCTCCACCGGATTCTGCCCCTGTTCCTCGCCTGCGCACTGGCGCTGGCATGGCCGCATTGCGCGCGCGCGGACGTGCGCCGCTGCGTGACCGCCAGCGGCCAGACCATCTTCACCGACCGCAAATGCGACGAGGTCGCAGCAGCCGAAGCCACTCCCCGCCACGACGCGCCGGCGGGTGCGCGCGTGCAGCGTGCGGGTGGTTGTGCGCGTACCTTGCAGGACCTCGTCTTCGAGATGAGCAGCGCGATCGATGCGGGCGATGCCAACCGCCTGGCCGGCGTGTACCACTGGCCGGGCACGTCCGCTGATGCCGGGTATCGCATCTGGTCGCAACTGGACGCGATCGCGAACCGGCCGTTGGTCGATATCCTGCCGGTGATGCCAGTAAGTCGCGCCACCACGGATGCGCAATCCGCGGACGCCGCGCCGGCCGACGGCGAGCTGTATCCGCAGACCACCGTGCGGCGTGATCCAGTCGCCCTGCGCGTCGAACAGACGCTGCGCAACACCGCGACGCCTTCGCGGACGGTGTTCGGGCTGACGCATTACTTCGGGTGCTGGTGGGTGCACCTCTAGCCACACCTCGTGTCCATGGATCGTGACGGTGGCACATACGTCGCCGTGCTGTTGCGTCGCAACGTGCGGCAGGCGCGCTTGTTGGCGAAGCTCCACTCGAACGTCTTCGACGTTCCTGCGACCGGGCCATCGCAGCCATACGCATAGGGAATAGCCGAATGAATCGATCGCTTCCTGTTGTGGCCGGCGCCGCCGGCCTCCTGCTCGCGGGTGTCGCCTCGGCGGCCGGCAAGCCGCTGTTCGTCGCCGGTGGCGGCCAGGCCGATGCGCGCAATGAGCGCGTACTCGAGCGCCTGCTGAGCAGCCCCAGCACCCGCGACGTCAAGCTCGTCAAGGTCGATGCGTCCGCCAGCGATGCGGCCCAGATCGAACTGGTCGTCGGCGGTCGCACGATCACCGCGGACCGTTCGCGTGCCGAGCGCACGTCGACCGGCAGCGACGTGTGGTACGGCCACGTCCAGCACGGGCGCAGCAGCGGCTACGCGCCGCGCGAGACCAGCGCCGATCCGCTCAACGACGTCGTGCTGGTGCGCCACGGCAACCAGATCACCGGCAGCGTCCGCGTGGATGGCCGGCTCTACCGCATCCGTCCCCTGCCCAGCGGCGCGACCGCGGTGGTGGAGGTCGATGAGAACCGGATGCCGGCGGACCATCCCGAAGCCGCCTACCGCGCGATCTTCGAAGCCGCCGCTCGCGACAAGACCAACGTATCGCCCCAGGGCAAACCCTGCCGCACCGGTTGCGGCGGTGGAGGCACGCCGGTCGATCCGGGCCCGACCCAGACCATCCGCGTGATGGTCGTGGCCACCAACGACGCGATCGCGGCATACGGCGGCGACATGCAGGCGCTGGTGCAACTCGCGGTGGCCGAATCCAACCAGGGCTACGCCAACTCGAACGTGGGCATCAACATGGTGCTGGCGAACTACTCGACCACCACCTACGCCACCGCCGGCATGAGCACCGACCTGTCGCGCTTCCGCGGCACCAGCGACGGCTACATGGACAATGTGCATGCCGTGCGCGACGCCAACACGGCGGACGTGATGATGCTCGTGGCGAACGATGCCTCGGCCTGCGGCCTGGCCTCGGGCATTGGCTCGACCGCGGCGACCGCGTTCGCGACGGCGTACTGGGACTGCATCGCGGGCTACTACAGCTTTGCGCACGAGATCGGCCACCTGCAGTCGGCGCGGCATGACCCCGCAACCGACGGCACCAACACGCCGTATGCATATGGCCACGGCTACCGCGCGCCGGACAACAGCTGGCGCACGATCATGGCCTACAACTGCACGGGCGCCGGCTGCCCGCGCCTGAATTACTGGTCGAACCCGGCGGTGACCTACGGCGGCATTCCGATGGGCACCTACGACAAGAGCCACAACCAGCGCGTGCTGGTGGAAACCAAGGCGACGGTGGCCGGCTTCCGCTGACTTCGCCGCTCTGGGCACTCGCGATCCCGGGCCGCGCGGCGCAAGCCGCGCGGCCCGTTTGCTTCGTGGCGGCATTTCTTGCCCGCAGACCCGGGGCGTTAAACTAGGCAGTCTTTTTCCCCCGCGAGAACCGGCATGGCCATGCACTACCCCGAATGGATCTGGCACAACGGCGTGATCAAGCGTTGGGCCGAGGCGACCACGCATGTCATGTCGCACGTGGTGCATTACGGCTCGTCGGTGTTCGAGGGCATCCGCACCTACCAGACGCCCTCGGGCCCGGTGATCTTCCGGCTCACCGACCACAACAAGCGCCTGTTCGCGTCGGCCAAGATCTACGACATGGCGATTCCGTATTCGCTCGACGAGATCAACGCGGGCTGCCGCGAAGTGATCAAGGCGAACGACAACAGCACCGACTACCTGCGCCCGGTGGCGTACCGCGGCCTGGGTGGCTTCGGCCTCTCCGCCGACACGCCCACCGACGTCGCCGTCGCCACCTGGAAGATGGGCCAGTACCTCGGCGCCAGCGTGGTCGAACAGGGCATCGATGCCTGCGTGTCGAGCTGGCAGCGCTTCGCCCCCAACACCCTGCCGGCAGGTGCCAAGGCCGGCGGCAACTACCTGTCCGGCCAGCTGGTCGCACGCGAGGCGCGTCGCTTGGGTTTCGGCGAAGGCATCGCGCTCGCGTCGACCGGGCTGCTCAGCGAAGGCGCCGGCGAGAACCTGTTCCTGGTCTTCGATGGCGCGCTGCATACCTCGCCGGTGAGCGCCGCGCTGCTCAATGGCCTCACCCGCAACAGCATCATCACGCTTGCGCGCGACCACGGCATCGAAGTGGTCGAGCGCGACCTGCCGCGCGAATACCTGTACCTGTGCGATGAGCTGTTCATGTGCGGCACGGCGGCGGAGATCACCCCGATCCGCTCCGTCGACGGTCGCCAGGTCGGCACGGGCAAGCCCGGCGCGGTCACCCGCCGCATCCAGGAACTGTTCTTCGGCCTGTTCGATGGCCGCACCCAGGACAAGCACGGCTGGTTGGAACCGCTCTAAGCGGACGGCAACGAATCAAGCCGGGGCGACCCGGCTTTTTTCATGCCTGCGTCAGGCCAGCATCGCGTGGTCGCGGCCGAACGTGAGGATCGCGACGACGCCCTTGGACCCGCCCGGCAGCACGCGGACGTCCCAGCCGTACAGGTCGCACAGGCGGCGCACGATCGACAGGCCGATGCCGCCGCCCTGCGAATGCCCGGCATGCGTGCCGCGATAGCCGCGTTCGAACAGCTTGGCCGCATCCTCCGCGCTCAGTCCCGGGCCCGAGTCGATCACTTCCACCGCCTTGGGATGCACGCGCACCAGGACCATGCCCTGCGTCGTGTACTTGACCGCATTGCCGATCAGGTTGCCCAGCGCGACCGACACCGCGGCTTCCGGCGCATCCACCACCAGGCCGCGCGGTCCCTCCAGGACCAGCTCCAGCGGCTTGCCGCCGAGCTGCGCGCGGTGCGCATCGAGCAACTGCTCGGCGACCTTGGCGACGTCGGTGGCACCGTGGCCACGCTCGTTGCGTGACAGCAGGAGGAGCGCGCTGATCAGGTCGGTGCACTGCTGCTCGGCCCGCTGGATGCGTTGCAGGCGGGCCCGGGTCTTCTCGTCCAGTTCCGGCTTCGACAGCAGCAGCTCCACCGCGCCCCTGATCACCGCCAGCGGCGTGCGCAGTTCGTGGCTGACGTCGGCATTGAACTCGCGGTCGCGCTGGACGACGTGGGTCAGGCGCTCGGCGTAGTCGTCCAGCGCCTCGGCGAGCTGGCCGACCTCGTCGTCGGGGAAATGCGAGGCCAGCGCCTCCGGCTCGGAACTGCTGCCCGAATGCTGGAGTCGGTTGGCGAGTTCGATGACGGGGCTCATCACGCGCGACGCCGCCCACAGGCCCACCACCAGCGACAGCAGCGTGAACACGACCACGGAGACATAGATCGCGCGGTTGAACTGCTCCTCGCCGCGCATGGTCTGGGTCATGTCGTAGGCGAGGAAGAACCAGGCCTGCGGGGTCTTGCGCACCGCGAGCTTGTAGCTCAGCGGCTGTCCCTGTTCATCGGTGCCGACGATGCCGTGGATGCCGTCTGCCAGCCCGTACCACTCGGGGCGGTTGACGCGCACCGACTCGAACTTGTCCGGCGTGTACACGAACGCGCGCATCTGGTTGACGGCGAATTCGGGGTTCTTCGGATCTCGCGAGAACTGTTCGGCGAACGCGCCGATGTTGCGGTTCATCACGTCCTCGACCAGCGCGTTCTCCACGCGCGAGCGCGTCCAGTTGGTCGCATAGGCAAACAACGCGGTCAGCCCGAAGCCCAGCAGCACGAAGGCCAGGATGATGCGGCTGCGCAGCTGGCGCCGGTAGCGCGTCTTCGACTTGCGTGGGGAAGCGGGGCCGGTTTCGTTGGACATGTCAGGCCAGGGGAGATCGCGCGCGGCGCACGCAGCATGCCGGTGTGCCCGGCCCGGTATCGGCAATTACTGCGCCGAGCGTGGGTCGGCGCGTCAGCCGTTCTCCGGCGGAGCGATGCGGTAACCGATGCCGTGCCGGGTCTGGATCAGCGGCGTCTCGAAGGGCTTGTCCACCACCGCGCGCAGGCCATGGATGTGCACGCGCAGGGAATCCGAGTCAGGGAGTTCCTCGCCCCACACCCGCGTTTCCAGCTCCTGCCGCGTCACCACCGCCGGCGAGGCTTCCATCAGCGCCTGCAGGATCTTCAGCGCGGTCGGGTTGAGCTGGAGCAGCTTGCCCTGTCGGCGCACTTCCAAGGTGTCGAGGTTGTATTCGAGGTCGGCGACGTTGAGCACGCGGGTCTGCACGCCGCGACCGCGTCGCGCCAGCGCATTCAGCCGGACCTCGACTTCCTGCAACGCGAACGGCTTGATCAGGTAATCGTCGGCGCCCGAATCGAAACCCGCGAGCTTGTTGTCGAGCGAATCGCGCGCGGTCAGCACCAGCACCGGCGTCTGCTTGCGCGCTTCGTTGCGCAGCTTGCGGCAGACCTCGAGGCCATCGAGCCCGGGCAGGTTCAGATCCAGCACGATGGCATCGAATTCGTGCACGACCGCCAGGTGCAGGCCGGTGATGCCGTCGGCGGCGAAGTCCACGGTGTGGCCGCGGTCCTCGAGGAAGTCGCCAAGGTTGGCGGCAATGTCCTGGTTGTCTTCGATGACGAGGATGCGCATGTGTCCGTCCGTCTCAGGTAGGGCTTCGACCATGCGGTCGCCGCCGGGTTCCGGAAGCAGCGCGACCGGAGCGTCGTGAGGAAATTAACAAATCTACTGGAAACGATCCCGTGACTGGCCGTTTCGCGCGCTCGCGGCATCCGATCGCCAATCGGAATCACGAAAAAGAAAGACCCGGATGCGGGGCCGCCGCATCCGGGTCAAAAAGGGTGTTGCCCCGATTACCGTCATCCTGCGACCGACTACTGACGAGGAAGCAGCGGGATTCCGGTGTGCTCAGGCTACGCCTGCGGGAACTAAAAGTCCGTTAAAAGGGGCATGTAAAATTTCGTTATTTCGACGCGACTGACCAGCCCGGCGTCCAGCATTTAACAAATAACCGGCTGAATTTCAAAGGAAATTTCCGACGGCTATTTTTTCGTTAAGAGGCTTGCCTGCCGCCGTCGCCCGGCGGCTCCCCCGCCTGAACCGGCCTCCCACGTACTCGATGATGGCCCCGGCGACGTCGACGCCGGTCGAGGCTTCGATGCCTTCCAGTCCGGGCGATGCATTGACTTCGAGCACGAGCGGGCCGCGCTTGGAACGAATCAGGTCCACGCCCGCGACGCCCAGCCCGAGTGCCTGCGCGGCGCGAATCGCCACGTCCTGCTCCATCGCGGTCGGTTTCACGCCCTTGGCGCTGCCGCCACGATGCAGGTTGGAGCGGAAGTCGCCCTTGGGCGCCTGCCGCTTCATCGCCGCAACCACGACATTGCCGACCACGAAGCAACGCAGGTCCGCGCCCTTGGCCTCGGCGACGAACTCCTGCACCAGGAAATTGGCGTACAGGCCACGCAGCGCCTCGATCACGCTGCGCGAGGCCGATGGCTTCTCGGTCAGCATCACCCCCGCGCCCTGCGTGCCCTCGTTGAGCTTGATGACGTGCGGCGGCGGTCCGAGCATCGCCAACAAGTCGTGGGTGTCATCGGGGTTGTCGCCGAAGACCGTCGCCGGCAGGCCGATGGCCTGGGCGGCCAGCAACTGGTGGCAGCGGAGCTTGTCGCGTGCCTTGAGCAGCGCATCGGAGGAATTGGGCGTGTAACAGCCCATCAGCTCGAACTGCCGCAGCACCGCGGAGCCGTAGCGGGTGACCGACGCGCCCACCCGTGGAACCACGGCGTCGTAGCCGGCGATCGGCCGCCCCTTGTAATGCATGGCGAAGCCGTCGCTGTCGATGCGCATGTAGCAGCGCAGCGGATCCAGCACGCGCACGCTGTGGCCCCGCTCGCGCGCGGCCTCGACCAGGCGCCGGGTGGAGTACAGCTTGCTGTTGCGCGAGAGGATCGCAAGTTTCATAGAACCCTGGAGTCGGAGATCGGTAGCCGGTTGAACAGCGGGGTGGCCGCCACGTTGGTCGCACGGGCGAGCCGGCCCTCGCGAGCACCCAGGCTCCTGCGCCCGTGCAGGTAGGACCGGGCCGGGTCCACGGTGAAGCAATCCACCATCGCGGTGCGTCCGAGCAGCATCGGGAACAGCATGCGCTTGCGATCGGTCAGGTTTATTTCGATTTCGCGTTCCACGCCGGCCAGCTGCAAGGTCGTACGCAGGAAGATGCGCCGGGTGCGATGACCGCCCGAGTCGATGACGTCGCGTTCATCGAACACTGGCGCGACCGCCTGCACCAGGGCCTCGCCGTGGCCGTCGTTGCTGAGCTGGAAGCCCACCCATGGCACGCCACGTTCGACGAACCGCCAGCAGCGGTCGACATGCAGCGCCGAACTGCGCGCGCCGCTGTCGATCTTGCAGCGCACGGACGCCAGTCCCAGTCGCGGGAGGCTGGCCCACTCGCGCCAGCCGAGCACGATCCGCTCATCCGGAATCTTCTGCGCCACGCGAATTCCCTCGAAAGAAAAACGGCAGTCACTGTGACGCGACTGCCGTTACGGTTTTGTTGCTTCGGGACGTGGCGGTTCCGGAAGCGTTGAACTGGAGCGGGTGATGGGAATCGAACCCACGCTATCGGCTTGGGAAGCCGAAGTTCTACCATTGAACTACACCCGCCCGATGCGGGCAGTCTATGCGCCGCCTGCGCGCCTTGGCAATGCGGGCGGTGCGAAACAATGAAGGGCCCCCGAGGGGCCCTTCGTTGTCCTGCGGTCAGTGGCGCGGCCGTCAGAAGCCTGCGCCGACGGTGACGAACACCGTCGCGTGGTTCGCGTTCTTCTGGCCGGCGGTCACGCTGGTACCGATGTTGGCATCGAGGCCGAAGACCTTGGTGCGGGCGCCGAACGTCAGCGTGCCGTAGTCCTGGTCGAATTCGACCCCCGGCACCGCGTACGGCGCGGTGTCCGGCATCGACTGCAGTTGCGCGAACGCTTCCGCCGGCGCGTCCTCGAACTCGCGATCCACGGTCAGGCGCGCGTACGGCTTGAAGGATTCACTGGCGGCATAGCTCGCCTGCCAGCCGACGCTGCCGATCAGCGAGTCGAAGCTCTGGTCCGAATAGGCCAGGGAAGTCGACAGCTCCGGGTGGTCTTCGGCGAAACCGTCGACGTCGATGCGCTGCGCGAGCACGCTGATCACCGGGCCGTGGCGCAGCGCGCCTTCGCCGAACTCCCAGCCCGCGCTGATGCCGCCGGTCAGGTTCTCGCCGTCGGCCGAGCCGCTGTGCTTGCGCACCGCCTGGCCGAGCACGACTTCACGATCGATGTCGAAGTCGACCTGGCTCCAGCTCAGCTGGCCATTGACCCATGCACCGTTGTCCCCGTACCAGCCGATGAAACCGCCCAGGCTCAGGTCGGTCTGGTCGAAGCTGCCACCGCGATGGCCGAAGTCCTGGGCCTGGCGGCCGTAGCCGGCGAACCCGCCGTACACGAAGTTGCCGCTGTTCCAGTCGACGCCGAAGGTCAGGGTCGGACCGGCCCCGTCGTACACGTTGCCGTGGGCATACCGCTGGAAGTCGCCACGCAGGTCGCTCCACCACTTCATGCCGTCCGCGTCGGGGCTGGTCGCATGCGCGGCAACCCGCTCGGCGCGCGAGCGGCCGACCATCGCCGCCGAATTCGGCAGCAGTGCGATCTGGCGCGGCGCTTCCATCACCGAGACCGCGTACTCGGCGATGATCGCGTGCGCTTCGGTGCTCGGATGCACGCCATCGGCGAAGGCCCGGCCGCTGCCGGTGCTCACGCAGGTGAGGGAGCTGCCGGTGCAGGCCGGGGTGGTGGCGCTGTTGAACCCGTAGGCGCCCGGATCGGCGCTGATTTCGTGCAGCAGCGCGTAGTCGTTGAGCGGGATCACGCGCAGCCCCTGCTGGGCGATGCCACCGAACAGGGTCTGGTTGTAGGCGTTCACCAGCGCGGTGATGCCGGCCGATCCGGTGGGACCCTGCGACAGGCCGAACGGGGTCAGGCCGACGTCAGGCAGGTTCGGCACCAGAATGTAGCGCGCGCCCGCCGCGGTCAGGGTATTGACCAGCCCGACCTGGGTCTGCGCGGAACCGAGGAATTGCTGCGTGGTGATCGCACCGTTGAGCGCGAAGAACAGATCGTTGGCGCCGCCCCAGACGGTGTAGAGCGCGTTCGGATCGGCCTGGCCGCCGTTGCGCGCCAGGTGGGCGGAGACCTGCGTGCCCAGCGAGGGCGCGAACTGGGTCGGCACGCTCGGCGGGAAGCCGGGACCCGGCTTCACCGTGGCGCCACCGGCGGCGAAATTGGTACCCGTGGCCGCCACGATGCCCGTGTTGGTCAGGCCCCATGCCGACGAGGCATTGGTGCCGTAGTGGCCAGCCAGATATTCCGACCAGACCAGGCCCGGATTGGTGGTGAAGCGGCCCACGATGGCAGCGCTGGGTCCGGCGTTCTGTACCAGGAACGGCCGGTAGAAGCCGGAGTCCGTCAGGCTGTCGCCGAAGAAGACCGTCTGTGAAAAGGTTTGCGCGAATGCGGGCGCAGACGCCAGCGCCAGGGCGGCGGCAAGCAGACGGCGGACAGGCTTCTTCATCGATTTTTCTCCCCGAAAAAAGTGAATGCGTTCTTGTGGTTGTTCCGATCACGCCGCAGCAGGCATACGCGAGCGGATGGAGCCGCATCGAACCATGCCGTGACGCGGCGCACAAGCGGCAGCGCGGCATGGCCGCTGGCCGTCGTGCCCGCGGCGAACGACAATGGCGCCATGAACATCGTCTTGAACGGCGAGCCGCGTGCGCTCGCCACTGCGTTGACCGTGCTGCAACTGCTCCAGGCAGAGGGGCTGGGCGAACGTCGCGTCGCGGTCGAGATCAACGGGGAAATCCTGCCGCGCAGCCGCCACGGGGAACACACGCTGGGCGAAGGCGACCGGATCGAGATCGTGCACGCCCTGGGCGGAGGCTGATCGCCGTACGCTTGGGCAGGTGACGCGCGGTAGACACCGGCGGTAAGGAAGTCCGGCCATCGCGGGCGGAGGGAGTCGCCCGGGATCCGTGGCTTTGCGGCCCCGGTTCGCACCGGGTGTGCCATTAGCGTACCGCACGGTGTAAACCGCGCGTAGCAGAACTAGTCGTGCCGGGGGTAAGCGCAGGGGAACGCTTCCTGGTCCGGGCTGTAACGCATTCTGCTTATTGTCCCAACGCAGCCGAATCCCGGAGGCGGCCACGCTCGCATGCACGGGTCGCAGACATGCGACGGACGGTCGATGGCGGGCACAACCGGTCCGGCCCCGGCGGCGGCGGCCTCACTGCTAAAATTCGCGGATGACGCTCCCCGCACTGTTCACGCCGCCCGCGGACCCCCTGGTCATCGCCGGCAAGGCCTACTCCTCCCGCCTGCTCACCGGCACCGGCAAGTTCCGTGACCTCGACGAAACCCGCCGCGCCACCGACGCCGCCGGCGCGCAGATCGTCACCGTGGCGATCCGCCGCACCAATATCGGCCAGAACCCGGGCGAGCCGAACCTGCTCGAGGTGCTGCCGCCCGACCGCTACACCATCCTGCCCAACACCGCAGGCTGCTACACCGCCGAGGATGCGGTACGCACCTGCCGCCTCGCGCGCGAGCTGCTGGACGGCCACAACCTGGTCAAGCTCGAAGTGCTGGGCGACCGGAAGACGCTCTACCCCGACGTGGTGCAGACTCTGGCCGCGGCCGAGACGCTGGTGAAGGACGGCTTCGACGTCATGGTCTACACCAGCGACGACCCGATCCTGTGCAAGCGCCTGGAAGAAATCGGCTGCGTCGCGGTGATGCCGCTGGCCGCGCCGATCGGTTCGGGCCTGGGCATCCAGAACCGCTACAACCTGATCGAAATCGTCGAGAACGCGCAGGTGCCGATCATCGTCGACGCCGGCGTCGGCACCGCTTCCGATGCCTCGCTCGCGATGGAACTGGGCTGCGACGGCGTGCTGATGAACACCGCGATCGCGGGCGCGAAGGATCCCGTGCTGATGGCGCACGCGATGAAGCTCGCGGTGGAAGCCGGACGCGCCGCGTTCAAGGCCGGGCGCATTCCGCGCAAGCGCTATGCGAGCGCCTCCTCGCCGGTGGATGGACTGATCGGGTGAGCCGGCGCTTGCGGGCCATTGGCTCGCGCTCCGGCGAATGCCCGGCGATGGATGGCCGGGCCGGGCGTTCCACGGGCAATGACGTCGCGCCAGGATGGCAACCGTAACGCCTCACCAGACTTCCTTTGAAAAGCCGCGCGTGACCGACACACACGACCACCGAAAAGCACCGCCCAAGCCCTTCACCATCGAAGAAGGCCATCGCAAGGTCCGCAGCTTCGTGCTGCGGCAAGGGCGCTTCACCCCCGCGCAGCAGCGCGCCTTCGACGAACTGTGGCCGCGTTTCGGGCTGGACTACGCCGGTCGGCCGCGCGACTTCGACGCCGTGTTCGGCCGCAAGGCCAAGCGCGTGGTCGAGATCGGTTTCGGCAATGGCGAGGCGCTGCGCTTCGCCGCGCAGCACGACAAGGATCGGGACCTGATCGGCATCGAGGTGCATGCCCCGGGCGTCGGACGGCTGCTCAACGCGCTTGCCCAGGACGGCAGCGACCACGTCCGCCTCTACCACCACGACGCGGTCGAGGTGTTGACCCACGAGATCGCCGACGGCTCGCTCGATGAAATCCGGATCTACTTCCCGGATCCGTGGCACAAGAAGCGCCATAACAAGCGTCGCCTCGTGCAGCCCGACTTCGCCAAGCTGATCGTGGGCAAACTCGCCAGCGGCGGGCGCTTGCACCTCGCCACCGATTGGCACGACTATGCCGAGCAGATGTGGGACGTACTCGACGCCACACCGGGCATCGCCAATCGAGCTGGGGAGCGCGGATCAGTGCCGCGGCCGGAATGGCGGCCACAAACGCATTTCGAGACCCGCGGCCAGAATCTCGGCCACGGCGTCTGGGACCTTCTCTACGACAAGAACTGATGACCCGCTGACGCCCCGGCATGGACACCGCGCTCCCGCTCACCACCGACATGAAGCTCGTTCTCGGGCTGGTGGTGTTCACGATGGTGATGTTCCTGTTCGAACGCATCCGCGCGGACGTCGTCGCCCTCGTAGTGCTGGTCCTGCTCGGCTTGTCCGGCCTGGTCGAACCGGAACTGCTGTTCAACGGATTCTCCGGCAACGCGGTCATCAGCATCGTCGCCACGATGATCCTCGGCGCCGGCCTCGACCGTACCGGCGCGCTCAACCGGCTCGCCGGCTGGCTGCTGCGACGGGCGAACGGCATCGAACAACGATTGCTGTTGTTCACGACGGCCATCGCCGGACTGAATTCTTCCTTCATGCAGAACCCGTCGGTGATGGCGCTGTACATGCCCGTCGCCTCGCGCCTGTCCTCGCGCACGGGCCTGTCGCTGCCGCGCCTGCTGCTGCCGATCGCCGCCGCCATCGTGATGGGCGGCGCACTGACCATGGTCGGCAACTCGCCGCTGATGCTGCTCAACGACCTGCTGGTGGCGGCCAACGCCAACCTGCCCTCGGGCGCGGCGACCATCGAACCGCTGAAGATGTTCGCGCCGTTGCCGATCGGCCTGGCGCTGCTCGCCCTCTCCCTCGCCTACTTCCACTTCTTCGGCGACAAGCGCCTGCAGGGAAAGGAGGAGGCCGGCGGCGGCGCCACGCCCGCGCGCACGCAGAGCTACTTCGCCAGGACCTACGGCATCGAAGGCGATGTCTACGAACTCACCGTGAGCGCCGACAGCCCCCTTGTCGGCATGTCGGTCGGTGAGGCCGAAGCCCTGCGCGGCGCGCCGTTGCTGCTCGCGCTGAAGACGGGCGACGAGTCGCGGCTGGCGCCGCCGGCGGATGCGCGCATCTGGGTCGGCAGTGTCCTCGGCGCGATGGGCGACAAGCAGGTGGTCGGCGATTTCGCGCAGAACAATTTCCTGCGCCTGAGCTCGCGCCTGCGCAACTTCTCCGACCTGTTCAATCCCAGCCGCGCGGGCATCTCCGAGGCCGTGCTGCCGCCGACGTCGAAGTTCCTCGGCATGAAGGCAGGCGACCTGGGCCTGCGCAAGAACCTCGGCCTGAGCCTGCTCGCGGTGAACCGCGACAAGCAGGTGCTGCGCGAGGACCTGCGCGGCGTGACCCTGCGCAGCGGCGACATGCTGGTGCTGCACAGCATCTGGACCGACCTGGCGGAAGCGGCCGAGAGCAAGGACCTGGTCGTCGTCACCGACTACCCCAAGGGTGAGCAGCGTCCGCACAAGCTCAAGATCGCCCTCGCCATCTTCACGGTATCCATGCTGCTGGCGCTGTCCTCGCGCCTGCCCGTGTCGATCGCGCTGATGACCGGCGTGGCCGGCATGCTGATCGCAGGCGTGCTGCATATCGACGAAGCCTATGCGGCCATCAACTGGCGAACGGTGTTCCTGATGGCCTGCCTGATCCCGTTGGGCTGGGCGATGGATTCGAGCGGCGCCGCGGCGTGGGTCGCCGGGCATTCGCTGGAACAGCTACCCAGCGGCACCCCGGTGTGGGTGCTGGAACTGCTGGTGGGGTTCCTGACCACTGCGTTCTCGCTGGTGATCAGCCATGTCGGCGCAACCATCGTGATGGTGCCGCTGGCCATCAACCTCGCGCTGGCTGCGGAAGGCAATCCGACGGCGTTTGCACTGATCGTCGCGCTATCGGCATCGAACAATTTCATGACCGCGTCAAACCCGGTGATCTCGATGGTCACCGGCCCGGCCGGCTACACGGCCAAGGAGATGTGGCGCATCGGCGGCCCGCTGTCGATGCTGTACACGCTGGTGATGGTGGCGATGGTGGAGCTGCTGTTCCGCTGATCGCGGCGGCTACGACGCGAGCCACACGTGTCCGTCGCGCACTTCCACCACCACTGCGCGCAGCGCTTCACCACGGCAGGGGCCGCCCACGCATTCGCCCCGCGCGAGTTCGAAGCTCGCGCCGTGCGCCGCACACACGAGCAGGCCGTCCTTGCTCTTGAGGAACTGCCCGGGCGCCCAATCGAGACGGCGTCCTGCATGCGGACAGATGTTCAACCACGCGCGCACCGCGTCGCCCTGGCGATACAGGATCAGCGATTCCGCATCGCCATCGATGACCACCTCGGTTTCGGCAAAGCCGCCGTCGGCAATGGCGTCGAGGGTCATCAATGCGGGGCGTGGTTTGGGCTCGGTTGTGTCCACGGTCTCATTGTTTAACGCAGTTCTCACACTTGACCCGAAAGCCCGGCCGATACTGCGCGCCCGGTCCTCGTGACCGGATTGTGTCACCACCGGGGTCCGTCGACGAATGTTTGCCCACGCCTTCCGCTTCGATCAGTTCAATGCGCGCATGCGCAACGCGTTCACTGCTCCGCGCAAGCCGCGCCACCGCGCGCTGCGGGTCGCGCTGGGCCTGGTCGGGCTGGCGCTGCTGGCGGTGCTGGTGATGTTCGGCGTGTTCGTCGGCGCGGCGATGGTCGGTGCCGGCCTGCTGTTCAAGCTGTGGAAGCAGCGCGGCAAGCCCATCGCGCGCGACCCGCGCGTACTCGACGGCGAATTCCGCGTAGTCAATCCCGTCTCGCTGCCGCGCTGACGCATGCACGACGTCGTCGTCGCAGCGCCGCAACCGCGTGTTCCGGTGCGCGGCTCCGGCCTCGCCCCGGACAGCTGCTTCCCGGTCCATCGGATCTACTGCGTCGGCCGCAACTTCGCCGAGCACGCGCGTGAAATGGGTGCAGCTGCGCCCACTTCGCCGGCCGAGCGTGGCAATCCGACCTTCTTCCTCAAGCCCGCCGATGCCATCGCCACCGATGGCCACGTCGTCTATCCGCCCGGCACGCGCGAACTGCACCACGAAGTGGAACTCGTCGTCGCACTCGGCCACGACGCTCCCATCGGCGGCATCGCCGCGGACGAAGCGATGTCGCTGGTCTACGGCTATGCGGTCGGGCTCGACCTGACCCGCCGCGACCTGCAGGCCGCGGCCAAGGCGAAGAGCCTGCCCTGGGATACCGGCAAGTCGTTCGAGCACGCCGCGCCCATCGGCGCGATCGTTCCGGCCGCGGACCTCGGCGCGCTCGATGGCCACACGCTCACGCTGCGCATCAATGGCGAGGTGCGCCAGCACGGGAGCCTGTCCGACCTGATCTGGAACGTCGGCGACATCATCCACGAGCTGTCGAAGCTGTACGCGTTGCGCGCCGGCGACCTGATCTTCATGGGCACGCCCGCGGGCGTTGGCCCGCTGCTGCCGGGCGACACGTTCGAGGCGCGGCTCGACCGCGCCGATGCGCAGAGCGACCTGGTGCTGCAGGGCGTCATCCTCGCCCCGACCGCTTCGGTATAGTCCGGCCCGGCACCTCCGTGCCATCCAACGGGAGGACAAGATGGGCCTGATTGCGGAATTCAAGGAATTCGTCGCGCGCGGCAACGTGGTCGACCTGGCCGTCGCCGTGGTCATCGGCGCCGCCTTCGGCAAGATCGTCACCGCCCTGGTCGACGGCATCGTCATGCCCGTGATCAGCCTGCTGAGCGGCGGCGCCAGCGTCGCCGACTGGAAGTACGTGATCACCCCGGCGCAACTGGACGCCACCGGGAAGCAAGTCGCCGCCGAAGCCGCCATCCGCTACGGCATGTTCTTCCAGGCGGTCATCGATTTCCTGATCATCGCCTTCGTCATCTTCCTGGTGCTCAAGGCCTACAACCGCATGCGCAAGCCGGCCGAGGCCGCCCCGGCGGCGCCGGTGGAAGAAGTGCTGTTGCTGCGCGAGATCCGCGATTCGCTCAAGCGCTGACCACGCAGCCGGGCGCAGCCGCGAGCGAGGCTCGCGGCTGCCGCCAAAAACTCTCACGCCTGCGGTGGCGTGGCGCACAACGTAAGGGAGCCGCGGGCGGTTAAGCTCGCGGCTCTCTCGTTTCCGCCGCCCGAAAGGAGCCGTAATGCGCGTTGTGCCGTGGGTTCTCGCTGCTTCCCTGCTTGCCGCCGGCCCGCTCCCGGCCGCACCGCGCACCACGACCATTCCGGCGAAAGCCGTCGCGACGGCCACGCAGCTGCGCGAAACCGCGCTGGCGAGCAACCTCGGCTACCAGGTCACCGAATCGCTGACCACCGAGGTCGGCCCGCGCCTGGCCGGCAGCGAAGCCGACACCCGCGCGGTGCAGTGGGCGCAGGCCAAGTTCAAGGCCTTGGGCTACGACAAGGTCTGGCTGGAGGAAGTGCGGTTCCCGAAGTGGGAGCGCCGCGGCGAACATGGCGAAATCGTCGGCGCCAACCACCAGCGCCTCACGCTCATCGCCCTGGGTGGCAGCCCGGGCGGAACGGTCGAGGCCGAGGTGGTGCGCTTCGCCGACCTGGCATCGCTGGAAGCGGCACCCGCCGGTTCGCTCGCCGGCAAGATCGCCTTCATCGACCACCACATGGAGCGCGCACGCGACGGCAGCGGCTACGGCATGGGCAGCAAGGTGCGCGGCCGCGGTCCCTCGGCCGCCATCCGCGCCGGTGCCGCCGCCTACCTGATGCGCTCGGCCGGCACCGATTCGCATCGCAATCCGCACACCGGCATCACCCGCTTCGACGAGGGGCTGACGCCGATCCCGTCCGCCGCGCTGGCGGCGCCCGACGCCGACCAGCTCACCCGCCTGCTCGCGCGCGGCCCGGTGCGGGTGCGCGTGGCGTTGGACTGCGGCTGGGACGGCGAGGCGGTGTCGCACAACGTGGTCGGCGAGATCCGCGGCCGCGGCAAGCCCGATGAGGTCGTGCTGATCGGCGGGCACCTGGACTCATGGGATCCGGGCACCGGCGCGATCGACGACGGTGCAGGCGTGGGCTTGACGATGGCCGCGGGCGCATTGATCGGCGAACTCAAGCAGCGGCCGCTGCGCACGATCCGCGTCGTCGCGTTCGCGAACGAGGAGCAGGGCCTGTACGGCGGCAAGGCGTACGCGGCCAGGCACGTGGGCGACATCCGCAAGCACCAGCTGGCCGCGGAGAGCGACTTCGGCGCCGGCCGCATCTATGCCTTCCGCAGCGGCGCACCGGACTACGCGCAGGCCGCGGTGAAGCAGATCGCCGAGGTGCTGGCGCCGCTGGGCATCGCCCATTCGCCGGACGAAGGCGGACCCGGCCCGGACATCAGCCCGTTCGCCGCGCAGGGCCTGGCCTGGGCCTCGCTGCGCCAGGACGGCAGCGACTACTTCGACTACCACCACACCCCGGACGACACGCTCGACAAGATCGATCCGAAGGCGCTGGCGCAGAACGTCGCGGCGTATGCGGTGTTCGCCTACCTCGCCGCCAGCGCGGACGGCGACTTTGGCAGCGAGGCGAAGACCGTCTCACCGCCGTCGGAATGAATTCCGCGCAAACGAAAAAGCCCGGGAATTCCCGGGCTTTTTTTGTTACGCGCCGCGCGCTACAGGCGCGAACGCCACGCCGCCAGCAGCACCGCCGTGGCCGCGGCGACGTTGAGGCTTTCCACCGCGCCGGTGCCGGGAATCGACAGGCGCAGGTCGCAGGCGGCGGCCAGCTCGGGGTCCATGCCCTCGCCTTCGCTGCCCAGCACGAACACCAGTCGCTGCGGCAGCGAGGCGTCGAAGGCGTCCTGCCCGCCCTTCACCACTGTCGCGGCCAAGGCGAAACCGGCGCTGCGCAGCTGCGCCAGCGCATTGTCCTGGCGGCCCAGCCGCACCATTGGCACCGCTTCCGCGCCGCCTTCGGCCACGCGCGCGGCGGCGCCCGACAGCGCGAGCGGCGAATGTTTGGGCAGCAGGATCGCGCTGACGCCGAAATGCGCGGCCGAGCGCAGGATCGCGCCAAAGTTGTGCGGGTTGCCGACCCCATCCAGCCATACCGCGCATTGCGGGCCGTCGCGCAGGTCGCGCAGCCAGGTGGACAGCGATTGCGGTTCCTCGCGCAGGACGTCCGCGACCACGCCCTCGTGGTGCGTGCTGGCGGCGAGGCGGTCGAGGTCGCCCTCTTCCACCACCCGGTAACCGACGCGATGGGCCACGCACCACTTCAACAGCGGCTGCAGCGCGGGAATGCGCGACTCCACCAGGTAGAGCTTGCGGATCGCCGCGGGGCGGCGCGCGAACACCGCATGCACGGCGTTGAGGCCGTACAGGCGCAACTCGGTGTCGCGGCGCGCACGCGCCGGATGCGCTGCTTCCATGCCTTCCTCGTGCCAGGGTTCATCGTGGCTGCGCACGGGCACCCGCGGCGCCGGATGCGGGTGCGAAGCGCGTGGCGCGTCGTGCGATCGCGGCGCGCGGTCGCGGGCCGGGGGCGAGGTCGGGGACTTCCAGGGTCCCGCGCCGGGCGGGCGCGGGGGACGGGAACGGTGTTCGGACATGCGCGCAGCTTACCGCGTCGCCATCGACAGGCGGCGCGGAAAGCCGATCCTGCCGCGGCGCTAGGCGTGCCCGCTGACCGGCGGCGTGACCTGCTCGAGCTTCTCCAGTTCCTGCGCGACCGCGTCGGGCGAGCGCGTGTAGGGCGCCAGCAACGCGTAGAACGCCGGCACTACCAGCAGCGACAGCAGCGTCGAAAACGCCACGCCGAACACGATCACCACGCCGATGCTGGCCCGGCTGGCGGCGCCCGCGCCACTGGACAGCATCAGCGGGATCGCACCGCAGATCATCGCCACCGAGGTCATCAGGATCGGGCGCAGGCGCACGGTCGCCGCTTCGACGATCGCCTCGCGCACGGTCCGGCCCTCGTCGCGCAGCTGGTTGGCGAACTCGACGATCAGGATGCCGTTCTTCGCCGCCAGGCCGACCAGCATGACGATGCCGATCTGGCTGTAGAGATTCAGGCTGACGCCCCAGATGGTCAGGCCGAGGAGCGCACCGAGCATCGCCAGCGGCACGGTGAGCATGATCACGAGCGGATGCAGGAAGCTTTCGAACTGCGCCGCCAGCACCAGGAACACGACCAGCAGGGCCATGCCGAAGGTGAAGAAGATCGCGCCGCTGGACTTCATGAATTCCCGCGATTCGCCCTTGTAGTCGACCTGCGCTTCCGGCGGCAGCTCCTCCGCGGCGAGGCCGCGCAGGTAGTCGAGCGCCTCGCCCACGGTGTACCCCGGCGCCAGGCCCGCGCTGAGGGTGATCGCGCGCATGCGGTTGAAGCGGCTGAGCGTGCCTGCCTCGGCGTTCTCGCTCAGCTTCACCAGGTTCGACAGCGGCACCAGCTTGCCGGTGGTGGTGGAGCGCACGTACAGGCCGGTGATGTCGGTGGGGTCGCGGCGGCTCTCCAGCGGCGCCTGCATGATGACGTAGTACTCCTCGCCATCCTTCTCGTAGGTACCCGCGCGCAGCGAGCCGAGCATGGTCTGCAGCGCATTGCCGATCGCCTGCACCGGCACGCCCAGGTCGGCCGCACGCGCCTTGTCGATGTCGACGCGGATCTGCGGCAGGGTTTCCTTGTAGTCGGAATCGACGTTCAGCAAGCGCGGGTTCTCCTCCATCCGCACCAGCATGCGGTTGCGCCACTGCGCCACGGTCTCGTAGGTCGGACCGCGCAGCACGAACTGCACCGGGCGGCCGAAACCGCGGACCAGGCCTTGCCGCACCTCGGTGGTGATGCGCACGCCGGGGATGCCGGCCATCGTCTTGCGCACTTGGTCCATCACGTCCTGCGTGGTCACGTCGCGCTCGTCCCACGGCTTGAGGAACACCGTCGCGCGACCGGTGTTGAAGCCGCTGCTCTGGCCGCCGAAGCCGCCCGGCACGCGCGTGATCACGCGCGCCACCGGCTTGCCGTCGCCGGTGTATTCGAGCAGGCGCTTCTCGATCCCGGCCATCTGCCGGACCATGTAGTCGTAGCCCGCGCCTTCCGGCCCGGTGATGGAGACGTTGAAGTCGCCGCGATCCTCGGCCGGCGCCAGTTCCGACGGCACCAGCTTGAACAGCACGCCGCTGATGACGAACGTCGTCGCCATCGCCGCGGCCAGCAGCCAGCCGCGGCCGACCACCTTGCCGACGAGGCCGCGGTACCAGCGCGTGAGCGTGTCGAGGCGCCCGTTTACCCAGTTGTTGAAGCCGAGGCTTTTACCGGCGATGCCATGCGTGTGCGGGCGCAGCAGCAGCGAGCACATCATCGGCGTCAGCGTCAGCGCGACGAATCCGGAGATCGCCACCGCCCCGGCGACCGCGACCGCCAGCTCGCGGAACAGGCGACCGGTGTTGCCCTCCATGAAGGCGATCGGCAGGAACACCGCGATCAGCACCACCGTGGTGGCGATCACCGCGAAAGCGACCTGGCGCGTGCCGCGCATCGCCGCGAGCAGCGGCGGCTCGCCCAGGTCGGTGCGGCGCTGGCAGTTCTCCAGCACGACGATGGCATCGTCCACCACCAGGCCGATCGACAGCACCAGCGACAGCAGGGTGAGCTGGTTGATCGAGAATCCGCAGGCGTACAGGGCCATGAACGCGGCGGTGATGCACACCGGCACGGTGACCGCCGGGATCAGCGCCGCGCGCGCGCTGCCGAGGAACACGAACACCACCAGCAGCACCAGCGCGATCGCCTCGGCCAGGGTCTTGTAGACCTCGTCCACCGCGGCCTCGGTGAAGACCGTGGAATCGAAGGCCACGGTCATCTGCATGCCAGGCGGCAGGGTCTTCGACACCTGCTCCACCAGCGCACGGGTCTTCTGCGCCACCTCCAGCGAGTTCGCCGTCGACGTGGCGACGATGCCCAGGCCGATCTGCGGCACGCCGTTGCCGTGGTAGTAGGCGCGGCGCTCTTCCGTGGCCAGTTCGACCTTCGCCACTTCGCCCAGGGTGATGACGTGTCCGTCGGCGCCCTTGCCGACCACCAGGCCGGCGAAGCTTTCCTGGGTTTCGTAACCGCGCATCACCCGCAGCGCGAACTCGCGCGTCTGCGATTCGATGCTGCCGCCGGGCAGCTCGATGTTCTCGCGGCGCAAGGCCGTACCGATGTCGTCTGGCGTGAGCCCGCGCGCGCTCAGCGCCTTGGCGTCCAGCCAGACCCGCATCGCGTAGCGCTGGCCGCCGCCGACGAATACCGAGGAGACGCCATCGATCGAGGAGAACTGGTCGACCAGGTTGCGTTCGGCGTAGTCGGTCAGCTCCTGCGCGCTCAGCCGGGGATCGCTGAGGTTGAGGAACATGATCGGCGAAGAGTCGCTGTCCTGCTTGGCGACCTGCGGCGGGTCGACGTCCTCGGGCAGGCGGTTGCTGACGCGGCTGATCGCGTCGCGCACGTCGTTGGCGGCGCCCTCGATATCGCGCGTGAGGGTGAACTCGATGTTGATGTCGGAGCGGCCGTTGCGGCTGGTGGCGGTGATCAGGTCCACGCCCTCGATGCCGCTGATCGCGTCTTCCAGCACCTGGGTGATGCGGCTCTCGACCACCGCCGCCGAGGCGCCGGTGTAGCTGGTATTGACCGACACCACCGGCGGATCGACGTCGGGCAGTTCGCGCAACGGCAGGCGGGTGAACGAGACCACGCCGAGCACGATCAGGATCAGCGACATCACCGTCGCGAAGACGGGACGCTTGATCGAGACGTCGGAAAGCAGCACGGCTCAGCCTCCCTTCGCGGGGCGGGTGCCGTCGGCGCTTTCGCCCGGTTGCGCGCCGCCCGCCGCCTTGGTGCCGACGTCCTTGATCTTGCCGCCGTCGCGCAGCTTGACCGTGCCCTCGACCACGATGCGGTCGCCGGGCTTGAGGCCCGAGACGATCTCGACTTCGCCGAACCGGCGCGAGCCGATCTTCACCGGCACTTCCTTGACCTTGTCGCCCGGCTCGACGCGGAACACGCTGGCCTGCGTGCCGTTCTGCTGCAGCGCGAGCTCGGGGATCGCCAGGGTGTCGCGTGCTGCGCGTTCGACGCCGACGTCGAGCAGCATGCCAGGGCGCAGGCGGCCGTCGGCATTGGGGATTTCCGCGCGCACGGTGACTGCGCGCGAGCCCGGATCCACCCGCGAGTCGATCGAGGCTACGGTGCCGGTGAAAGTCACGCCCGGCCATGCCTCGCTGCGCGCGTTGACGCGCTGGCCGACGGCCAGTTGCGACAGCGCGGATTCGGGGAAGGTGAAGTCGAGCTTGATCAGCGAGACGTCGTCGAGCGTGGTGATCGGGGTACCCGGCGTGACCAGCGATCCGGCGCTGACCAGGCGCAGCCCGAGCACGCCGGAGAACGGCGCACGGATCACCCGGTCGGCGACGGTGGCGCGCTGCGTGGCGACCTGGGCGCGCGCGGCTTCGAGCGCGGCGCGCTGCGTGTCGAGGTCGGCGCGCGAGATCAGCTGCTGGTCCGCGAGCTTGCGGTTGCGTTCGTAGAGCTGCTCCGCGTTGCGCAGCTGCGCCTGCGCCTGGGCGACGTTGGCGGCCTGCTGGCCCTGCACGAGCGTGACCAGCGGCTGTCCCTTCGTCGCGTACTCGCCGCTGTCGAATTCGACGCTGGCGATGGTCTGGCTGACGCTCGCGGTGATGGTCACCGACTCGCGCGCGTTGGCGGTGCCCAGCGCCTTGAGTTCGTCGCTCCAGCGCACCGGCTGCACCTGCAGGGTCGTCACGGCCGCGGGCGGCTGGCCGCCCTTGCCGCCTTCCGCGTCGCCCTTGCCGCAGGCGGCGACCAGGCTGACCAGGCCAAGTGCGAGCAGGGCGCGATACGGACGTGCGGACAGGAAGGGGGGCATGGATACGGGTGGGGCCGGAGGAAGGGCCGATTCTACGGGCGCGGCATGACCCCACGTATGGCCCGATGGTTGCGCCCCGATGCGGCAAAACCGGATCTTCGGGGCGCGCCGCCGGCCACGCCGATTATTGAGGTCAGCCGGGGCGACATTACGCGAGCGGGCGTGGACGCCATCGCCAACCCCGCCGATGAAGCCAGCCAGCGGCAGCGGTGGGGCCATCCGTTGCGGGACCGGACCTGGCCGCCTGCTGCGCGGCTCCCCGAAGCCCGCTGCCGGCCTGGCGATGCACAGGTTCCAGCGCCGCTGACTGCAGGGCGGCGCCGCCGTGGCTGCTCGACCGGGCGGCCCAAAACAAGAACGCCGGCGCGAGGCCGGCGTTTTGTTGGCGCATGAGGGAACTGCTTACGCCGCCTTCTCCCACTTGCCCAGCGCGGCCAGGCCGTTGTCCTTGGCGCGCGCGTAAACGGTCTTCTGCGCGGCGGCGAAGTTGTTCACCAGGTCCTGCGACCACAGCTTGAGCGCGGCGGCCTGCATGGCGCGGCCGTAGGAGAACGACAGCGGCCACGGGTTCGGGCCCATGCGGTTCATCGCGTCGAGGTGCGCGGTGGCGTCCTCGTCGCTCTGGCCGCCCGAGAGGAACACGATGCCCGGCAGGATCGCCGGCACGGTCGACTTCAGGCACTGCAGGGTGGCGGCGGCGACTTCCTCGACCGAAACCTTCTCACCGCTGGTGGTGCCCGGCACGACCATCGAGGCCTTGAGGATGCAGCCTTCGAGCACGACGTTGTGCTCGACCAGCGAGGCGAACAGCGAACGCAGCATCACCTCGGTGACCTGGAAGCACTCATCGATATCGTGGGAGCCGTCCATGATCACTTCCGGCTCGACCATCGGCACCAGGCCCTGTTCCTGGCACAGCGCGGCATAGCGCGCGAGCGCGTGGGCGTTGGCTTCGATGCAGGTGCCCGAGGGGATGTCGTCGCCGATGTTGATCACCGCGCGCCACTTGGCGAAACGGGCACCGAGCTTGTAGTACTCGGCGAGGCGGTCGCGCAGGCCGTCGAGGCCTTCGGTCACTACTTCGCCCGGGCAACCGGCGAGGGCATGCGTGCCCTTGTCGACCTTGATGCCCGGGATCATGCCGTGGTCCATCATGTACTTGGCGAACGGCACGCCGTCGCTGGTGGACTGGCGGATGGTTTCGTCGAACAGGATCGCGCCGGAGATGTAGTCGCTCAGGTTCGGCGTGGTCAGCAGCAGCTCGCGGTAGCGGCGACGGTTCTCTTCGTTGTTCTCGATGCCCACGCCGGCAAAGCGCTTGGCGCAGGTGGCGGTGGACTCGTCGATCGCGATGATGCCCTTGCCCGGGGCGACCATGGCCTGGGCGATTTCGGCAAGCTGTTCGATGCTCATGTGAAGGGGTCCTGCGGGGCCTGGGGAAACCGAAATTATAGCCCGCGGCGTCGCTGCGGCCGGACCCGAGGGTCCGGCGCGCCCGTTCATCGCCCTGTACGCCCCGCCGCGGTGGCTAGAGCTCGCCCAGCCCCTCGGCCTTGCCACCCGCGCCCACCTGCAGCAGGCGCAGGGTGTTGGTGGCGCCGTGGTGCTCCATGTGGTCGCCGCTGGTGAAGATCACCCGCTCGCCTTCGGCCAGGAAGCCCGCATCGAACAGCTGCCGGATCGACAAGCGTGCGGCTTCGCGCGAGGCCAGGCCGCGGCTGTCGAAATCGATCGGGAACACGTCGCGCATCAGCGCCATGCGCCGGCGTGCGCCGTCGTGGCGGGACAGGCCATAGATCGGCACCGGCGAGCGGAACCGCGACAGGAAGCGCGCGGTGCCGCCGGATTCGGTCGCCGCGAGGATCGCGCGCACGCCGATGTGCTCGGACAGGAACATCGTCGCCATCGCGATCGCCTGGTCGGCGCGCTCGAGGTTGCGCGGCGCCTCTTCGAAATCGGTATCGGACTCGAACTGGCGCTCGGCGCCGAGGCAGATGCGCGCCATCGCCTCGACTGCGCGCACCGGGTATTTCCCGGCCGCGGATTCCTGCGACAGCATCACCGCGTCGGTGCCGTCGATGACGGCGTTGGCCACGTCGAGGACTTCCGCACGGGTCGGGATCGGGCTGTCGACCATGGACTGCAGCATCTGCGTCGCGGTGATCACCACGCGGTTGCGCTCCAGCGATTCGCGGATGATCTTCTTCTGCAGGCCGGGCAGCTCGGCATCGCCGATCTCCACGCCGAGGTCGCCGCGCGCGACCATGACCACGTCGCTGGCTTCGACGATCTCCGAAAGGTTCTCGATCGCCTCGGCGCGCTCGATCTTCGACACCAGCGCGGCATCGCTGCCGGCGGCCCGGGCCACCCGGCGCGCATCGTGCATGTCCTGCGCATTGCGGCAGAACGACACCGCGATGAAATCCGCGCCGAGCTCGGCGGCGACCTTGATCAGCTCGCAGTCGCGTTCGGTCAGCGCCCCCAGCGACAGGCCGCCGCCCAGTTTGTTCAAACCCTTGCGGTCCGACAGCGCGCCGTCGTTGAGCACGGTGTTGACGATGCGCTCGCCCTCGATGCGCTCAACGCGCAGCTGCATCATGCCGTCGTCGAGCAGCAGCACGTCGCCGGGAATCACGTCGCCGGGCAGGCCCAGGTAGCTGACGCCGACCTCGCCCACGGTGCCGGGCGGCGCGCTGTCGCTGGCGACGAGGTCAAAGCGGTCGCCGGCCTTGAGCTGCACGCGGCCTTCGGCGAAGCGCTCGATGCGGATCTTGGGGCCGGGCAGATCGGCGAGGATGCCGACCTCGCGGCCGACCCGGTGCGCGGCCTCGCGTACGGCATTGGCGCGCGCCACCTGGCCGGATGGATCGCCGTGGGAAAAGTTGAGGCGGACGACATCGACGCCCGCCAGTAGCAGGGCATCGAGCACGCCCGGGGCGTCGGTCGCCGGGCCGAGGGTGGCGAGGATCTTGGTGCGTCTGCGGTTGTTGGACATTGCTGCGCTGGTCTGCTCGGAATCGTCCGAAACCTAGCACACGGGCGAAGGCCGGCGTCCAACGCCCGGCACTGAATACGACCTCAGGCCGCGAGCAGCGGCAGCAGTTCGTCCGGGTGCGCCACCAGGCGCTGCGCCCCGGCCTCGCGCAGTTCGTCCGCGCCGCCGAAGCCCCACAGCACGCCGACGTGGCGCATGCCGTGGTGCAGCGCGCCTTCGATGTCCATGCGGCGGTCGCCGATCATCCAGCACTGGTCGGGCGCCACGTCAAGCCGCTGCAGCGCTTCGGCGATCAGCTCCGGCTTGTGGCTGCGGCTGCCATCGACGGTGGCGCCGACGATGTCGACGAAGCGATGGCCGAACGGCAGGTGCGCGGCGATCTTGCGCGCGTGCGGCTCGTTTTTCGCCGTCACCACCGCCAGGCGGTGGCCGGCGGCGTGCAGCGCCTCGATCGCCTCGCCGACGCCGGCGTAGATCTCGTGCTCGGCCCAGCCGTGCGACTCGAACCGGTCGCGGTAATGCAGCACCGCCTCCTCCACCTTCGCCTCGTCGCCCAGCAACGGCGCGAAACTGGTGCGTAGCGACGGGCCGATCCAGCGCCGCAACTCGGCATCCGGCGGCACTTCCAGCCCCATCTGCGTGAGCGCGTGCGCCACGCAGCGGGTGATGCCGATCTCGGAATTGATCAGCGTGCCGTCCATGTCGAAGAAGAGCGTGGGCATCGTGTTTCCCATGGCGAGGACGCGTTCGCGGTCAGTTGCCGGTGCCGGCGCTGCGGTACACCTTGCCGGCGCGGTACAGGTCGAGGCGTTGCCGATATCCAGGCTGCTTGCCGTCCGACTCCGGGCCCGGCGCCGCGTCCACTATCGCCAACTGCGCCGCAGCCCGTTCCTGCAGGGCCGCGGCGCGCTTGAAGTCTCCCGCCGCCGCCTCGCACGCCGCCACCGTGTCCAGTACGCCCGGGGCCATGCGCTCGGTATCGCCCAGGCGCTTGCTCATCTCCTGTCCGCGCTTGGGATCGAACACGTCGTCATGGATCGACGTGCAGAGCACCCAGGCATGGCTGTTGGTGGAACTCACGTAACCGGCGGCCTCGCCACGGGTCCAGAGCTCGATCGCCTGGGCGCGCGACTTGGCGTCGCCCTTGGTCTGGAACAGCCAGTTGCCGTATTCGACGAACGCGCGCTCGTTGTTCGCGGCGACCGCACGTTCCAGCCAGCGTCGTCCTTCCGATTCCTCGACCTTGCCGAAATCGCCCTTGAGGTAGTGGGAACCCAGCATGGCCTCGGACTCGTGGTCGCCGGCGCTCGCGTCACCCTGCAGCCACTGTTTCGCCTTTGCGGGGTCCTTGGGCATGCCCTTGCCGCGCAGGGCAAGCTCGGCAAGCGCGCGCCGCGCCGGCGCGCCACCGGCTTCATCCGCCGCGATCATGTTGTAGATCCGCAACGCGCGTTGGATATCGCCGGAAACGCCGGGGCGACCCTGCGTGTACAGGTCGGCAAGGAACAGGATGGCGTCGACGTCGGCGGCGGAGGCAGGCGCCAGCGCCCAGCTTTCGGCGGCGGCGAAATTCCCGGCGAGGTAGCTGGTTCCTGCCTTGTACAGCGCGGCGCGGACGTTGCCCTCGTGCGCCGCTTCGGTGAACAGTGCGTCGGCACGCGCGACATCGCGGGTGACGCCGTCGGCGCCCGTGAAGAGTGTCAAGGCATAGCGGGCCTTGGCGGCGGTGGAGCCCGCCAGTGCCGCCTTCTGCGTCGCGTCCTGCTGCTCCTTCTTCCTGCCCCTTGCCTCGAAATAGTCGACCAGCACGGAATAGCCCTGGCCACGTCGGTTGACCGCTGGGTCCGCCAGGAACGCGAGGTCGGCGGCGTCAAGCTCCGCCTTGCCGGCGGCCTTGAGCTGGATGGCCGTCAGGCGGGCCGCCTTGACCGTCTTCCCGGCGCGCGACAGGCGCTGCCCGGCCTCCGCGGGCAGCGGGGTGCCGCTTCGCGTCATCGACCACAACGAAACGAAGTCGTTCACCGCTTCCTGTGGCGCAACGCGGTCCGCCGCGTCCAGCAACGCCCAGGCGGCGGCAGCGTCGCGCTTCGTCCCGATGCCTTCGTGCTGGGCGAATGCAAGCAGGACCATCGCAACGGCGTTGTTGGCTTCCGCGCCGGGCAACAGCGCATCCACCAAGCCATCCGCGCAGCCGGTGTACTTCGGCGCAAACGCACAAACCATCAGCCAGGACGTCGCCGCCTGCACGCCTCCCGCGTTGGCGCTGCGCCGCAGCTTGGCCACCTTGTCCTCCGGCCTGGCCTCGGCGGCCGCCGCCTGCACCGCGGCGGCGTCCACCGAAGACAACAGATCCGCCTTGACGCCGCCACTGATGAACGCATTGGCCATGACGGTACGCAGCATCGGGTAGCCCGCCAGCGGATTGCTTCGGCTGAGCGTGTATGCGGTATCGACGAAGTCGAAGCGCAAGCGCCGCTCCCGCTTCGCATCCTCGTCCCAGGCGGCGATCACGAAGGGAAAGTGGCGGCTCGCATGCACCTGGCTGTAGTACGAGTACCGCGCGGTCATCCCGAGGCTCTCGACCAGCGCATAGGCATCGGCAAGCCCCAACACGCGGATGGGGTCCGACAGCAGCGACTCGGTGCCGGCCTGCTTCATGGCCTGTTGCGACAGCGCCGCGACCACGGCCATCTCGCGCTCCGCGGTGGCGGAGTCGTTCAGGGCATCCGCGCAAAGCAAGGCGGCGCGCCTGATCGCCAGGCTCACGGGCGCCGCGGCCACGGCGGCCCGCATCGCATCGGCGTTGTCGCGGCACTTCGCCGCGTCGACCGACGTGACGTCATAGCCGACCTTGTCGAGGATATCGAGGGCGCCGTAGGCCTCGTCCACATCCGCGGTCTTGAGGAACTGCTCCCACGCGCGGGCCGCATCCGCCGCGTCGCGCACCTGCGCCAGCGGCGAGCCCATGGCCAGGACAGCCGCGGCACCGACAACCCAACCCAGAATCGTCCTGTCGATCTTCACTTTGCCTCGTCCTCGATCGCATTCTTCAGCAGCGCCTTGAGCCGCGCATCCCGGTCCTTGCTTTGCGCGACTGGCGCCGGCTTGATCGCCACCCTCGCGTAAAGGTTGTCCCGCACCTTGCGCAACTCGACCAGATGCGGGACGACCTTGTCGCCCGGCACTTCGTCCGCCGTCACCTTCATGTCGAAATCAATCTTGACGCTGCGATCCTTGACGGTCACATCGCGTCCGAACGCGAAGGCGTCGGTATTGATTTCCAGGGCTTCGTCGCCCAGCACCGTGACCCAGCGCGCCGGCAGCCGCACCTCGACCTCCTGGCGATAGTGGGCGGGAAAGCCGATGGCAAGCGGGCCGTTGCGCTCCATCGAATCCGGCAGCTGCGCGGAGGAGGCCAACGCCTCGGCGTACAGGTCGAGCGCGTGCAGGCCCCCGTCGTCCTCGAAGGGCGATGCAAGGGAATATTCCTCGGTGACCGCCAGCACGTTGCCGTCCGGGTCGTCCTCGAACGCGGGCGCGTTCACGACCGTCAGCTGGCCGAATCGCCGGCGATAGTAGTCGGCGTAGCGTCGCGCGGTTTCTTCGGGGCGCGCACCGGCAAAGTTGCGCCTGGCATCGTCGGCGGAGCGGCCGCGATACGTGGTCCGGATGCTGAGCCTGGCGCTGCGCCCGTCGTCGCTGGGCTCGTAGCGTTCGGCGACGACGATCGACGCGAGCGACGCCTTGGCGGCAGGAATCGTCTCCAGTGCGGTGATGCCGGCGGCGACCGGCAACGCCACGCCGTATCGGCTGAGGTCGCTGTCGCGGGCCGCGCCACCCTCGGACGTCATCGTCGGGTCGACCCACAGCACCGTGTCGGCCAGGCGTGCGCGCACGATGACGTGATCGAACACCGAGGCGGCAGGGGGCTCGCCGGCAATGCGCTTGCCGCTGCCGGCGGACACGAGCGCAGGAACCGCATCGATATCCATGCGCTTGAGCAGCGTCGCCAGCAGGTAGGCCTTGTCCTTGCAATCACCGTAGCGGCGCGACCAGGTCTCCGCGGGCGCGGTGGGACGGTGCGTGTTGTCGCCCATCTCCACCCCAAAGTAACGGACCTGCTGCTGCACCAAGCGCAATGCGGCGGTGAGGCGCGCCTGGGGATCGGCCAGCTTCGACCAGCGCGCGACGTGGGCCTGCAGGTCGGTGGGCAGCGCTCCCTCGACGCGCGGATACAACGGCAGCGCCCAGGCGACGACATCGGACCAGCTACGCGCCTGCGACACGTGCGCGACGGGATACGGCTGGTACCAGACGGGATAGGAGCCTTCGTTCGCGTACGCGCGATTGCGCGCGGATTCGAACAGCACTTCAGTGGCTGCGTCCGACTCGCGGATCACCGGCGCGGGGGCATCGTTTTCCCGGCGGACGTTGGGCTTGGCGCCGCGGTCGTACAGCACGCGCAAGCGGTTCTTCAGCAGCGGACTGTTCCAGCCGAACTGGCCGCCATCGACGACCTGGCCGGACAGTATCGGATTGCTGCCGATGATCGAGTACCGCACCCGGACGACATCGTCCACGCGCACGTCATCGAGGACGATCAGGGCCGTAACGCTGCCGTCCGCGAGGTCCTGCTCGAATCCCTCCTCGCGGCGTGCCAGCGAGATGCGGTCCGGCACCAGCCGCTCGAGCCACTTGCCGTTGCGCCGCAACTGCACCCGGTGCAGGACCAGACGCTGGTAAACGGGATTGAACGTGATCTGGTAGCGCCCCGCCTCGCCTAGCAGGGTCGCGTCCCTGGCTTCATAGGCGTAGTCGATATAGACGTGATCGCGACCGGAGCGCCGATCCACCTGCTCGTCGAAAAGCCAGAACCGCCAGGGCGCACCGCTCGCGCCCGGGGCCTTCGCATCCCACTCGGTGGCGACGTCCTGCTGCTGCACGAACGCGGGCTCCGGCCCTACTCCAAATCGGTATTCGCCGCGCGTGTGTTCGACTTCCTGCGCACCCGCCATGCCCGCCGCCAGCAGGGCGAGCATCACCAGAACTATCCGCATTGCCGTTCTCTGTTTCCCCTGCCGGTACTCTAACCGACACGCACTGCGGGAATTGGTGACGCCGGCCCGGAACACCGGCATCGCCACGGTTGCGACAGATGCGGGGAGAGCGCTCAGCCGCGCGCGTTCAGCGCCGCCACGGCCGGCAGTTCCTTGCCCTCGAGGAACTCGAGGAACGCGCCGCCGCCGGTGGAAATGTACGACACGTCCTCTTCGATGCCGTACTTGTCGACCGCGGCCAGGGTGTCGCCGCCGCCGGCGATCGAGAAGGCCTTCGACGCGGCAATGGCGCGCGCAAGGGTCTGCGTGCCTTTGCCGAATGAGTCGAATTCGAACACGCCGACCGGGCCGTTCCACACCACGGTGCCGGCCGCCTTGATCAGGTCGGCGTACCGCGCCGCGGTCTGCGGTCCGATGTCGAGGATCATGTCGTCCGCGCCCACGGCGTCCACGGCTTTCACGGTTGCCGGCGCGTCGGCGGCGAACTTCGGCGCGACCACCACGTCGCTGGGGATCGGGATGTCGGCGCCGCGCGCCTTGGCGTCGGCCATGATCTGCCTGGCGGTGTCGAGCAGGTCGGGTTCGACCAGCGACTTGCCCACGCCGTGGCCCATCGCGGCGATGAAGGTGTTGGCGATGCCGCCGCCGACGATCAGCTGGTCGACCTTGCCGACCAGCGACGACAGCAGCTCGAGTTTGGTCGACACCTTGGAGCCGGCGACGATCGCCAGCAGCGGACGCGCCGGGTTGTCGAGCGCCTTGGCCAGCGCATCCAGCTCCGCCATCAGCAGCGGGCCGCCCGCGGCCACCTTCGCGAAACGGATCACGCCGTGCGTCGATGCCTGCGCGCGATGCGCGGTGCCGAACGCATCCATGACGAACACATCGCACAGCTCCGCGTACTTCTTCGACAGGGCCTCATCGTCCTTGCCCTCGCCCATGTTCATGCGGCAGTTCTCGAGCAGGACCAGTTGGCCCGGCTTCACGGCGAAGTCGGCGCTGAGCCAGTCGCGCACCAGCGGAACCTCGAAGCCCAGCAGTTCGCCCAGGCGCCTTGCCACCGGTTCGAGCGAATCCTCGGGCGTCCACATGCCCTCCTTGGGCCGTCCCAGGTGCGACATCACCATCACCGCCGCGCCCTTCTCCAGGGCCAGCTTCAAGGTGGGGATCGATGCAGTCAGGCGCTGGTCGGAGGTGACCTTGCCGTCGGCGACGGGGACGTTGAGATCCTGGCGGATCAGAACGCGCTTGCCGTTCAGGTCGAGGTCGGTCATGCGGACGATGGACATGGGGGACTCCTGTGGAATTCAAAAAGCAAACTGGGGCTCGCAAACGCGAAGCCCCGCGTGATGCGGGGCTTCGCCGGGCATGGACGCCGCTTACTTGCCGGCGACGACCTTGACCATCTCGAGGCACTTGTTGGAGTAGCCCCACTCGTTGTCGTACCAGCTCACCAGCTTGACGAAGGTGCCATCCAGCGCGATGCCGGCTTCGGCGTCGAAGATCGAGGTGCGCGCGTCGCCGCGGAAGTCGGTGGCGACGACCTTGTCCTCGGTGTAGCCGAGGATGCCCTTGAGCGCGCCTTCCGACTGCGCCTTCATCTCGGCGCAGATCTCGGCGTAGGTGGCGGACTTCTCGAGCTCGACGGTCAGGTCGACCACGGACACGTCCGAGGTCGGCACGCGGAACGACATGCCGGTGAGCTTCTTGTTGAGCTCGGGGATCACCACGCCGACGGCCTTGGCCGCGCCGGTGCTGGACGGAATGATGTTCTCGAGGATGCCGCGGCCGCCGCGCCAGTCCTTGTTGGACGGGCCATCGACGGTCTTCTGGGTCGCGGTGGTGGCGTGCACGGTGGTCATCAGGCCGCGCTTGATGCCCCACTTGTCGTGCAACACCTTGGCCAGCGGCGCCAGGCAGTTGGTGGTGCACGAGGCGTTGGAGATGATCGCCTCGCCCTTGTAGCTGGCGTGGTTCACGCCGTAGACGAACATCGGCGTGTCGTCCTTCGACGGCGCCGACAGCACGACCTTCTTCGCGCCGGCATCGAGGTGCTTCTGCGCGGTGGTCTTGTCGAGGAACAGGCCGGTGGACTCGATGACGACGTCCGCGCCGACTTCGTCCCATTTGAGGTTGGCGGGGTCGCGTTCCTGGGTCAGGCGGATCTTCTTGCCGTTGACGATCAGGGTGTTGCCCTCGACCTTGACGTCGCCCTTGAAGCGGCCGTGCACCGAGTCGTAGCTAAGCATGTACGCCAGGTAGTCCGGCTCCAGCAGGTCGTTGATGGCGACGATCTCGATGTCGTTGCCGAAGTTCTGCACGGCCGAACGCAGCACATTGCGTCCGATGCGGCCGAAGCCATTGATGCCAACCTTGATCGTCATTGCGGGAGAACTCCTGGGAGAGCGAGCCTGCGGGGCGCGGGCGGGATGAGAAGCCCCATATTTTAGCAGGCGGGGCGCCGCGGCCGCCTTGCGCGGAGCGGCCCTTGGCCCCCGGCCGCGGGCGCGGTCGACATGGCCGATACGGCACGGAAGTGCCCCGCCGGCTCCGGTAAAGTGGCGGCATGATCCGGATCCCCCTCCTCCGCGCGGGCCAGGCCCGCCGCCCTCCGTCCTCACGCCGCTGGCCGCGCATCCTCGCCCTTGGCCTGCTCGGCGCGCTGCTGGTCGCCGGCCCGGTCGTCGCCTGGAGCGCCCTGGGCCACAAGCTGGTCGGCGCACTCGCGCAACGCCACCTGACCCCGGCGGCGAACGCCGAGGTCGCCCGCCTGCTGGCCGGCGAACCCGACCCCACCCTCGCCGGCGTCGCCACCTGGGCGGACACGATGCGCGACAGCGATCCGGAGCGCTTCAAGCAGACCTCGCGCTGGCACTACGTCAACCTCTCCAGCGACAGCTGCCGCTATGCGCCCGAGCGCGACTGCAAGGACGGCCAGTGCGTCATCGGCGCGATCGCCGCGCAGCGCGCGATCCTCGCCGACCGCAGCCAGCCGCCCGCGGCGCGCCGCGAGGCGCTCAAGTTCATCGTCCATTTCGTCGGCGACGTGCACCAGCCGCTGCACGCCAATGCGCGCAACGACCAGGGCGGCAACAAGTACCAGATCAGCCTGCGCACCGACATCGCGCCGGAAGCCTATGCGCGCGACCGCTATGTCGACGGCGTCATGGGCACCAACCTGCACTCGGTGTGGGACTTCTACGTGCTGGCCGAGCGCGGCCTCGACCTTGGCCAGTACACCGACCGCCTCGACCACGAGCCGTGGCCGCCGGTGTCGGACCCCAATGCGCTGACGCCGGCCGCGTGGGCCACCGAATCATGCGCCCTCACCGACGTGCGCCAGCTTTACCCGACCCGGGACGGGCAGGAAGTGCACAAGCTCGATCGCAGCTATTCCGAGAAGCATCGCGCGCTCGCCGAACAGCGCATCCGCCTCGCCGCCTACCGCCTGGCGACGCTGCTCAACGAAACCCTGGGATCGCCGCAATGAACGCGCCCGCGACGATGGTGCAGGTGCACCCGTTCCACCACGCCGACACCGGCACGTGGAGCTATGTCGTCGCCGAGCCGGGCACCCGGCAAGCCGCCATCATCGACCCGGTGCTGGATTTCGACGCCAAGTCCGGACGCGTGGGCCATGCCTCGGCGCAGAAGCTGCTCGACTGCGTGCGTCAGCACGACCTGCAGGTGCGCTGGCTGCTGGAAACGCACGCCCACGCCGATCACCTCACCGCCGCGCAATGGCTGGCCACGCAGCTCCCCGATGCGATGGTCGCGATCGGCCAGGGCATCCGCGAGGTCCAGCGCACGTTCGCGCCGGTGTTCGACTACAACCTAGAATCGGCGGCCGACAATTTCGACTGCCTCTTCAGCGATGACGACGAGTTCTCGCTCGGTCCGATCCCCGCGCGCGTCATCCCCGTGCCGGGACATACCCGCGACAGCGTCGCCTACCTGATCGGCGACGCACTGTTCACCGGCGACTCGCTGTTCATGCCCGATGCCGGTACCGCGCGTTGCGACTTCCCCGGCGGCGACGCCGCCATGCTGTACCGCTCGATCCGGCGCCTGTACGAACTGCCCGATTCGACCCGCGTGTTCATCTGCCACGACTACGGCAAGCGCACCGAAGACGGCAGCGATCGTCCCGCCGCCTGCGAAACCACGATCGGCGAACAGAAGCGCGCCAACATCCACGTCCGCGCCGGCATCGGCGAGGCCGAGTTCGTCGGCATGCGCGAGGCGCGCGATGCCACGCTGGCGGTACCGGCGCTGATCATCCCGTCGCTGCAGGTGAACCTGCGCGCCGGCGCGCTGCCCAGCGCCTCCGCGAACGGCATCCGCTACCTGCGCGTGCCGCTCGACCAGTTCTGACGGAGCGCACGCGATGCCCACCGCGTTCACCCCCGTTTCCGCTTTGCTCGGCGGGGCGCTGATCGGGCTGGCCGCGACACTGCTGTACGCGCTGCTTGGGCGCATCGCCGGCATCAGCGGCATCCTCAACGCAACGGTGGAACAGCGCAGCGAGCGCGGCTGGCGGCTCGCGTTCCTGCTCGGGCTGATCGTGGCTGCGGGCGCGTGGCTGGCCTACAGCGGGGCGCCGGTGCGCACCGGTTTCCCCCTTGGCTGGCTGATCGCGGCCGGCGTGCTGGTGGGCTTCGGCACGCGCATCGGCAACGGCTGCACCAGCGGCCACGGCATTTGCGGGTTGTCACGCTTGTCCAAGCGCTCGCTGGTGGCGGTGCTGGTGTTCATGGGCACGGCGTTCGCGACCACCTACGTGCTGCGCCACGTCCTCGGGGGCATCGCATGAAGCGCGTGGCCTTCGCATTGCTTGCCGGCCTGCTGTTCGGCCTCGGCCTGGCGGTGTCGGGCATGACCAACCCGGACAAGGTGCTCAACTTCCTCGACCCGGCAGGCCACTGGGATCCATCGCTGGCCCTGGTGATGGGCGGCGCGCTCGCGGTTTCGGTGCCCGGCTTCGCCTGGCTGCGCCGGCGCGGACGCACGTACCTGGGCACGGAACTGCCGCCATCCCCCTCACCCCGCCTGGATGCCAGGCTGCTGCTGGGCAGCGCCCTGTTCGGCATCGGCTGGGGCATCGGAGGTTACTGCCCAGGGCCGGCGTTGGCCAACCTGTTGCACGCCGGCGAGGCGGTGCTGTTCGTGGCCGCGTTGTTCGCCGGTTCGCAGCTGGCGCGCCTGCTGCTGCGCTGAGCGCTCCGCCGCGCCCATACTGGGCGCATGCGAAGCACCCTGCACACCGACTCGCTCGAGGCCGCCATCGACCTGCTGCTCGCCCGTGTCGGAGGCGAGCTGCACGTCGGCGCGCCGCTAGGCCTGGGCAAGCCGCACCGGTTGCTCAATGCGCTGTACGCGCGCGCGGCGGCCGACCCGGCGCGGCCGCTGCACCTGTACACCGCGCTGTCGCTGGATCCGCCGGCGCCGGGCAAGGGGCTGGAGGGGCGGTTCCTGCGTCCGTTCGTGGCCCGCCACTTCGGCGACGATTTCCCGCGCCTGGCCTACGTGCAGGCGCTCAAGCGCGATGCGCTGCCCGCGCATATCGAGGTCGAGGAGTTCTACTTCCAGTCCGGCGCGCTGCTCGGTTCCACGCAGGCGCAGCGGCGCTACGCCAGCCTCAACTACACGCACGTGGCGCGTGCGCTCGCCGACCGCGGCGTGAACGCGATCGTGCAGAAGGTCGCGCGCTCGCCGGACGGCGCTCGCCTCTCGCTTTCCTGCAACACCGACCTCACCTTCGACGCGATCGATGCCATCACCGCGCGTGGACTCGCCCGTCCGCTGCTGGTCGCGGAAGTCGATCCGGAGCTGCCGTGGCTCGGTGGCAGCGCCGCCGTGGACGCGGAATTCTTCGATGTGGTCGTCACGCCGCCGGGTCCGTACCCGAAGCTGTTCGGGCTGCCGCGGCAACCGGTGAACGACACTGACTACGCGATCGGCTTCCACGCCAGCACCCTGGTGGTCGACGGCGGCACCCTGCAGGTCGGGATCGGCGCGCTGTCGGACGCGCTGTGCCATGCGCTGGTGCTGCGCCACACCGACAATGCCGCCTACCGGCGCGTGTTGCGCGCATTGGACTCGGCGCAAGCGGACGATCCGCGACTGGGCGTGTTCGAGCACGGCCTGTACGGCTGCAGCGAGATGATCAATGAAGGTTTCCGCCGCCTGGTCGAGACCGGCGTGATCCGGCGCAAGGTCGTCGACGACGCGGCGCTGCTGCGGCGCCTCGCCGAGGGCAGTGCCACCGCCGGCGACCAGGTCCGCCTGGAGCAGGAGGGCGAGTACCTGCACGGCGCGTTCTACCTGGGCTCGCCCGACTTCTACCGCTGGCTGCGCGAGATGCCGGAGGACGCTCGCCGCGCCATCGGCATGAAGCGCGTGAGCGAAGTCAACGAACTCTACGGCGGACGCGAGACGCTCGAGCGCCTGCAGCGCCGCGATGCACGCTTCTTCAACACCTGCATGATGGCGACGGTGCTCGGCGCCGCGGTGTCGGACGCGCTGGGCGACGGGCGCGTGGTCTCCGGAGTCGGCGGCCAATACAACTTCGTCGCCATGGCGCATGCCCTGCCGGACGCGCGCTCGGTGCTACTGCTGCGCGCCACGCGCGAGAGCGGCGGCCGCGTGCGCTCCAACATCGTGTGGAACTACGACCACACGACCATCCCGCGCCACCTGCGCGACGTCTACATCACCGAGTACGGCATCGCCGACCTGCGCGGGCGCAGCGACGAGGACTGCATCGCCGCGATGCTGGCGATCACCGATGCGCGCTTCCAGGACCGGCTCCGCACCACCGCGACCGGCAACGGCAAGCTACGCGCCGACATCGGCATGCACGCAGGCGCGCAACACAACAACCCGCAGCGCCTGCGGGACGCGCTGGCCGACCTGCGCCGCGACGGCACCCTGCCGGACTATCCGCTCGGCAGCGATTTCACCGCGGTGGAGCAGCGCCTGGTACGGGCCCTGGGCTGGCTCAAGGCCAATACCGCCAGTCGCGCCGGCAAGCTGCGGACGGTGCTGGCGGCGCTGGGCGCCGGTGGCATCCGCGACCGCGAAGCCGCGGCCCGCATGGGACTGGACGCTCCCCGCAGCCTGGGCGAACACCTGGAAGCGCGGCTGCTGGCGCTGGGACTGGCGCGCACGGCGGGGTAACCGGTCGCCGTAGCGCGTCCTATACTCGCACGCTGCTCCAGCGCCACGGATTCCCGGATGTCCGCCGACAACGTCTACAAGCACTTCTACCGCACCATGCGTCTGGGCGCCGCCGAACTCAGTGATGGCGGCGGGCCCTTCGGCTTCGACATCACCACGGCGCTCGAATTCGATTACCTGATCGAGCGCTACCAGTGCGATGCGATCATCGAAACCGGCTGCAATGCGGGCGATACGACCGACTACCTGGCGCGCACCTACCCGCATCTGTCGATCGTCACCTGCGACGTCGTGGACCGGTACGTGGACCTGGTGAAGCGGCGCGTCGGTTTCATGCCGCACACCTATGTGGAGAAGATCGATTCCCCCGAATTGATCGCCAAGTTCCGCGATCGCTTCCGTTGCCCGCTGTACTACCTCGACGCCCACTGGTACGAGGCCTGGCCGCTCGAGCGGGAACTGGGCCTGATCGAGAACGGCGTGGTGTGCGTGGACGACTTCAACATCGGCAATCCGCGCTTCGGCTTCGACAAGTACGGCGAGGTCGAGTGCGGGCCGGAGATGCTCGGACGCTTCATCGACAAGATCCCGCACTACTACACCAACAATCCCGAGGCGCAGTACGAACTGCCCTGCCTGCAGACCGGCCGCCGCGGCGGCAAGGCCTACTTCGCCATCGGGCAGAAGCACGACCACCTGCAGCACCACCGCTATTTCAAGCGCCACGACACGCCGCGACCGGCGCGCTGACGCAGCCGGCGTTACCGGCGCAACAACCCGGTCGCCATGCGGGACCTGAAGACCAATGCGGCGGCAGTCGCCCGCGCGCCTACAAGGCGGCCGCGACCCGGCTGCCCTGGTTGATCGCGCGCTTCGCATCCAGCTCCGCCGCGACGTCGGCGCCGCCGATCACGTGCACCGGCACGCCGGCGGCGCGCAGGTCGTCGGCGAGCGGCCGGTGCGGTTCCTGGCCGGCGCAGATCACCACGTGGTCGACCGCGAGCGTCTGCTCCAGGCCATCGACGCGAACGTGGAAGCCCTCGTCGTCGACACCGAGGTATTCGACCCCGCCCAGCATCCGCACCTGCTTGGCCTTGAGCGTGGCGCGATGGATCCAGCCGGTGGTCTTGCCGAGCTTCGCGCCGGGCTTGCCCGGACTGCGCTGCAGCAGCCACACCTCGCGCGCGGGCGCGTCCGGTGCGGGCGGGCGCAGGCCGCCGCGGTTGTCGCCGTAGTCCAGGTCCACGCCCCACTCCGCCCGCCAGTGCTGCGGGTCCAGTGCGGGCATGCTGGCGTCGAACGGTCGCGCGGGATGCACCAGGAACTCGGCGACGTCGAAGCCGATGCCGCCGGCGCCGACGATGGCGACCTTCGCGCCGGGCACGATGCGGCCGGTGAGGACGTCGACATAGCTGACGACCTTGGCGTGGTCGGCGCCGGCGAAATCGACGGCCCGCGGGCGGATGCCGCTGGCGAGCACCACTTCATCGAACGAGGCCGCCAGCGTGGTGGTGTCGGCGCGCGTGTTGAGGCGGACATCGACTTTCGCCAGCTCCAGCTTGCGGCGGAAGTAGCGCAGCGTCTCGAAGAACTCTTCCTTGCCGGGAATGCGCTTGGCCAGGTTGAACTGCCCGCCGATCTCGGCGGCCGCATCGAACAGCGTGACGTGATGGCCACGCTCGGCGGCGACGGTGGCCGCCGCGAGGCCCGCGGGCCCGGCACCGACCACCGCGATCTTCTTCGGCGCCGCGGTCGGGCGGTAGACCAGTTCGGTTTCCGCGCACGCGCGCGGGTTGACCAGGCAGCTCGCGGTCTTGTCCTGGAACACGTGGTCCAGGCAGGCCTGGTTGCAGGCGATGCAGGTGTTGATCTCGTCCACGCGCCGCACGCGCGCCTTGTTCACCCACTGCGGATCGGCCAGCAGCGGCCGCGCCATCGACACCATGTCGGCCTCGCCATTGGCGAGGATGCGCTCGGCGACCTCGGGCATGTTGATGCGGTTGGTGGTGACCAGCGGCAGTCGCACATGTGGCTTCAGCCGCGCGGTGATGCCGGTGAAGGCCGCGCGCGGCACCGATGTTGCGATGGTAGGAATCCGCGCCTCGTGCCAGCCGATGCCGGTGTTGATGATCGTGGCGCCGGCGGCCTCGATCGCCTTGGCCTGCGCGACGACGTCGTCCCAGGTACCGCCGTCGTCGACCAGGTCGAGCATCGACAGGCGGTAGATGATGATGAAGTCGGGACCGCAGGCCTCGCGGATGCGGCGCACGATCTCCACCGCGAAGCGCATGCGCTTGCTCGCATCGCCGCCCCAGGCATCGCTGCGCTTGTTGGTGCGCGGCACGGTGAACTGGTTGAGCAGGTAGCCCTCCGAGCCCATCACCTCGACGCCGTCGTAGCCGCCCTCGCGCGCCAGTTTCGCGGTGCGCACGAATGCCTTGATCTGCCGCTCGACGCCGCCGGCCGACAGCGCACGCGGGGTGAACGGATTGATCGGCGCCTTCAGCTTCGACGGTGCCACCTGCAGCGGCTGGTACCCATAGCGGCCGGCATGCAGGATCTGCAGGCAGATGCGGCCGCCGTGCGCGTGCACCGCGCGCGTGACCTGGCGGTGCTTGCCCACGTCCCACGGCCAGCGCAACGTGCCGCCGAACGGCTTGAGCCAACCCTCGATGTTTGGCGAGAAGCCGCCGGTGACCATCAGGCCGACGCCCCCTTCCGCCCGCTCGGCGAAGTACGCCGCCAGCTTCGGGAAGTCCCGCGCCTTGTCCTCCAGTCCGGTGTGCATCGAGCCCATCAGCACGCGGTTGGGCAGCGTGCAGAAGCCGAGGTCGAGCGGGGCGAACAGGTGCGGGAAATCCGGGTGCGTCATGCAGTGCGTACGCGTACGTATGGAGCGCGCAGCGTGCCGGGAAACCCGCCCTGCCACAAGGGGCCCGGCTACAGAATGGCGAAAACAAAACGGCGCCCGAAGGCGCCGTTCCGGGACGACGAAACCGGATCAGAGCGAGCGGGCCGCTTCGACCACCTTCTCCACGGTGAAGCCGAAGTGCGGCAGCAGCTTCTCGATCGGCGCGCTGGCGCCGTAGCTGTCGATACCCACCACCGCGCCGTCGAGGCCGACGTACTGGCGCCAGAAACCGGTGACGCCGGCTTCGATGGCGATGCGCTTGCGGCAGGCCTTCGGCAGGACGGACTCGCGGTACTGCGCGTCCTGGCGCTCGAACACATCGGTCGACGGCATCGACACGACGCGGACCTTGTCGCCCAGCTGCTCCGCGGCCTGCATGGCGAGGCCGACTTCGGAGCCGGTGGCGATCAGGATGACCTCCGGCGCACCGGCCGACTCCTTCAGCACGTAGCCGCCACGCTCGATGTCGGCGACCTGCTGCGCGTTGCGCGACTGATGCGGGAGGTTCTGGCGCGAGAAGATCAGGCAGCTCGGGCCGTTGTGGCGCTCGATCGCCTTCTTCCAGCACACCGCCGATTCCACCGCGTCGCACGGGCGCCACACGTCGTTGCCGGGAATGTAGCGCAGGGATGCAAGGTGCTCGATCGGCTGGTGGGTCGGACCGTCCTCGCCCAGGCCGATGGAGTCGTGGGTGTACACGTGGATCGCGTGCGCGCCCATCAGTGCGCTCATGCGCACGGCGTTGCGCGCGTAATCGCTGAAGACCAGGAACGTGGCGTCGTACGGGATGAAGCACTCGTGCAGGCCGAGGCCGTTACTGATCGCGGTCATCGCGAATTCGCGCACGCCGTAATAGATGTAGTTGGCGTTGGGATCATCGCTGGCGACCGACTTGCTGCCCTTCCACAAGGTGAGGTTGGAATGGGCGAGGTCGGCGGAGCCGCCGATCAGTTCCGGCAGCAGCGGCGCGTAGGCTTCGATCGCCATCTGCGAGGCCTTGCGCGAGGCGACCACGGGGCCGTCGGCCTGCAGCTTGGCGATGTAGGCGTCCGCCGCAGCGATGAAGCCTTCCGGCAGTTCGTTGCGCGAACGGCGATTGAGCTCGGCGGCGAGTTCCGGATGCTTCGCGGCGTACTTGTCGAACAGGGTGTTCCACTCGGCTTCGCGCACTTCGCCCTTGCTGGTACGCCAGGCGTTGTAGATCGCTTCGGGGATCTCGAACGACGCATGCGGCCAGTTCAGTGCTTCGCGCGTCGCGGTGACCTCGTCCTTGCCCAGCGGCGCACCGTGGCTGGATTCCTTGCCGGCCTTGTTCGGCGAACCGAAACCGATGGTGGTGCGGCAGCAGATCAGCGTCGGCTTGTCGCTGGACTTCAGCGCGGTCTCGATCGCGGTCTTGATCTCCTGCGCATCGTGGCCGTTGACGCCGCGCACCACGTTCCAGCCGTAGGCCTCGAAACGCGCCGGGGTGTTGTCGGTAAACCAGCCATCGGTGTTGCCGTCGATCGAGATCTTGTTGTCGTCCCAGAACGCGATCAGCTTGTTCAGGCCCCAGGTGCCGGCCAGTGAAGCCGCTTCATGCGAGATGCCTTCCATCAGGCAGCCGTCGCCCATGAACACGTAGGTGTGGTGGTCGACGATCTCGAACTCGGGACGGTTGAAGCGCTGCGCCAGCAGCTTCTCGGCGAGCGCCATGCCCACTGCATTGGCGAAGCCCTGGCCGAGCGGGCCGGTGGTGGTTTCCACGCCCGGGGTCATGAAGTTCTCGGGGTGACCCGGGGTCTTCGATTCGAGCTGGCGGAAATCGCGCAGATCGTCGATCGACAGGTCATAGCCGGACAGATGCAGCAGCGCGTACTGCAGCATCGAGCCGTGGCCGTTGGAGAGGATGAAGCGATCGCGGTTGAACCAGTTCGGGTTCTTCGCGCTGTGGCGCAGGTAGTCGTTCCACAGCACTTCGGCGATGTCGGCCATGCCCATGGGCATGCCGGGATGGCCGGAGTTGGCGGCCTGGACCGCGTCGATGGCGAGGAAACGGATGGCGTTGGCGAGGTCGCGGCGGGCAGGCGTCGTCATGGGTGGCGGCTGGAGGCGGGAGCGGGGAGAGGCGCGGCAGCGGCGGGGGCCGGCCGGCGAGGCCTGCATTGTCCCACACGCGACCGCCCCGGCTCCGCCGTCGTAACGATCCGCCCGCGATTCCGGCCGCGGCCGCCCCCGGGGGCGTCAGGCCGCCTGCGGCGCCGGCGCGGCCGGTTCCTCGACCTCACCCCGGGACACCATCGCGGCAATAGCCAGGTCGCCGGTCACGTTGAGCGTGGTCCGGCACATGTCGAGGAAGTGATTGACGCCCAGGATCAGGCCGATGCCTTCCGGCTTCACCCCGACCATCGCGCAGATCAGCGCCACCACCGGCAGCGATCCCGAGGGCACGCCCGCGGTGCCGATGCCGCCGAGGATGCAGACGAACATCACCGTCACCTGCTGGGTGAGCGACAGGTCCACGCCGAAGAACTGGGCGAGGAAGATCACCGTCACTCCCTCGAACAGCGCGGTGCCGTTCTGGTTGGCGGTGGCGCCCACCGTGAGGACGAAGCGCGAGATGCGCCGCGGCAGGTGCAGCTCCTCGTCGGCCACGCGCAGCGCGGTCGGCAGGGTGGCGTTGCTCGAGGCCGTGGAGAACGCCAGCAGCATCGCCTCGCGCACGCCGACGAAGAACTGCAGGGGCGAGCGTCCGCCGATGAACTTCAGCGCGAGCGAATAGGTCACGAACAGGTGCAGCGCCAGCGCCAGCACGACCACGCCGACGTAACTGGCGAGCTTGCCCAGCAGGTCCCAGCCGAACACCACGGTCATGTTGAACATCAGGCACGCGACCGCATACGGCGCGAGCCTGATCACCATGCCGATCAGCGCCATCGACACGTCGAACAGGCCCTGGATGCCGCGCGCCAGCGTCGCGGTCGCGTCGTTGCGGACCACCACCAGGCCGATGCCGAGCATCAGCGCGAAGAACATCACCGACAGGATGGTGTTGTTGCTGGCCGCCGCGGCGACGATGTTGTCGGGCACGATCGACAGCACCATGTCGAGGCCCTTGGGTTGCGCGCCGGCATCGCTGACGATGCCGCGCGCGCGTTCGGCGTTGTCGCTCAGCAATTTGAGCGCCTGCGCCTCGTCGACGCCGGAACCCGGGTGGAACAGGTTGACCAGCACCAGCCCGAGCACCACGGCGAGCGCCGACATCACCACGGTGTAGATCAGGGTGCGCCAGCCGACGCGGCCGAAGGCGCGCACGTCGCCCATCTCCGACACGCCGATCACCAGCGCCGAGAACAGCAGCGGGATCACCAGCATGAAGATCAGCCGCAGGAAGATCGTCGCGGCCGGCTGGGTGAGGTAGGTGGTCAGCACCTGCACCCACGGCGCATCGGCGCCGGCGGTGTAGTGCGCGGTGAGGCCGGCGGCGAGGCCGACCAGGAAGCCGAGCAGCATCTTCCAGTGCAACGGCAGCTTGCGTGCGGCAGCGCGACTGGCTTCGCCCATGGCCCGGCTCCTGCATCGGATGCCCGAGCTTAGCAAGCGGGCGTGTCGACGTCGGTCAAAAGGAGGTTGCGGACGCACGCTGCGAGCGAACGCGCAGGCGGCGCGCGGCAACGACCCGGGTTCGCCCCGGCGTGGCGGCAGCCGCGTTACCTCGTCTTGCTGCGGGCCCGCACCGGCTTCTACACCACGGTTTCCACGTTTTCCGTCGCCGCCGCCTTGACCTCGGCCTCGCCACTGCGCGCCGAAACGACCACCGCGGTGGCCAGGTCGCCGGTGACATTGAGCGAGGTGCGGCACATGTCGAGGAAGCTGTTGACGCCCAGGATGATGCCGATGCCCGCCGGGTTGAGGCCGATGATGCCGCAGATCATCGCGATCACCGGCAGCGAGCCGGACGGGATGCCGGCGGTGCCGATGCCGCCGAGGATGCACAGGCCCAGCACCATCAGCTGCTCGGTCAGCGGCAGGTGCAGGCCGAACACCTGCGCCAGGAACAGCACGGTCACGCCTTCGAACAGCGCGGTGCCGTGGTGGTTGGCCGAGGCGCCCACGGTCAGCACGAAGCGGCTCACCTTGCGCGGCAGGTGCAGGTTCTCCTCGGCCACGCGCAGGGTGACCGGCAGGGTGGCGGTGGACGACGCGGTGGCGAACGCGGTCAGCACCGCTTCCTGGCTGCCGCGGAAGAACGTGCGCGGCGACATCCCGCCCATGAACCTCACCCACAGCGGCAGCACCACGAACATGTGGATGGCCAATGCCAGCACCACGGTGACCACGAAGTAGGCCAGGCCGGCGAGCACGTCCCAGCCCAACTGCGCGCACAGGCCGAACATGAAGCAGGCCACCGCGTACGGCGCGAGGCGGATGAACAATCCGATCAGGCGCATGCTGATCTCGAACAGGCCCTGCAGCGCATGCTTGAACGCCTGCGTCGCCGCCGACGGCGTCAGCACCAGGCCGATGCCGATCATCAGGGCGAAGAACACGATGCCAAGCTTCTGCTTGTCGTCCACCCCGGCCGCGAGCACGTTGTGCGGGACGATGTTGACCAGCAGGTCCAGCACCTTGAGCTGCTGGCCGCTGGTGACGATGTCGCCAACCTTGCCGGCATTGCTGCTCATCGCCTGCTGCACCAGCGCCGGATCCATGTGCAGGCCGGGCTGGATCAGGTTGACCATCAGCAGGCCGATCGCGACGGCGGCGCCGGTGACGGTCGCGGTGTAGGTCAGCGTGCGCCAGCCGAGGCGGCCGAGGCTGGCGATGTCGCCGAGTTCGGCCACGCCCAGCACCAGCGCCGAGAACATCAGCGGCAGCACCAGCATGAAGAGCAGGTTGAGGAAGATCTGCCCCGCCGGGCGCGTGACGTACTCGATGACGCCGTGGACGAGCGGTGCATCGGCGCCGCCATACACATGGGCCAGCAGTCCCAGCGCGGCACCCAGTACGAAGCCGATCAGCACCTTGACGTGCAGCGGCATGCCCTTGGAGGTGGCGGCGGGCAGGCTGATGTGGCTCATTCGGTTGGATTCCGGGTGGGCAAAACAGCCGCGAGATTACACCAGGGCCTCCTGTTCAGCCTTGCCCCGACGTCACCGTTCCGGGTACAGCGGCGGCAGCAGCGACGGCGCGGAAGCGGGTTCGACGCGCCAGCGTGGCCCCTTGGAAAACGCGCTGCGCAGCAACTGCCGCGCGCGCACGCCGTCGCCGTTGCCCCAGCGCGCGCGCTGCAGCGCGACGACCGCGTCGCGTTGTCCGGCATCCTCGAGCCGGGCCACGAGTTCGTCCAGGTTTCCTGCCGGGGGCGTGGCCATCGCGCGCAACGTCTCGGCGACATCGCCGAGGTCGCCGGTCTCCAGGACGCGGCGAAGCTCGGCCAGGCCCTGCGATGGCTTCCTGGCTCCCGGCACGACCGCGCCGCGCGCGCCCGTGGGCGGTAGTGCTTGGTGGTGCTGCGCGCGCTGGTGCAAACCCCACACCAGGGTGAACAACCACAATGCCGCGAACACCAGCGTGGCCAGGATCCAGCCCGCGTGCGCGCGCATGCCGGCAGAGGCGGACGCCACCGCGGGCGCGCCCGCCGCCGGCGCGGTCGTGGCGCCGCGGGTGCCGTCGGCAGCGGCCACGCTCCATGACAGCGGCGGCAACGTGGCGGTGCGCCTGGCTCCGGCGGCGACATCCCACCAATCGATGCGCATGCCTGCCAGGCTTGCCGCGCCGGCCTGCGCGGGAACCAGGGCGAAGCGGCGGGTCAGCTTCACCTGCGGCCGGCCATTGCGGAACGTCTCGTCCGCCTGCACCGGATCGGCGAATACCTGCACCCCGTCGATCGGTGGCAACTGCAATTCCGGCATCTGCGCGGCGGTGGCACCGTCGACGACCGCCTCGACCACCAGGCTGCCCGAGGCGCCGGCGCGCAGGTCGCCAGGCGTGCTGGCGTAGCGCAGGCGCAGGTCGCGCAGCGGCAACCACGGTTGCGGCGCATTCGCGGGAATCGGCTGCACCTGCAGCACTTTCGCCGGCGCCTGCGCGTTGAGCGCGCCGCCGCGGTCGCCGAACAGTTCGTCGAAGAAGCCGCCGGTACCGCGTCCTTCGAATACCGCGCCCGGGATGCTCAGCGCGCCGCTGCGCTCGGGCACCAGCTGGTAGCGGCGTTCGATGACTTCGTAGCGGCGCCCGGCGACTTCGCGCGAATAGCGCGCGTCCTCGCCCACCTGCTGCAGCGATGCCCCCGCGGGCGCCGGCTGGTCGAGCTGGCCGGAAATCAGCGGCGCCGCCGAATACAGGCGCACCACCCAGCCGACGGTCTGCTGCACGTACGGTTGCGCGTCATCGGCTTGGCTTTCGATGAAGACATCGTCGCCCGCGCGCGACGGCGCCGGGGCGTTGGCGGCTTCAACCTGCAACACCAGCGGTTGCGTGCTGGCGTTGCCGACGCGGAGCGCCGGAATCACCAGCTGGCCGGCGCGGCGCGGTTGCAGCGCGACGGCGTAGAGGCTGTGCACGCCGGTGTTGTCCATCTCGGTGCGACTGCTGCGGCCGCTGATGGCGAAGTCGCGCAGCAGCGGGTCGTAGGCCGGGCGCGCCATGCCATCGGTCTTGATGTTGAGCGTGACGGTTTCGTTGGCGCTGATGCGGTCGCGGTCCAGCCAGGCGCGCGTCTGCGCCGCGGCCGGCAGCGCGAAGGCCATCAGCAGCAGGACGAGGGCAGCGCTAAGAAGGGACGGAATCCTGCTCATTGTCGAAGCTTGCCCTCGGCTACGCGGCGTTCGTATTCCAGGCGGAACTTCGCCCGCAGCAACCCGCCCGGATCGTCCGGCACGCGTCGCAGCCAGGCTTCGTTGGCCAGGCGCCGTTCGCGTTGCTCCGGTGTTTCCTGCGCCTGCGCGCGCTGTTGCTGCTGGTCCTTTCCGCCCTGCTGCGCACGCTGCTGTTGCAGGGCGCGTTGCATGCGTTCGCGCTGGGCGCGATCGGCCTCGGCCTGCGCGCCTGCATCAGGAGGTGTCGCCGGCGGCGGGTTGGATTGCGCCGGCGGCTTTTCCGCAGGCTGCTTCTGCTTCTGCTTCTGCTGCCCCTGCGAACCAGGCGAGTCGGGTTTGGATGCGGACTGCTGCGGATTGCCCTGGTTGCCAGCCTGCCCGCCCTGCGATTGTTGCGGCTTGCCCGAATCGCCGCCCGACTGCTGGCGGCGCTTCATCGCCGCTTCGACCGCCTGCTTGTTCGCGATCGCGTCGGCCATTCCCGGTTCGCGCCGCAGGGCCTGGTTGTAGGCGGCGATCGCCTGCGGATAACTGCCGGCCTTCGCCAGCGCATTGCCGCGGTTGTAGTGCGCCGTTGCGCTGTCGAGACCCTGGTATTGCTGCGCGGCGGCCTGGTAGTCACCCCTGCGGTAGGCCGCGTTGCCATGCTGCATCTGCACGTAGGCGGCCTGGTCCGGGCGTCGCCACAGGTCGGCGGCGCGCGCATTGCCCAGCGGCAGCAACGAACACAACGCCACCACCACGACTGCCGCGCCGCTGCGCCGGCGGAACGCGAAGAGCGCGAGCAGCATCAGCGGCGGCAGCAGCCAGTAGCCTTCGTCGCGCCAGGCCAGGCCCGGAGCACCGTGGCCGCTCGTTTCGGCCGCGGGCGGATCCAGCAGCCCCAGCGTGCGCAGGTCGCTGTCGTCGCTGGCGAGCGGCTCGAAGCCGCCGTTGCCGCTGCTGGCCAGCCTGCGCAGGGACGCCGCGTCCAGGCGTGCGTTCGCGATGCCGCCCGCGAGACGACGGTAGGCAGCGCCAGCGTCGGTGCCCAGGCCAAGCACGGATACGCGATAGCCCGCGGATGCGGCATCGGCGGCAGCGGCGATCGCCGCGTCGTCGGCGTGGTCGGTAAGCACGAGGATGTCGCCGCGGGACGCACCCGCGCGCTGCAGCAGTTCGCCCGACCAGGCGATGGCTTCGTCCGCGCGTTGTCCGTCGCGTGGCATCACGTCGGGCTGCAGCGAATCCAGGAACAGCGCGACGTTGGCCGCGTCGTCGGTGAGCGGCGCGACCGTGAACGCGTCGGCGGCGAATGCCACCAGGCCCACCTGGCCGCCGTTGCGTTCGCGCAGCAGCGTGGTGAGCTTGGCGCGGGCCTGGGCCAATCGCGAGGGCGGCAGGTCCGCCGCAAGCGATGCGCTCGACAGGTCCAGCGCCACCACCAGCGGCGCCCGGCTCTGCCACAAGGGTTGCGCGGACTGGCGCCAACTCGGCCCGGCCAGCGCCAGCACGGCCAGCACGTAAGCCGCGGCGGCGGTCCATGCGCCCCATCGGCTGCGGCGGTCCTGGCGTGCCTCGATCAGGTGCGGCAGCAGGTGCGGATCGACGATGTCGCGCCAGGCGCTGTTGTGGCGCTGCCGGCGCCGCCACGACCAGGCCAGCACCGGCAGCAGCAACAGCGCGAGCAGCCACTGCGGTCGCAGCAGGTGCAGTGCCGCCAAGTCGGGCAGCCAGCTCATGCGCGCCTCCGCGGCCAGACGAGCACGAGCAGCGCGCAAACCAGTGCACCGGTGAGCGGCCAGGCGTAGCGCTCGAGTTTTGGCCGTACCGCCTGGCCCGGACGCCGCACCGGTTCAAGGCGATCGATCTCGGCGTAGATGCCGGCCAGCTCGCCGGTATCGCGCGCGCGGAAGAAGCGTCCGCCGGTCTGCGCCGCGATCGCGCGCAGCGTCGCCTCGTCGATCTCGTCGCCGCCCCCGGGCATGGGCAGCTTGAAGCCGAATACCGACAGCGAGCCTTCTCCACCGAAGGCGATGGTGTGCACGCGCACGTGCTCGCTGCGCGCCAGCTCCGCCGCCTTGCGCGGGTCGAGCGCACCAGCGGTGTTGACGCCGTCGGTGAGCAGGATCACCACGCGCTGCTCCGCGGGCTGGGTGCGCAGGCGCTTCACGGCCAGGCCGATCGCATCTCCGATCGCGGTCTCCTGCCCGGCCAGGCCGACGACGCTGTCGCCGAGTTGCTCGCGCACCGAATCGCGATCGAGCGTGAGCGGCGTCAGCGCGTAGGCGCGGCGGCCGAACACCAGCAGTCCGACGCGGTCGCCGCCGCGGCGGTCGAGGAAATCCGCGAGCACGGCCTTCGCCGCGGTGAGGCGGTCCACCGGTCGCCCGCCCAGCTCCATGTCCGGCTCGGCCATGCTGCCCGACAGGTCGAGCGCCAACATCAGGTCACGCCCTGCCTGCGGTGGCTGCACCGCCTCGCCAAGCTGCTGCGGGCGCGCCGCGGCGATGCACAGCAGGATCCACGCGATCGCCAACAGCGGATGGACGCGGCCACCGCGCAAGGTGTGCCCTCCCGCCTGCGCGATCGCATCCAGGCGCGCGCCATACCGTACCCGCACGGCCGCGCCGGTCGAGCGCGCCGCCGGCAGCAGCCAGCGCACCAGCAAGGGCAGTGGCAGCGCGAGCAGCCACCATGGCCAGGCGAACAACTCGCGCAAGGCCTCGAGGGAAGCGAACGAAGGCATGGCTAGCGCGTCATCCATTCGAGGAAGCGCGCGCGTGCGAGACGACCGAGCGTGGCGACGCGCGCGGGGTCGGCATCGCGCTGGAAGCCGCCGTCCAGCAGCAGCCTGCCGTCGCCACGCGTGAACGGTCGGCTGCTGTCGTTTGCATCGAGGAACGCCAGCCATGCCTCGCCCTGCAACGTGTCCGCATGGCGATCGCGGCGGCGCGCGGCGCGGCGCAGCAGCGCGGACATGGCGGCGACCTGCGCTGGCGCGTTCGCTGCCGCCGCGAGCGCTTCATCAAACAGTTGCAGGATGCGACGACGCCGGCGCGCGCGGGCGCGCCGCCACAGCGCTAGCGCGACACCGGCGGCCAACAGCAGCGCCGCGAGCAGCCACCAGCCCGGGGCGGGCGGCCACAGCGATGGCGCGGCGGTCGCATGGATGTCGCGAAGCACCAGCGTCGGATCGGCCATCACGCCACCAAGGGCCGGGCGCGGCCAAGCAGGGGCAACCAGGAATCACTGGCCGCGTCCGTCGACAGGGCCTGCACGCGCACGCCCTTCGCGGGCAGCGCGGCGATCGCCGCCTCGACCGGCGCGACGAACTCGCGCAGCCAGCGCTGGCGTTGCGGCGGCGACGCGAGATCGAGCTCGAGCCGATGGCCATCGTTGTTGAACGGGAGTACGCGCTTGGGCGCCGCAGTCTCCAGCGGATCGGTCAGCAGCAGCACGATGACCTCGTGGTGCTGGGCGAGCGCTGGCCAGCGGCGCTCGCCAATCGCGGCGATGCTGCCGGGATCGGCGAGCAGGACCAGGCGCGAGCCGGGCCGCAACAGGCGCTGGGCATGGTCGAGCGCGACGGCGAGCCCCGAGTCGTCGACCGGAGGCGCGGCGTACCAGCGCACCAGCGCATCCAGCACGCGCAATGCGCCGCGCGCACCTGAAGCCGGCGTCACCGGCGGCTCGCGCAGGCTGCCGCGCAATGCGGCGAGGCGATCGCCATCGCGCGCGGCCGCCCACGCGGCCACGGCCCCAGCGCGTGCCGCCTGCACCGACTTGAAGCGCACCCGCGTGCCGAAATACAGCGACGGCGCGGTATCCGCGACGATCAGGGTCAGGCGCTCGCGCTCGGCCTGGAACAGCTTGGTGTGTGCACGGCCCGTGCGCGCGGTAAGGCGCCAGTCGATATGGCGAGCGTCATCGCCCGCCACGTAATCGCGTGACTCGGCGTACTCCATGCCGCGCCCGCGCAGCGGCGACAGCGCTTGGCCGGTGGGGCCATGGCGCCCACGCCGCGCCGGCCGGCGCCCGCCGATGCTGCCGCGCATCGCCACCAGCTCCGGCAGCGTGGGGCGCACGCCGTCGGCCTGCGCAACGGCAACTTCGCGATGGGCGTCGTGTTCGCCCATGCTCAGGGCAGCGGCACCTGGCGCAGCAATTCGGCGACCAGGCGTTCGCCGTCCCAACCCTCCGCCGTCGCTTCGTAGCTCGGCAGGATGCGGTGGCGGAGGACATCGGGCGCGATCGCGCGGACGTCCTCGGGGGTAACGAAATCCCGTCCCGCCAGCCACGCATGCGCGCGGGCACAGCGCTCGAGCGCGATCGAGCCGCGTGGGCTGGCGCCCCATTCGATGCGACGCGCCAATGCGGCGTCGTAACGCTCGGCGTCCCGCGAGGCGAGCACGAGTTCGATCAGGTAGCGCTCCACCGCCGGGGCCACATGGAGGTCAAGGACCGCGGCGCGCGCCGCGAAGACATCCCCTATCGGCATGCGCGCCGCCACCGCAGGCGTCGCGCGCGCGGCGGCACGCGCACGTTCGCGGGCGAGGCGCAGGATCTCGGTTTCGGTCGCAGCTTCCGGATAACCGATGCGCACGTACATCAGGAAGCGATCGAGCTGCGCCTCGGGCAGCGGGAACGTGCCTTCCTGTTCGATGGGATTCTGGGTCGCCATCACCAGGAACAGCGGCGGCAGCGCGTAGGTCTGCCGCCCGACGGTCACCTGGCGCTCGCCCATCGCCTCCAGCAACGCGGACTGCACCTTTGCCGGCGCGCGGTTGATTTCGTCCGCGAGCAGCAGGGGATGGAAGATCGGTCCGGGCTGGAATTCGAAACGGCCATCCTGCGGACGCCACACTTCGGTCCCGGTCAGGTCGGCGGGAAGCAGGTCCGGAGTGAACTGGACGCGGGAAAAATCGGCATCGAGGCGAGTCGCCAAGGCGCGGATCGCGCTGGTCTTGGCAAGCCCGGGCGCGCCCTCGACCAGCAGGTGGCCGTCTGCCAGCAGGGCAATCAAGAGGCGCTCGATCAGGGCCGCCTGCCCGACGATCTCCGTCGATAGCGCCGCGCGCAGGTCGCGGAAGGCGTCGTACAGCCGGCTGACCTCACTGCCGGCAGGCATCGGAACCGGGGGAACGCTGCTGTCCATGGGAAGCTCGATGACGGACCAGGCCCATTTTGACCGAACTGGCAGCGGCAAGTTCGGCCCACGACGCCCCGGTTTCAGGTAGGCGACAGCGAAAAAACAACGGGGGCCTTGCGGCCCCCGTGTTCATTGCATGGATCGTGCGATCAGCGCTGGGCGACCTGCAGGACCTTAGGCGTCACGAAGATGAGCAGCTCCGCCTTCTCCTTGTTCTTGCCCTTCTTCTTGAACAGGTTGCCGAGGAAGGGAATGTCGCCGAGGAAGGGAACCTTCTGGATGTCGCTGCGATCGCGGAACTCGTACACGCCGCCGATCACCACGGTCTGGCCGTCCTCGATCAGCACGGCGGTGTTGACCTCGCGCTTGTTGATCAGCGGCACGCTGCCGATCGACGCTTCCACGAAGTCCTCGACCTCGTCCTTCTTCACGTTCATGTTGAGGAAGACGCGGCCGTCATTGGTGATGGTCGGGGTGACCTTCATTTCCAGCAGCACGTCCTTGAACTGCACGGTCTGCTGGGCGACGTTGCCGCCGGCGCCGGCGCCTTGGGTGACGGTCACGTAGCCGACTTCCTGGCCCTGGCGGATCACCGCTTCGCGCTGGTTGCTGGTCACGACGCGCGGATTGGAGATGACTTCGCCGCGGCCTTCTTCCTGCATCGCGGACAGCTCGACATCGAGCAGGTAGCCGGCATTGAGGATCGAGAGGGCGAGCGCGCCTGCCGGGTTCGAGACCGGCAGGTTCACGTTCATGGTGCGATTGAAGTCGAAGCCACGTTCACCGGCCGAGACGCGGTTGGCACGCTCGATCGCATTCTCCGACGAGGAGTCGGTGCTGCCACCGAAGCCCAGCGAGCTGCGATCGCCATCCTTGCCGGTGGCCCCGTGCAGGCCGAACTTGGCACCGATTTCGCGAGCGAAGGTCTCGGTCGCGATCACGATCCTGGCTTCGATGATGACCTGGTCAACCGGTCGGTCGATCACGCGTACAAGTTCCTTGATCTGCGCGACCTTCTTGGGAATGTCGCTGACCATCAGGGTGTTGGTGCGGTCGTCGGCGACCAGGCGGCCGCGCTGCGACAGGAAGCCGTTGTCGTTCTGGTTGGAATTATTGCCACCGCCACCGCCCTGGCCGCCACCGCCCGAGCCGATGCCCTTTGCCTCGGTCAGCGCCTTAAAGATCGCACCGGCGTTGTGGTAGTTGATCTGGATGTATTCGGTCACGAGGTCGACGCGGTTATCGAGCGCGATGCGCGCGTCCTCCTTGTCCTGCTCGTACTTGGCGATTTCCGACTGCGGGGCGATCCAGATGACGTTGCCGCTGCGGCGCTTGTCCAGACCCTTGGCCTGCAGGACGATGTCGAGCGCCTGGTCCCACGGCACGTTGACGAGGCGCAGGGTGACGTTGCCCTGCACCGTGTCGGCGGCCACGACGTTGAGCCCGGACTCTTCGGCGATCAGCTGGAGGACCGTGCGGACCGGGACGTCCTGGAAGTTGAACGTCACCGGCCGGCCGCTGTAGGTGCGGGCGGCGGTGGGACTGGTGCTGGCAGCGCCGACGGCGCGTTGCTGCTTGGCCGCCGCGGCTCGCGGCACGATCTCGACGATGTAGTCGCGACCGGTCTGGTATGCCATCGATTCGTACGCGCCGGTGGTGTTCAGCACCAGCTGGGTGCCGGTCCCGGCGGGACGTGCATTGATCGACTGCACCGGCGTGGCGAAGTCGGTGACGTTCAACGGCTTCTGCAGGTTCGCCGGCAGCTGCGCGTTACCTACGTTGATCGTCACCGTCGAGCCGTTGCTGCGCAGGTCCGGCGTGGCGCCGTCACCGCTGAAGCGAAGGATCAGTTTGCCGGCGCCGCCGTCACCGCGCTTGAAGTCGATGTTCGAAACCGAGATGGCCCCCGGCAATTGCTTGGCGGGATCGTTGCTCGGCATCGGAGCGACCGACGGAGCGACCTGGGCCACGAACGTCGGCGTGAAGGTGCCACCAGCCGGCGTGGCTGCATGGACCGCACTGAACCCGGCCAGCAGCCCGATTGCGAGGCCGATGCCGGTGCGCTTGGAGCGGTTGGCGTTGAAAACGGTCATCGTGTCATCCCCCAATCATTGATCTTCTAATGCGACCGACGCTGGACGTTCCAGCCAGCCACCCGCGCCATCCGGCACCAGTTCCACCAACTCGATGCGGTCTTCAAACACACCGGTCACACGACCGTCGCTCTGTCCCATGTAGTTGCCGGGACGGACTCGATAGGTGACCTTGTCCGGCGCCATCACCAGCGCAATCATCCCTGCGCCGCGGCCCAAGGTGCCCACCATGTCCAGGCTGTCGAGCGGGAACTGCTCGAGCGCCTGCTTGCGGCGCTGACGGTCCGGACGCGGACCCGAGCTAGAGTCGGTGTCCGTGAAGGCCGTGCTGAAGGGATCGCGTAGCGAGTAGGCGGCATATTCGAAGGTTTCGAACTGCTGCATGACAGGCAGCGGATCCAGCGGCGGCGCGGGACGCGCCTTGACTTCAGCAACCCATTTTTCGAGGTTCGGCGCCTCTCCGGGGGTGCTCGTGATACCACGGGCACAACCGGTCAGCGCGAATAGGAGGGCAAGAAGTGGCAGCGTTCGCTTGCTCATGGCACTCACACGATCAGATAGACCGAGCATCTCAGCCCCCTCCCTGCGTGTTGCCGGGAGCGCCGGCCGGAGCGGGTGCGGCCTGGTTCGCGGCCTGCTCCTGCTGGGCAACTTCTTCTTCATCCAGGTAGCGGTAAGTCTTCACCGTACCCGCCAGTTCCAGCGGACTATTGGCGGTGATGGGAACCGGCTTGCCGTTCTTGTCCTTGTCGCGCGGCTTCAGCGAGATGTCGTGCATCGTCATGATCACCACGCGCGGGAGCGTCGCCACGCCGCTCACGAAGCCGCCGAACTGGTGGTAAGTGCCCACCATGCGCAGCGCGATCGGCTTCTCGGCGTAGAACTCCTTGGGAATTTCGGGACCCGGCTGGAACAATTCATTGGTGATGCCGGTCGCCAGGGCAGTCTGCGAGATGTCGACGATCAGGTCAGGCATCTCGGTCTTGCTCGGCAGCTGTCGCAGCATCTGCTTGAGTTGCTCTTCCATCTGCGCCAGCTGTTGCTTGAGCGGCTCCAGATTGGCGGCCCGACCCTGCTTGGTCTCGAACTCCTGGCGGAGTTCGGTTTCCTTGTTTTCGAGGCCCTCGAGCTCGGACAGTTTGTCGCGGACGAACAGCCACCAACTCAGGAACACGATCAGGAGGGCGATGATGATGCAGAAGCCGACCTTGGCCTGTTGCGGCCACGAGCCCATGTTGTTGAAGTCGAGTTCCCGCAGCGAGAATTTCTTTGCGCTCACGAGGCGGCTCCTTGTTTCACGGGGGCGGCCGGTGCGGCGGGCGCCGGGCCAGGCATCGTGGCCGGGGCGGCACCGGCGGGCGCTGCCGCGGGGGCGTCCGGCACGCCATCGCCGTCCTCATCCTTGGGGGCATTCGGATTGGCGAGCTTGACGGTCAGCTTGAACTGGTTCGGGAGGGCCTTGTCCTCGCCCTTCGCCTCGATGATCGACAGGTCGGGCTTGGTCATCCAGCCGGAACCTTCGAGATTGCGCATGTAGGTACTGACGCGTGCGTTGGACTGCGCGCGACCCTCCAGCATCAACGTGTCCTCGTCCTGCTTGATCGAGGTCAAGATCACGCCGTCGGGAATCGTCCGTACCAGCGAATCGAACAGGTGCACCATCTGCGAGCGGTTCGCCTGCAGCTTCTCGATGATTTCCTTGCGGGCGAGCAGCTTGGCCTTCTTCTCGTCGAGGAGCTTGATCTCGTCGATCTGCTTCTGCACGAGCGCGATCTGGTCGGTCAGGTACTGGTTGCGCTCGTTCTGGCCGCTGATCTGGGCGTTGTAGTAGCCAATCATCAGGAACGACAGCAGCACCGCACCCAGCGCCGACATGCCGAGCAGGATGCTGAATTCCTTCTGGCGCTGCTTGCGCCGTTCGGCGCGCCACGGGAGGAGATTGATCCGTGCCATCAGTCGAAGCTCCTCAGGGCGAGGCCACAAGCGATCATCAACGCAGGTGCGTCCTGCGCCAGCGCGTGCGCCTGGACGCGGGGACCGAGCGTCATGTGCGCCAGCGGATTGGCGACCAGGGTCGGAACACCCAGGTGCTCCTCGACCATCTGGGCGATGCCCGGGATGGCCGCGTTGCCGCCGGCGAGGACGATCTGGTCGACGCGGTTGAATTCGCTACCTGCATAGAAGAACTGCAGGAGGCGGCTGACCTGCTGGACCATCGCTTCCTTGAACGGTTCCAGCACTTCGGCCTGGTAGCTCTCCGGCAGGCCACCCTGGCGCTTGGCCAGGCCCGCTTCCTCGTAGCTCAGTCCATAGCGGCGCATCACCTCGTCGGTGAGCTGCTTGCCGCCAAAAACCTGTTCGCGGCTGTAGAGGCTGCGTCCGTTGCGCAGCACATTGAGCGTGGTCATCGTCGCGCCGGAATCGATCAGCGCGGTGAGGCCATCGCGCGGGCCGCTCAGCTGGTTGGCCAGCAGCGCGAATGCGTTCTCGATGGCGAACGCCTCGACGTCCATGACCTTCGGGGTCAGGCCACCGATCTCGAGGGCGGACGAGCGCAGTTCGACGTTTTCGGATCGCGAGGCCGCGAGCAGCACCTGCAGCGTGCCGGGATTGTTCGGCATCGGCCCAAGCACCTCGAAATCGAGGTTCACTTCCTCGATCGGGTACGGCACGTAGTTGACCGCTTCGAGTTCGACCTGGGATTCGAGATCGTCTTCGTCGAGGTCGGCAGGCATCGGGATCACCTTGGTGATGACCGAAGAGCCCGCGACCGCGGCGGCGGCGTACTTGACCTTGGTGCCGGAGCGGTTGACCGCGCGCTTGATCGCCTCGCCCACCGCCTCGACCTCGACGATGTTCTTTTCGACCACCGCGTTCGGCGGCAGCGGCTCGACCGCATAGTGCTCGACCCGATAGCGGTCGCCAGCCCTCGAGAGCTGCAACAGCTTGACCGCGGTCGAACTGATGTCCACGCCGACTAGGGTCGGCTGGCCTTTTGTGACGATCCCCACGATTTTTCTCCCCATGCCACAAGCGCTTACGCGCACTTCGTGTGGCCGTGCCTTAAATATCGGACTTTCCCCGGACTGGCAACTCCCCCGTGCCCCGAACTGCCAACCAGACCGCTTTTCCCTCTGAACGCCGAACCTGAACCGGAACGGCCGCGACAGTTGGATTACCCCTAAACGATCCGGTCATTTCGCGCCCAACCCCAATCCCTGCCCCCGGCCAGTCGGTCAGGCCCCAGGCGGCCGATCGAGCCGAACCGGGGCTCGATTCGAGCGTCACCACCGTCATTCATAGCGCCGTCCGCCCCCAATCTGCGCGAAGCAACCCGCCGGTGCGGATCGACAAGTGCAAACACGACGACCACGTCCCGGTGCAGCTGTGCGCCTCCTCTATACTCCTCGACCACAGCACCCGCAATCTCCGTTGCCGAGGAATTCCGCTTCGATGCCCCGTTTTCATCGCTTGCTGCGCTGGACGCTGATCGCGGCCGCCAGCGTGGTCCTGCTTGGCGCCATCGCGCTGGGCGTTCTGTACTTCCTCATCGCCCCCAAGCTCCCGGATGTGGAGACCCTGCGCTCGGTCGAGCTGCAGGAGCCCATGTACGTGTACTCGCGCGACGGCAAGCTGATGGCGCTGTTCGGCGAGACGCGTCGCTACCCGGTGAATATCGAGGACGTGCCGCAACGCCTCAAGCAGGCCTTCCTCGCGGCCGAGGACGCACGCTTCTACAAGCACCATGGCGTCGACTACAAGGGCACCGCGCGCGCGGTGTGGCTGCTCGCGACCACGGATGACCGCCGCGTGCCGGGCGGCTCCACGATCACCCAGCAGGTCGCCCGCCAGTTCTTCCTCAGCCAGGAATACAGCTACAAGCGCAAGCTCGCCGAAATGATGCTCGCCATGCGCATCGAGAACGAGCTGAGCAAGGACGAGATCTTCGAGCTCTACCTCAACAAGAGCTTCTTCGGCCACCGCTCCTACGGGGTGGCCGCCGCCGCCGAGTTCTATTACGGCAAGAAGCTCGGCGAGCTCAGCCTGGACGAAATGGCATCGCTGGCGGCGATCCCGAAGTTTCCTTCCACCGCGAATCCCCTGAGCAACCCGGCGCGCGCCAAGGAGCGCCGCGACGTCTACATCCTGCAGCGCATGGCGCAGCTCAAATACATCAGCCAGTCGGAGGCCGACGCGGCGAAAGCCGTGCCCATGCATGCCCGGCCGCACGAACGGCCCGTCGAGGTGAACGCACCCTACGTGGCCGAAATGGTGCGGCAGGAAATGGTCGCGCGTTACGGCGCCGAGGCCCTGACCAAGGGTTATCACGTTGTCACCACGATCGACCCGACGTTGCAGACCGCGGCGGATAAGGCCATCCGTGAAGGCCTGCGTACGTACGATCTGCGCCATGGTTGGCATGGCGTCGAGCAGCACTTTGACCTGGCCGACAACGAAGACGAGGCCACTGTCCTGGCTCGCGTCCGCAAGGTTTCGCCCCAGGCCGACCTGTTGCCGGCGATCGTGCTGCAGGTGAATGAGGGTTCGGCCGATGTGCTGCTCGGCGATGGCACCCGGCTCGAGCTGGGCCCCAGCCAAGGCTGGAACGGGCAGGCGCCCGGCAAGCTGGTCAAGCGGGGCGACCTGGTGCGTGTGTTGCGCAGCGACGCGCCGGTAGCCGCCCCGGCTGGCGAAAAGGCCGCCGCGCCTGCCAAGCCCGCGGGTACCCGATATTCGCTGGGGCAGTTGCCGCGCGCGCAGGCCGCGCTGGTGTCGCTGGAGCCTTCCAACGGCGCATTGCGCGCCCTCTCGGGCGGCTACAGCTATGCGGGCAACAAGTTCAATCGCGCCACGCAGGCGCGGCGCCAGCCCGGTTCGAGCTTCAAGCCCTTCGTGTATGCGGCGGCATTCGAGCGCGGCTTCAATCCGGCCTCGGTCGTGCTCGACGCGCCGGTGGTCTTCAAGGATCGCCGCGGGCACCTGTGGCGTCCGCAGAACGACACCGGGAACTTCGCCGGCCCGATGCGCCTGCGCGAAGCCATGGTGCAATCGCGCAATCTGGTGTCTGTGCGCCTGCTCGATGCGATCGGCGTCGACTACGCCCGCAAGTACATCAGCCACCTCGGCTTCGAGGAAAAGGAGCTGCCGCCGAACCTGTCCATGTCGCTGGGTACCGCCTCGCTGACGCCGCTGTCGGTTGCACGCGGTTTTTCGGTGTTCGCCAACGGCGGCTTCCTGATCACGCCGTGGTTCATCGACGAGGTGCGTGACAGCAATGGCGCCGTGCTGTTCAAGGAAAAGCCCGCCACCGCCTGCCCGCAATGCGGAATCGGCACTGCCGGCAAGGTCGTAGCCGCGTCGGCCGCCTCGAGCGTGGTGGACGGTTTCGACTTCGGCCCCACCGGCGGCAGCGGCAGCCAAGCCGCAGCGGCTAAGGCCGCCGACAAGAGCAAGCCGAAGGACGTGAAGGCGCCGCCCGCGGACATGGTCGTGGCGCCGCGTGCGATCGATAACCGCATCGCCTACCAGATCGTGTCGATGCTCCGCGATGTCGTCCTGCGCGGCACGGGCACGCCGGCCAAGGTGCTCAACCGCGAGGACATCGGCGGCAAGACGGGGTCGACCAACGACCACCGCGACGCCTGGTTCTCGGGTTTCGGCGGCCCATACGTGACGACGGTGTGGGTGGGGCGGGACGATTACAAATCCCTGGGCTACCGCGAATACGGCGGCAAGGCGGCGCTGCCGGTATGGATCGAGTACATGCGCGTGGCGTTGAAGGACCAGCCCATTACGGGCAACGAACCGCCCGAAGGCATGGTGAAGGTCTCGGTCGCCGCCAATGGCACGCTGTTGCCGGAAGGCAGCGGCGGGGTCGTGGAGTGGGTCAAGGCCGAGGACCTGGACCGCATGGAAACCTATGTCGATTACGGCCCGGAAGACGCCGTGCCCGCCGAGGAATCCTTCGACATCTTCTGAGTCGCCGGCGGGTGCATGCTTGGCGGAGCGGGCTTCGGCCCGCTTCGCATTTGCGCAGGCTGTCGGCTGGTCCGCGCCGATTCCTGATTCACGCCGCCCGTGCTAGCGTTGATCTCGCCGGCCGCTGCCGGCCGCGGCGAAGCTCCTCGCCGTCGTCGTGCCAGCCGCGGAGGACGTCATGCGCCACGCCCGACAGCACGCCCAACTCCACGCCCAGACCCGCACCAACGAGCGAAGGCGCAGCCTCGCCCACGAGGCCGCGCGCCTGATGGCCGAGGGCGGGATCCGCGACTACCACCAAGCCAAGCTGAAGGCGGCGCAGCGGCTGGGAATATTCGACGACGCCTCGCTGCCGCGTAACCGCGAGATCGAGGACGCGCTGCGGGAATACCAGCGCCTGTTCCAGCGCGACAACATGGGCGAACAACGCTTGCGTCGCGAGGCTGCGGTGCGCGCCCTCGAATTCTTCGCCGAATTCGACCCGCGCCTGGTCGGCCCGGTGCTCGAGGGCACCGCCGATGCGCGCAGCGCGGTGGCCCTGCACCTCCACAGCGACGATCCCGAAGCGGTGCATCGCCACCTCGAGCAGCACGCCATTCCCGCCGAGTCGCGCAACCGCCGAATCCGCCTCGATCGCGAGCGCAGCGACGACTTCCCGGTCTGGCTGTTCAGCGCTGAAGGCCTGCCCTTCGACTTGACCGTGCTCCCTCGCGATGTGCTGCGCCAGGCGCCGCTCTCCAGCATCGATGAAAAGCCGATGCGGCGCGCGTCCGTGGCGCAGGTGCGGCAGTTGCTCGCCGATGAGGAAATCGCCGGCTACGAATCCGATCGCGGCTGATCCGCTCCAGCGTCACCGCGCAACCCACGTGGCGACCGCCGCAAGGCGTCGCGGTTCGATGTTGTCAGTCATCAGGAGGGCAAAGATGCGTTCGAGTCATGCCAGAACCCTAGCCATGGCCGCGGCTGCCTTTGTGGTCATCGCCGCAGGCCTGGGGCAACCACTAGCTGCCGAAAGTGATCTCCAGGCGATCAAGGCCGAGGTCACCAAGGGGCACGGCGAGGCCGTGAAGCGGTTGCAGGACTGGATCGCCCAGCCGGCGATCGCGGCGGAGGATCGCGGCTATCCCGCCGGTGCCGAATACATGGCGCAGTTGGCGCGGGATGCGGGGTTCCAGCAGGTGAAGGTGATCAACACCGACGGCAAGCCCGGAGTGTTCGCAACGCTCGATGCCGGCGCGCCGAAAACCGTTGGCCTGTACTTCATGTACGACGTGAAGCAGTTCGACCCTGGCGAATGGACCTCTCCCCCGCTGGAGGCGCGCTTGGTCGACAAGCCCGGGTTGGGCAAGGCAGTCGTCGGGCGTGGCGCGGTGAACCAGAAGGGCCCGGAAGCGGCACTGCTGGCTGCGCTGCATGCCATCAGGAAGGCGGGCCGAAAGCCGCCGGTAAACCTCGTGCTCGTGGCCGAGGGCGAAGAAGAGATCGGCTCACCGCATATCGCCCAGCTCGCTCGCAATCGCGAGGTCGAAGCCGCGTTGCGCAAGACCATCGGCGTGTTCATGCCCTCGGCGATGCAGGACAGCGACGGCGTGGTGACGGTGTCGCTGGGCGCCAAGGGAGTGGTCGAGCTCGAACTGGTGTCCAGCGGCGAGAAATGGGGCCGCGGCCCTTCCAAGGACATCCATTCCTCGTTGAAGGCCATGGTGGACAGCCCGGCCTGGCACTTGGTCAAAGCGCTCGACACGCTCGTGTCCGACGACGGCAACACGATCACGATCGACGGCTACCCGGCAGCGCCCGCGATCAGTGCCGAGGAAAAGGCGATGATCGCTGCGGCCGCCAAGCGCCGCAGCGAAGCCAAGTCGAAGCAGCAGCTCGGCGTGCGCCACTGGATCGATGACCTGTCCTGGCAACAGGCCAACGAGCGACTGGTCTCGCAACCAACCGTCAACATCGAGGGACTGGTCGGCGGCTACACCGGTCCTGGCGGCAAGACCGTGCTGCCCCATCGGGCCGTTGCCAAGATGGATCTGCGCCTGGTACCGGGCATGAAGGCCGCCGACGCCGTGGCGGCATTGAAAGCGCACCTGGCCAAACGCGGGTTCGGCGACATCGAGGTGAACATGACCGGCGGTTACGACCCGACCAGCACCCCCGCCTCCGCACCCCTCATCCAGGCGCAGCTCGCCACGCTGAGGAACGCCGGCATCGATCCCGTGCTGTGGCCGCGCAATGCAGGATCGTATCCGGGTTACGCGTTCACGGATGCGCCGCTGAACCTTGCCGCGGGCCACTTCGGCCTGGGCCATGGCAGCGGCGCGCATGGACCGGACGAGTACTACCTGGTCGAATCGAGCAATCCCAAGGTGCAAGGCATCGACGGAGCCACGATGTCGTTCGTCGAATACCTGTACGAACTGGCCAAGTAGCACTTGGCACGCCCATAAACGAAAACGCCCCGCCAAGTGCGGGGCGTTTTGATTCGGACCAGCGCGATCAGCGCTTGTCGATCCCGATGTAATCGCGGGTGGCGGCACCCGTGTAGATCTGGCGCGGGCGACCGATCTTGTTTTCCGGATCGTTCTGCTGTTCCAGCCAATGCGACACCCAGCCGGCGGTGCGGGCGATGGCGAACATCACCGTGAACATCTCCACGGGAATGCCCAGCGCCTTGTAGATGATGCCGGAGTAGAAATCGACGTTCGGATAGAGCTTGCGCTGGATGAAGTATTCGTCCTGCAGCGCGGCCTCTTCGAGCTTCATCGCCACGTCCAGCAGCGGATCGTTGACGCCCAGCTCCGCCAGCACCTTGTGGCACATGGCGCGGATGATCTTCGCGCGCGGGTCGAAGTTCTTGTAGACGCGGTGGCCGAAACCCATCAGGCGGAATCCGGATTCCTTGTCCTTGGCCTTGGCGACGGCAGCACCGACGTTTTCGGGCTTGCCGATCTCGGCCAGCATCTTCAATACGGCTTCGTTGGCGCCGCCATGCGCCGGACCCCACAACGCGGCGACGCCGGCGGCGACGCTCACGTACGGGTTGGCGCCGGTGGAACCGACCAGGCGCACGGTCGAGGTCGAGGCGTTCTGCTCGTGGTCGGCATGCAGGATGAAGAGCAGGTCCATCGCCTTGGCGGCGACCGGGCTGAGCTCCAGCGGCTCGCTCGGCACTTCCTTGAGCATGTGCAGGAAGCGCGTGGTGTATTCGAGGTTGTTGCGCGGATAGCGGATCGGCCAGCCGATCGAATAGCGATAACAGGCGGCCGCGATGGTCGGCACCTTGGCGATCAGGCGGATCGCGGCGAGGCGGCGCTGCTCAGGGTCTTCGAGGTCGAGATCGTTGTGGTAGAAGCTCGCCAGCGAGCCGAGCATGCCGGTGAGCATCGCCATCGGATGCGCGTCGTGGCGGAAGCCGTACAGGAACGTGCGGAAGGCCTCGTGCATCATCGTGTGATGCGTGACCTCATGCTCGAACGCGCCGAATTGTTCCTTCGACGGGAGATCACCGTTCATCAGCAGGTAGGCGACTTCGAGGAAGCTGGAATTTTCCGCGAGCTGCTCGATCGGGTAGCCGCGGTACAGCAGCACGCCGGCATCGCCATCGATGTAGGTGATCGCGGAACGGCAGCTGGCCGTCGCGGTGAATCCATTGTCGTAGGTGAAGCAGCCGGTTTCCTTGGGCAGCTTGCCGATGTCGATACACGGGGCACCCAGGGTCGGGTGATGCACCGGCAGGGTGACGCTCTTGTCGCCCGCGGTCAGGGTGACCTGATCGAGGCCGGACTTGGTGGACTCGGACACGCAACGCTCCTGGTTTCTGCACGCCGCAGGGATGGCCGCGGCGGATGGAGGGAACACTTTCGGTAATCGTTCGCGGCCGCGCCGCGACAGAGAATTATCGCATAAGCCTTCGCTGCCGCAGGGTGGTACTAAAGTCGCATGCGACGCTTGAAATAGAGTGTCTGCTCGATGCCGCGAAAGTTGCCAGCGTTCGTCCTGCATGCGCCAGAACGCACAAGGCCCGCCAATGGCGGGCCTTGTGGGTGAAGCGTGCTCCCGCTATGCCGGGGAGGCCCAGGCTGCGCCGGAGGCGCCGCCCAGCATCACTTCTGCGCGTAGCGCTTGCGGAACTTGTCGACGCGACCGCTGGTGTCCACGATCTTGTGCTTGCCCGTGTAGAACGGGTGCGAGGCCGAGGTGATATCCAGCTTGATCAGCGGGTATTCGTTGCCGTCTTCCCACTTGATCGTCTCCTTGCTGCCAAGGGTCGAACGGGTGAGGAACGCGAAATCGGTAGTCACGTCCTGGAAAACGACTTCGCGGTAGTCGGGATGGATGCCGGTCTTCATGGCAACGCACCAATAGGTTGCGGGGAAAGTCGGGCAGTATAGCGGCCTGCCCTTGGCCGAAGCAAGCCCCGCTATCGCCAGGATCAGCGGGCGGCCAGGGCCGCCTCCACCAGCGCCTCGAACCGGGCCTGGTCGTACCGCAGGAGGATGCGGACATTGTCCGGCCGGCCGCTTTCCCGGCGCCAGTCGATGATCGTCGCCCCGCGGGTGTGCCGCCCCTCGGTCTCGACCGCCAGCGGGCGCTCCGCCGTCTCCGTAGCCCCTTCGGGCCACAGCGCGAAGGCCATCGCCAGGCTGTCCGCGGAATGCCAGCGGTCGCCACGGCGCTCGCCGGCCCAGGCCCGGGTCTGGCGCGATATCGCGTCGTAGAAGCGCGCACGCGGTGACTCTGCCGCCAACCAGCGATCCACGTCGGAATCCAGCAAGCCGTGTTCGATCGTCGCCTCCCAGTCGCTGAGATCAATGCGCTCGAACGCGGCGAACACGATGTGCGCCGCCTCCGGATCGAAGGCTACGTTGAACTCCGCCGCCGGGGTGATGTTGCCGTGCGCCGTCACGGCCCCGCCCATGACCACGCAACGCGCCACGCGCGTCGGCAGGGTCGGATCGAGCTTCAGGGCCAGGGCTACGTTGGTCAGCGGGCCCAAGGCCACCAGTACCAGCCGCCCCGCATGCTCGTGCGACAGGCGCAGGATGGCCAGGGCGGCGTGCTCGTCGGCAGGCCGGCGCTGCGCCGGCGCGTAATTGGTGTCGCCGAAGCCGTCTCGCCCGTGCACGTAGGCGGCATCGCGCGCCGCGTGCAGCAGCGGCGCCGCGCATCCCGGGAACACAGGCACGTCTGCATTTGCGACCTCGCACAACTTAAGCGCGTTGGCGACGGTGTGCTGCAGGCCGACGTTGCCTGCGGCGATGGTGAGCCCCACGACTTCGTGGCGGGAATCGTTGAACGCCATCAGGATGGCGAGGGCGTCGTCGACGCCTGGATCGGTGTCGATCAGCAAAGGGATGCGTTGGGTCATGTCGCCATTATTACGATGGCGGCGCGCCGCCTGTCGACAGGGACTGAAAAGAGCGCAGGCAGGCGAGCGAAGTCCTCGCCGACCCTGCGCATGGCCGCATTGACCTGCGGGCGCTGAAGGCTCAAGCGGAGGCGTATCGCGCCGCGCCCCCCACCCACCGGGCGATGATGCGCTCGGCGATGTCCGGGGCTTCGGCCAGCAGCTTCGCGCCAACCTGTTGCACCAGCGGCAGCAGGTCGGCGTCGCGGGCGAGGTCGGCGACGCGGAAGCCGGCGAGGCCGGTCTGGCGGGTGCCGAGCAGTTCGCCGGGGCCGCGCAGCTCGAGATCCTTTTCCGCGATGACAAACCCGTCGTGCGTCTGCCTCATGGTTTCCAGGCGCTGCTTTGCCAGTTGCGACAAGGGCGACTGGTACAGCAACACGCAACTCGAAGCCGCGCTGCCGCGCCCTACCCGTCCCCGCAGCTGGTGCAACTGGGCCAGGCCCAGGCGCTCTGCGTTCTCGACGATCATCAGCGACGCATTGGGCACGTCCACGCCGACTTCGATCACCGTCGTGGCGACGAGCAGGTCGATCGTGCCTTCCTTGAAGGCCCGCATCGTCGCCTGCTTCTCCGTGGCCTTCATGCGGCCATGAACGAGGCCGACGCGCAGCTTCGACAACTGCTTCGACAGGTCCTCGAAGGTGCTCTGCGCGGCCTGCGCCACCACCTCGTCGCTGTCGTCGATGAGCGTGCACACCCAGTAGGCCTGTCGTCCCTCGGCACATGCGCCGCGGATGCGCTCGACCAGCTCCGGGCGCCGCTCCGCGCTCAACGCGACCGTCTGTACCGGCGTGCGTCCGGGTGGCAGCTCGTCGATCGCGGACACGTCAAGATCGGCGTACGCCGCCATGGCCAGCGTGCGCGGGATCGGCGTCGCCGTCATCACCAGCTGGTGCGGGACGATGCTGCCGCCGTTGCCGTTGCCGCCCGTGCCCTTGTCGCGCAGCGCCAGGCGCTGATGCACGCCGAAGCGATGCTGCTCATCGACGATGGCCAGCGCGAGGTCGTTGAAGGCCACGCCCTCCTGCATCAGCGCGTGGGTGCCGACGACCACCTGGGCTGCGCCCGAAGCCACTTCCTCCAGGACCTTGCTGCGAGCCTTGCCGGTCACCTTGCCCGCAAGCCAGGCGACGCGCACGCCCAACGGCTCGAGCCAGCCGCGCAGGTTGTTGAGATGTTGCTCGGCCAGCAATTCGGTCGGCGCCATCAGCGCAGCCTGCTTACCCGCTTCGACCGCTTGCATCGCCGCAAGCGCGGCGACGACGGTCTTGCCGCTGCCGACGTCGCCCTGCACCAATCGCAGCATCGGCGAAGGCTTGCCCAGGTCGGCATGGATTTCGTCGAACACGCGCTGCTGCGCCCCGGTGAGCTGGAACGGCAGCGCCTTGCGCAGTTTGGCGGCCAGCGCGGCCTTGCGCAGCGCCGGCGCGGCGTGCGCCTGTTGCGCGAGGCGCTGGCGACGCAGGCTCAGGTGGTGTGCGAGCAGTTCTTCGAGGGCCAGCCGGCGTTGGGCCGGATGGCGACCGACCAGCAGCGCGGCGACGTCTTCGCCCGCCTGCGGCCGGTGGACCGTCAGCAGTGCCTCGCGCAGCGACGGCAGGCCCAGCGCATCGCGCAGCGCGACGGGCAGGAGCTCCAGCGACTCATCCAGCGGCAATCGGTCCAGGGCGAGGCCAATCAGCTTGCGCAGCGATGCCGGACCCACGCCCTCGATCGCCGGGTACACCGGATCGAGCGCACTGCCGAGTTCGATCTCTGCCTCGTCATCGAGCAGGCGGTAGCTCGGGTGCACGATCTCCAGTCCGTGCTGGCCCGCGCGCGGCGTGCCGTAGCAGCGGACCCGCGCGCCGGGCGCGAACTGCGCCGCCTGGGCCGCACGGAAATGGAAGAAGCGCAGCACCAGCGTGGCGTGCGAGTCGTCGCCGATGGCCACGCGCAGCATCGGCCGATAACGGAAGCCGCGCTCGACGGCTTCCACGCGCCCCTCGACCTGCGCGGCCACGCCGGCCTGCAACGCGCGGATCGGCGTCAGCGCGGTACGGTCCTCGTACTGCCGCGGCAGGTGCAGCCACAGGTCCTGCACGGTGAGCAGGCCGCGCGCGGCGAGTTTCTCGGCCACGCTCGGGCCCACGCCGCGCAGGCTGCTGAGGGCTTGCTGGTTGAGATCCACGGCGCGCCTGGCGGCGCTACCGGCATTGGTCGGCATGGCTCAAGGATGCCGGGATTTGCGGCCGGACAGAACCCCGGCGCGCCGGGATGCGATCGGGAAAACGCCGGCAGCCCGGCTCAGTCGAGCACCATGATCGCGTCGACCTCGAACTGCACGCCACGCGGCAGCGCCGACACTTCGACCGTCGAGCGCGCCGGGAACGGTGCGCTGAAGTACTCGCCCATCACCGTGTTCACCTTGGCGAAGTCGCCGAGGTTGGTGAGGAACAGTCCCGCCCGCACGATCTTGTCCAGCGATCCACCTGCGGCCTCGCACACCGCCTTGAGGTTCTCGAACGCGCGGCGCGCCTGCGCTTCGATGTCGCCCTCGATCACCAGGCCGGTGTTCGGATCCAGGGGAATCTGGCCGGACAGGTAGACGGTATCGCCGGCGCGCACGGCCTGCGAGTACGGGCCAATGGCGGCAGGCGCCCGGTCGGTGTGGATGATTTCGCGGGACATCGGATTCTCCGGACGGAAGCTGCGTACAGCTTACCGGAGCGCCCGCTCAGATCCGCTGCACGCCCAGCACCACCTTGAGCCGGCGCACGCGGCGCATCACTTCGGCCACGTGCTTGCGGTCGCGCACTTCGATCTGGAAGCGGATCGCCGACACATTGGTGTCGCGCTCGATGTACTCGAGGCGGTCGATGTTGGATTCGGCTTCGGCGATAGCCGCGGCAACCTGGGCCAGGGCGCCGGGGCGGTTGTCGAGTTCGATGCGCATCGCGGTGGGGAAGTCGCCGGCGACCTCGCGGTCCCAGCCGATCGATACCCAGCGGTCGGGCGACTTGCGGTACTCGGCGACGTTCGGGCAATCCAGCCGGTGCACGACGATGCCCTTGCCGGTGGTGTGGTAGCCCATGATCTCGTCGCCCGGGATCGGCAGGCAGCACTGGGCGAAGCTGATCACGCCGCGCTCGGCGCCGGTGATGAGGATCTTGTCCTCGTGTTGCGGCATCGGTTCGGGCACCGCGGTCTTGCGCGGCTTCTTCGCGGTGGCCTCGCGCACCAGCGCCTGCGCGACCTGTTGCGGCATGCGGTTGCCCAGGGCGATGTCGGCCAGCATGGCTTCCAGGCGCGGGTAGCGGTGCTCGGCGAGGAAGGCTTCCATGCGCTGCACGGGAACCCGTTCGAGCGAAGTGGCCTGCGCTTCCAGCGCACGGTCGAGCATGCGGTGGCCCAGCTGCACGGCGTCCTCGTGCTCGAGCTGCTTGAGCTGCTGGCGGATCGACGTGCGCGCCTTGCCGGATACGACGAATTCCAGCCATTGCGGCTTCGGCGAGGCCGATTTCGCGGTGATGATTTCCACGCGCTGGCCACTCGCCAGCTTGCTGCGCAGTGGCACCAGCTTGCCGTCCACGCGCGAAGCCACCGCGTGGTTGCCGACATCGGTGTGCACCGCGTAGGCGAAGTCGAGCGCGGTGGCGTTGCGAGGCAGCGAGAGGATGTCGCCCTTGGGAGTGAACAGGTAGACCTCGTCGGGGAACAGATCGACCTTGACGTTTTCCAGGAACTCCAGCGACGAGCCGGTCGCGCGTTGCGACTCCACCAGGTTGGTGATCCAGCCCTGCGCGCGACTCTGCGCACTGGAGGGCATGTCGCGCCCGCCATGCTTGTACGACCAGTGCGCGGCGATCCCGCGCTCGGCGATGAGGTCCATGTCGTCGGTGCGGATCTGCACCTCGATCGGGGAGCCGTACGGCCCGAACAGCACCGTGTGCAGCGATTGGTAACCGTTGGCCTTGGGAATGGCGATGAAGTCGCGAAAGCGCGCGTCCAGGGGCTTGTACGCGGCGTGCACGACGCCGAGCGCGTGGTAGCAATCCGCGACCGTTCCCACCACGATGCGGAACCCAAACACATCCATCACCTGGGTGAAGCTTTTGTGCTCCGCGCGCATCTTGCTGTAGATGCTCCAGGGCGACTTCACGCGGCTGATCAGGCGGTGGTGCAGCTTCTCCTTGGCCAGCTTCTGCGCGAGGTGCGCCTCGATCTGCACCATCGCCTCGCGTCGCATCACCGGCTGGGTGCGGATGCGCTTTTCCATCACTGCATGCCGCCACGGATGCAACGCGCGGAAGCCCAGATCCTGCAGCTCGGCCTTGATCAGGTTCATGCCCAGGCGTTGCGCGATCGGCGCGTAGATCTCCAAGGTCTCGGCGGCGATGCGGCGGCGCGCCTCGACGCTCTGTGCGCCCAGGGTGCGCATGTTGTGGAGGCGGTCGGCCAGCTTGATCAGGATCACGCGCAGGTCGCGCGACATCGCCAGCAGCATCTTGCGGAAGCTTTCCGCATTGGCTTCCTGGCGGTCGCGGAACTGCAGCTTGTCCAGCTTGGTGACGCCGTCAACGAGCTCGGTCACGGTGGCGCCGAATTCGGTGGTGATCGAATCCGGTGTCAGCGGGGTGTCTTCCAGGGTGTCGTGCAGGATTGCCGCGACCAGGGTTTCCACGTCCAGGCCCTGGTCGGCCAGCACCTTCGCCACCGCCACGGGATGGGTGATGTACGGCTCGCCGGATTTCCGCGTCTGCCCGGCGTGCGCGGCGGCGCCGATGCGCCAGGCCCGGCGCACCTGGGCACGCTGCGGTTCGGGAAGGTAATGGGCGGCCTGCTCCAGCTCGCGCACGTAGTCGGGCACATCCGCTTCGTCCATGGCGGATGGCACCGGGGTCAGCACGTGCGACGGAGGAGTCATGTCAGGAATCTAAGGGCGCGATGGATGCGGCGCAACGGAAGCCAGCTGAATCCAGGCGCCCAAAACGCGAACGGCCCCGCTGGGCGGGGCCGTCGTACAACAACGGAGCGGGAACCGGTCCCGGGGCTCAGTCGTCGCCCTTGGACATGTCGTCGTCGGCGACCACTTCGGCCGCGGCCCATTCCAGGGCCTCGCGTTCCTTGCGCTCGCGCTCGGACTTCTCGACGGCGTCGATGTAATCGGTGTCGATGCGGCGCGCGGCGATCTCACGCAGCGCCAGCACGGTCGGCTTGTCCTGGGCCTCGCTGTTGTCGAGCATCGGCTCGACGCCGTTGGCCAGCTGGCGCGCGCGCTTGGCGGCCATCATGACGAGTTCGAAGCGGTTATCGACCACTTCCAGGCAATCTTCTACGGTGATGCGGGCCATGGAGACTCCCGGGCGGCCGGTCCGGCCGTCCATACAGGCTTTGAGGGGGCATGGATTGTAAGGGCCCCGGCCGGCGGAAAGCAACCCATTCCTTATAAATCAGTGCGTTAGGGCATGAACCCGGCGCACCCCACGGTCATTCATCGACCAGCAGCTGTGTGATCAGCCGCGCATGGCGCGCCACCTGGGGCTCGCGGCGCAGGCGGCTGGCGGTGAAGATGGCGCACATCTCGTCGACGGCCACATTGAAGTGCTCGTTGACGATCACGTAGTCGAATTCGGTGTAATGCGACATCTCCTCGCGCGCGGCATCCAGCCGCTGGCGGATCGTCTCGTCGCTGTCCTGCGCGCGGATGCGCATGCGCTGCTCCAGCGCCTCGCGCGAGGGCGGCAGGATGAACACGCTGACCGAATCGGGCACCTTGGCGCGGACCTGGCGCGCGCCCTGCCAGTCGATTTCCAGCAGCACGTCCTTGCCCGCGGCCAGCTGCGGCTCGACCGACTGGCGGGCGGTGCCCTTCCAGTCGCCGTGCACCAGCGCGTGCTCGAAGAAGTCGCCGGCGGCAACCATCGCCTCGAACTCGGCGGCGCTGACGAAGTGGTAGTGCTCGGCATGGCGCTCGCCCGGGCGCGGCTGGCGCGAGGTGAACGAGATCGACAGGCAGATGTTGGGGTCGCGCGCGAGCACCGCGTTGACGATGCTGGATTTGCCGGCCCCGGAGGGCGCCGCGACGATGTAGAGGGTTCCGCGCATGGCCGGTCGGGTCACTCGATGTTCTGGATCTGCTCGCGGACCTGGTCGATCAGCACCTTCAGTTCCACCGCCGCCGCGGAACTGCGTGCGTCCACCGACTTGGAGCCCAGCGTGTTGGCTTCGCGATTGAATTCCTGCAGCAGGAAGTCCAGGCGGCGGCCCACCGCCTCCTTCAGCTTGAGCACGCGGCGCGCTTCGCTGACGTGGGAATCCAGGCGGTCGAGTTCTTCTTCGACATCGAGCTTCTGCAGCCACAGCACCAGTTCCTGCTCCAGCCGGCCCTGATCCAGCGGCTGCGGCAGATCGGCCAGGCGCGTTTCCAGCTTCAGCCGTTGGCCGGCGCGGATCGCCGGCATCAGCGTGCGCACTTCGCCGGCGATCCGGGCAATGCCGTCGACACGCTCGTTGATCACCGCCGCGAGCTTGCCGCCCTCGCGTTCGCGCGAGGTCACGAATTCATCCAGCACCTCGTCCAGCAGCGCCAGCGCCTGCTCCTGCAACGCCGCGGCGTCGCTCGCGGGCGCCTGCAGCACGCCCGGGAACTGCAGCAACTGGCTGAACTCGGTATGCAGGCCCGGGAAGCGCGCCGCCATGTCGATCGCCAGTTCACTGAGTTCGCGCAGGCGGGTGGGATCCAGTTGCAGGCTGTTGCCGCCTTCCGGAGCGCGCAGGCGCAAGGTCAGGTCGAGCTTGCCGCGCGTGATGCGGGCGCCGATGCGTTCGCGCAACATCGGCTCCAGCGAGCGCAGATCGTCATGCAGGCGCACGCCGATCTCGAGGAAGCGGTGGTTGACCGAGCGCAGTTCGCAGCCGAGCGTCCCCCAGGGCGTGGCGCGTTCGCCACTGGCGAAGGCGGTCATGCTGCGGATCATGCGGGGCTCCGGCGGTTGCGGGCGCGCAGTATGCCATTGCCCGGCGCCGTGGCCGGCCGGGGGCAGCGCGGGCGCCGCTGCTAGACTGCACGCGATGAACAGCCCCCTCCTCCGTCCCAGCGGCCGCGCCGCCGACCAGTTGCGCGACGTGCGCATCGAACGCGCCTATACGCGCCACGCCGAAGGCTCCGTGCTGCTCAGCTTCGGCGACACCCGCGTCCTGTGCACCGCCAGCGTCGACGACCGGGTGCCGCCGTTCCTGCGCGGCAAGGGCGAAGGCTGGGTCACCGCCGAGTACGGCATGCTTCCCCGCTCCACCAACACCCGCAACGACCGCGAGGCCGCGCGTGGCAAGCAGGGCGGACGCACCCTGGAGATCCAGCGCCTGATCGGCCGCGCGCTGCGCGCCTGCGTCGACCGCAAGGCGCTGGGCGAGCGCACCATCACCCTGGACTGCGATGTGCTCCAGGCCGACGGCGGCACGCGCACGGCCGCGATCACCGGCGCCTACGTCGCACTGGTGGATGCGGTGCGCTGGATGCAGGCGAAGCGGATGATCACGACGGACCCGGTCGTCGGCGCCGTTGCGGCGGTCTCGGTCGGCGTTTACCGCGGCGTACCCGTGCTCGACCTCGACTACGCCGAGGACAGCGACTGCGATACCGACATGAACGTCGTCATGAACGACGGCGGCGGATTCATCGAACTGCAGGGCACCGCCGAGGGCCATGCATTCCGTCGCGACGAACTCGACGCCCTGCTGGGCCTGGCCGACGCCGGCATCGCCGCTCTGATCCGGAAGCAGCGCGAGGCGCTGGCCGCCTGAGCCCATGCGCGGCGTTGACCCCGGGGGAGCGACCAGCGCCCCCGGGATGGCGCTGCGGCACCTGATTGGCCAACCGCGGACGGCGGAAGCGTTCCGTCGCCGCAACAAGGATCCCATGAAGCAACATCTCGCCAACATCGCGCTGCTCGTCGGCGACTACGACGAAGCCATTGCCTGGTACACCCAGGTGCTGGGCTTCACCCTGCTCCAGGACATCGACCTGGGCGACGGCAAGCGCTGGGTGCGCGTGGCGCCGCCGAACGCCAGCGGCACGGCGCTGCTGCTCGCGCGCGCCGATACCGAGGCGCAGCGCACGCGCATCGGCGACCAGGTCGGCGGCCGCGTCGGCTTCTTCCTGCACACGGACGACTTCGCGCGCGACCATGCCGCGATGAGCGAACGCGGCGTGCGCTTCGCCGAAGAACCGCGGCACGAAGCCTATGGCACGGTGGCGGTATTCGTGGATCTCTACGGCAACCGCTGGGACCTGATCGAACTGAACGCGTGAGCCACCAGGCAGTGAAATTCGTCGTTGCAAGCAGCAACCAGGGCAAGCTGGCCGAGTTCCGCGACCTGCTCGGGGAAGCCGGCTACGAGTTCATCACCCAGGGCGAACTGGGCGTCGCCGACGTCGAGGAGTCCGGCCTCAGCTTCGTCGAGAACGCCTTGCTCAAGGCGCGCAACGCGGCGCGCGCGACCGGCATGCCCGCGCTCGCCGACGATTCCGGCCTCTGCGTCGACGCGCTGGGCGGCGCGCCGGGGCTGTATTCGGCGCGCTACGCCGGCCCGCACGGCGATGCCCAGGCCAACATCGCCAAGTTGCTCGAGGCGATGAAGGACGTGCCGGCGGCGCAACGCACCGCGCATTTCGTGGCCGTGATCGTGTTGCTGCGCCATGCCGAGGATCCACAGCCGCTGATCGCCGAAGGCCGCTGGTCGGGCGTGATCCTCGACGCGCCGCGCGGCACCGGCGGATTCGGCTACGACCCGGTGTTCCTGGACCCGGAGAACAACCTGTCGGCCGCCGAGTTCGAGCCGGCGATCAAGAACCGGCTGAGCCATCGCGGCCGTGCGCTGGCGCTGCTGCGGCAGAAGCTCGCCGATACCCGGCTGTGACGCCATGTTCGCGGTGATCTGGGAATACGAGGTGCGTGCAGGCTGCGAAGCGGCGTTCGTCGCGCTGTATGGCGCCGACGGCGACTGGGTGGCGCTGTTCCGCGAACATGACGGCTACCTCGGCACCGAACTGCTGCGCGACGCCGACGATCCGGCCCGCTTCGCCACCATCGATCGCTGGTCGTCGCCGGAGGCCTATGAACGCTTCCTCACGGGGGCCAAATCCCGCTACGCGCAGATTGATGCGATTGGCGATGCACTCACTTCCGCCGAACGCCGTATCGGCGTGTACACGGCCCCATGACCATGTCTTCGTCCGTCTCGACCCCCGGCCCGGCGACCCAGCTGCCGGACACCCAGCCGCGCGCGGACCAAGGCATCGCCACCGTGCCGCTGCACCCACCCCCGCTGTCGTTGTACGTGCACCTGCCGTGGTGCGTGCGCAAATGCCCGTACTGCGATTTCAACTCGCACGAAGGCCGCGGCGCGCTGCCGTTCGCTGCCTACGTCGATGCGCTGCTCGCCGACCTCGACCACGACCTGCCGCTGGTGTGGGGACGCACGGTGCAGACCGTGTTCTTCGGCGGCGGCACACCGAGCCTGTTCCCGCCGGAATTCATCGACCGCTTCCTGCAGGGCGCCAGCAGCCGCCTGCGCTTCGCGCCCGGTTGCGAGATCACGCTGGAGACCAACCCGGGGACCGCCGAGCACGGCCGGTTCGAGTTGTACCGCCAAGCCGGCGTCAGCCGGCTCAGTTTCGGCATCCAGAGCTTCGACGACGGCTGCCTGCAGCGGTTGGGCCGCATCCACGACAGCCGCGAGGCGGATGCGGCGGTGAAGCTGGCGCAGGACGCCGGCTTCGACAACATCAACCTGGACCTGATGTATGCGTTGCCGCAACAGACGCTGGCCATGGCCGAACGCGACCTGGAGCGGGCCTTAGCCCTGCAGCCGGCGCATGTCAGCCACTACCAGCTGACACTGGAACCCAACACCGTGTTCGCCGCCCGGCCCCCGGCCGGCATTCCCGACGACGACAGCAGCTGGGACATGCAGGAGCACTGCCAGGCCCTGCTCGCCGCCCACGGCTACGGCCAGTACGAGGTCAGCGCCTACGCCCGGCCCGGACGCCAGTGCGCGCACAACCTCAACTATTGGCGCTACGGCGATTACCTCGGCATCGGCGCCGGCGCGCACGGCAAGCTCACCCTCGGGCACGACCAGAGCATCCTGCGGCGGTGGAAGGTCAAACATCCGGCGGCGTACCTGGCCGCGGCCGGACGGGCCGAAGCCATCGGCGGCGACGACCGCATCGAACCGCAACGCCGGGCGTTCGAGTTCATGCTCAACGCGCTGCGCCTGGTCGATGGGTTCGACCTTCCCCTGTTCGCGGCGCGGACGGGGCTGGCCGTCGAAGCGATCGGCCCGCAACTGGCGCACGCCGTCAGCAACGGCTGGCTGGCGATCGAGGCAGGCCAGGTGCGTCCCACCGAGGCTGGCCGGCGGTTCAACAACGACCTGGTGTCCCTGTTCCTCTGATATTTCACGGACGCATGACCGGAGTTGGTGCGATTTTTGCGTCTCCCTGAGGGGGGTGCCGCTGGCAGCCATGCCATGGCCGTGATTAAGATCGTGGTCACAATCCGGGCGCCCCGGGGACAGGATGCATGTCGGTGACATTCGAACACTCAGCCTTGCACCCCACCCTGGCCGCCGCGCAGTTGCCGCGCCGGGTCCGGCGTGCGCTCGAGCAGATCTACAACCTCACGGCCGACGAAATGGCGCGGGCGCTGGAGCGGATGCTTGCCGAATTCGAGCAGCAGCAGTTCCGGCTCGCCGACCAGGCGGGTAATCCGGGCACGCAGCAGGCCTACTTCGACACATTGCGCCTGGTCCGCCAGAACCGCGCCGACCTGATCCCCGAATTCCTTAGCGGGCTGGAAGCCGCCCTGGCGGGCATCCGCGAGCCGCCTCCGCCGCCGGGAAAGACCACGGGCCACCTGCACTTCGGCAACCTGCGCCTGGTCGAGGATCACGAACTGGACGAGGAAGCGGTGCTGCGCGCGATCGCGTCCCGCCACGAATCACGCACCAGCCTGCCGCTGCACCTGCTGGGCCAGCGTTTCGGCGTACTGGCCGGCTCGCCCGCGTTCGAGGCCGAACGCCTGCCGGTCGGACCGCGCCAGCTCGGGGAAATCCTCGCCAAGGCCAGCCGCGTCCTGCAGATCGAACTGCAGCCGCGACTGGAGCTGTTCCGCTGCTTCGACCACTACGCCCTCAATGGCTACGCGCAGCTGGTCGAAGCCATGAACGCCATGCTGGCGCGGGAGAACGTGCTGCCGAACCTGGCCTACGTGCCGATCCGGGTGCGCCCGGCACTGCAATCGGAACTCACGGGCGAAGCCGGGCGCGAACGCCGCGAAAACGCGCGCGCGCAGGCCGACAGCGCGCGCAACACGCCCTACACCGGCTGGTTCAGCGGCGACGAGGGCCATCACGACAGCCCCGAAAGCTTCACCCTGCTGCAGGAGATGCTGGCCTCGCGCCGCGACCTGCTGCACAAGCTCACCCCCGGCAACACCGATCCCGGTGCGCGGGCGCAGCTCAGTACCGAGGACGTGATGCAGGCGTTGGCGCGCATGCAGTCCTCGCCGCGCGAGCCCGCAAGCGAGGCCTCGCGCCCGCGCAGCGTGCACGACGTGCGCCAGGCGCTGCTCGCGCAGAGCCGCCAGGCCCATGGCCAGGCCACTGCCTTGTCGCGGGAGGACAACGATGCATTCGAGCTGCTCGCGATCCTCATGGCCGAGATCCAGCGCGAGCTGCGCCAGGATGCGCCCGGCAACCGCTTGGTACACAAGCTGGTGGTGCCGCTGCTGCGACTCGTGCTGAAGGACCGCGGCTTCTTCGTCCACCAGAGCCACCCGGCACGGCAGCTGCTCAATGCGGTCGCCGAGTCCAACGCCAACTGGGTGGGCGACGATGAGGTCGACGCGCAGCTCAACGACCAGCTCGTCCATGCCGTCGACGATGTCGTCGCGCATTACGAGGGCGACACCAATGTCTTCGACGCCGCCAACCAGCGCGTACAGCAGCACCTGCACGGCCTGGCCCGCCGGGCCGAGGTGGCCGAGCGCCGCCACGTCGAAGCCGCCCGTGGCAAGGAAAAGCTGGAACTGGCCAAGCGCCGCGCCGCCGAGGTCATCAGCGGGATTTCCCAAGACCACAAGCTGCCGCGCTTCGTCCAGACCCTGCTGGCGAACTCCTGGACCGACGTGCTGACGCTCGTGCTGCTGCGCAACGGCGAGGATTCCGATGAGTGGCAGCAACAGCTGGAATCCACCACCGCGATCGTGCGGGCGACGTCGCTGAACCATCCGGCTTCGCCGCCTGCCCGCCTGGCGGACCAGATCGAGCATTCGCTCATGCTCGTGGGTTACCACAGCGACGAGGCAGGCGACATCGCCCGCCGCCTGACCGCGAACGTGGACGACGACGAGAACGATTCGGCATCGCGCACCGAACTGGCGATGCGATTGAAGGCACGCGGTCGCCTGGGGCAGGAAGCGTCGCCCGAAAAGCCGGTCCTGCCGCCCCGCAACGAACGCGAGCAGGCGGCCTACGACATGCTGCGGACGCTGCCATTCGGCGCCTGGTTCGAATTCATCACCAACCAGCAGGGCGACGTCGTGCGGCGGCGCCTGTCCTGGTACAGCCCGATGACCGACCATGCCCTGTTCGTGAACCAGCGCGGCCAACGCGTCGGCGAGCAGTCGCTCGACAGCCTGGCGCGCATGCTCGCCAGCGGGCAGATGCGCATGGTGACCGTGGAGCACAGCAGCCTGGTCGACCGCGCCTGGCACAGCGCGCTCGGCGTGTTGCGCGGCTTCGTGGGCAGCAAGCATTCGACGGAATCGGCCGGGCCGCGCAAGGGAGAACAGGCATGAAGGAGTTCCGCCGCAGCCGTCGTCGCCAGGTCGCCGAGGTCATCCACGTCACCGACAGCATGACCGACGCCGTCATCGGCCACCTCGGCAACGTGTCCGAGAGCGGAATCCTGGTGATGTCCAATGCGCCGCTGGTGGTGGACGCGCTCTACCAGTTGCGCTTCGCGCTGCCCGATGGCGGTTCCCGGACGGCATTCGAGGTGGGTGCGCACCTGCTGTGGCGCGACCAGGCCAGCGCTCCCGGCCAGGCCTGGACCGGCTTCCGCTTCATCACCATGAGCGACCAGCAGATGCATCAGCTGCGCCGCTGGATCGACGCACCCGGCAGCCACTACGCCTGACCCGCGGTGCGCACCGGCGCACCGGACGAAAGCGCAGGACTTCCTGCACGCGGCGCGGGGTGGCCAGGCCGTAAAATCCGTTCGACCCCACATGGTTGATCGCGAATGAGCCGGACCCCGAGCACCCTTGCCGCATTGTTCCCGCAACACCTGGAGACGCTGCAGGAGCGCACCGCTGAAGCGCTGCAGCGCGGCGGCTTCGACCACCTGGTCGTTCCCAGCGGGACCCTGCACTACCAGTTGTTCGACGACCGCGATTATCCCTACGCAGTCAATCCGCAGTTCAAGCACTGGGCCCCGCTGACGCGCAATCCCGGCAGCTGGCTGGTCGCCACGCCCGGGCAGCGTCCCAGGATCATCTACCTGCAGCCCTTCGACTACTGGCACGCGGTGCCGGAATCCCCGAACGGCTACTGGACCGAGCACTTCGACATCGTGGTGATCCGCAAGCCGGAGGAAGCGCTGCAGCATCTCCCGCGCGATAGCGCGCGCTGCGCGATCCTCGGCGAGGCGCAAAGTACGCTCGGCGATTTCGCCGCGAACAATCCGCCCGCGGTGGTCGCCTACCTGGAATACCAGCGCGCCTTCAAGACGCCCTACGAAATCGAGATGATGCGCGAGGCCTCGCGCATCGGCGTGCGCGCGCATCGCGCGGCGGAGCGCGCGTTCCGCGCCGGCGCCAGCGAATTCGGCATCCACCTGGTCTACTGCCAGGCCGCGCTGCAGGACGCCAATGACCTCCCGTACAACAACATCGTGGCCCTCAACGAGCACGCCGCGATCCTGCACTACACCGACCGCGACCGCCTGCCGCCAAAGCAGGCGCGCAGCTTCCTGATCGACGCGGGCGCGAGCTTCCGCGGGTACGCCAGCGACATCACCCGCACCCATGCGTTCGATCGCGGCGGCGAATTCCAGGCCCTGATCGACGCGGTCGACGGCGCGCAACAGGCGATGTGCGCGCAGGTGCGCGCGGGTTTCGACTACAAGCAGCTGCACCTGGACGCGCACCTGTCGCTGGCGCGGATCCTCGGCGAATTCCGCCTGATCAACGTGTCGCCCGAGGTCGCGGTCGAGACGGGCGTGAGCAGCGCATTCTTCCCGCACGGCATCGGCCATGGCATTGGCCTCCAGGTGCACGATGTCGCCGGGTTTGCGCAGAGCGATCGCGGCGGCACGATTGCCAAGCCGCAGGGCCATCCGTACCTGCGCCTCACCCGCGTGCTCGAACCGGGCATGGCGGTGACGATCGAGCCGGGCCTCTATTTCATCGACATGCTGCTCGAGGAACTGAAGGACAAGGGCTTGGGCCCGAGCGTGAACTGGGATCGCGTCGCGCAGTTCAAGCCATACGGCGGCATCCGCATCGAGGACGACGTGGTCTGCACCGAGGGCGAGCCGCTCAACCTCACGCGGGAGCAATTCGCCGCCGCGCCGTAGTCGGCCGGTCGGGCCCATCGGCGTCGGCCTGCAGGTAGGCCGGCGTCGCTGCTACCGCATGGCCGGCGCAGGAATGACTGCGATGACAAGGGCCCGCGCGCGCCGGCGCGCCGGCGATTCAGTGGCGCGTTTCGGCGCCGTCCGCGCCGGGCGGCTCGGCGGGCTCCAGGCGCTCCCGGCGCTCCTGCTCCAGCATCAGCAGGTATTCCTCCAGCGTGCGGCCTGCGGCCTGCGCCTCGCGGGTCGCCGCCGTTTCCATCGCAGGCGAGAAGGTCAGCTTCAGTTCGATCCCGGCCTGTTCCTGGACCGCCACCACGTGCCGCAGCATGGCCAGGGTCATCGCCGCGCTCGGCGTGCGTGTCGCCACCTGGCCACCGAGCACCGTCAGCCATTCCCCGTCGCGCCAGCCCGCGCCCCCGATCGTATTGCCGTCCGGCGTTTCCAATTGCGCGTGCGGCTGCAGCGCTGCGCCGAGGCGGCGGATGGGGCGCTTGGCCACCTTCTTCTTGCGCGCATCGCGCCGGGCTTTCGAGTTCAGGGACATGGACTTCTCGCTGCCGCCTGCCGCGGCCATGGCTACATGCTACGCGCTCGCGGTGCGAAGGCCGGTGCCGGTGGGCACGATTCCGTCGTCGCCTAGGGTGGGTGGATGCGCGATCATGGCCGCCATTTGCGAATGGCGCCTGCGATGAACCCGCTATCCATCCTGCTCATCGGCCTGGCCATGTCCACCGACGCCTTCGCCGCGGCCATCGGCAAGGGCGCGGCCATGACCCGGCCGCGCCTGTCCCAGGCGCTGCGCGCGGGCCTGGTGTTTGGCGTGGTCGAAGCGATCACGCCGGTAGTCGGCTGGTTGCTGGGCACCGCGGCCTCCCGCTTCATCGAAGCCTGGGACCACTGGATCGCCTTCACCCTGCTCGCCGCGCTGGGCCTGCACATGATCTGGCAGGCGCTGCACCCCGGCGAGGAGGACGCCGGCAAGGAGGCGAATGGCAACCCCAGCATCGCCAAGCTCGCCATCGCTGGCCTGGCCACCAGCATCGACGCGATGGCCGTCGGCGTCAGCCTGGCGTTCGCCGACGTCCACATCGGCGTCGTGGCGCTGGTGATCGGCCTGTGCACGTTCGTCATGGTGACCTTGGGGGTCATGCTTGGCCGCGCGCTGGGCGTGATGATCGGCAGGCGTGCCGAGATCGCAGGCGGCGTGATCCTGATCGCCGTTGGCGGCGCGATCCTTTACGAGCACCTGCACGCGGCGGCGGGCTGACGACGGATTCCGGTCGGCAATTGCGCCATTGCGGGCGGCTCCCGTCCGCCAGCCCAGCGCAAGCTGAACAGGCTTGGGGTGTGCGTGAAATTCTCAGAAAGGATTAAGCGCGCCGGTCGCTAACTGCGCTCAGCCGCAACCAAGCAGGTAGACCGCAATGAAAACCTCGAATCCATCGCTCCTGGGCCGCGCGACCGTGCTGGCCCTGGCGATCGGCCTGGCCGCCCCGGTGTTAGCCCGCGAGCACGACCGCGGCCAGGACCAGAACCAGAACGAAGAACGCCAGGACGAACAGCGGGCCAAGCAGCGCAAGGCCCGTGAGGATGCGCAGCGCGCTGCCGATCGACAGAACGACGCTGCCGCGCGTCCCGACCCGCGCGCCATGCAGGTCCGCGAGCGCGAGGACGCCCAGGCGCGCAGTGCCGCACGCCAGGCCGACCAGGCCCGCGATGTCGAGCAGCGGCGCGAGGCCGCGCAGGCCCGCGCGATGCAACAGCGCGACGAAGCGATGGAACGCGATCGCGAGCGCGCGGAGACGCGTCAGCGCCAGGAGCGCGATCGCATCCGCGACGACGCACAGCGCCAGGCCGAGCAGCGTCGCGAGTTCGAGCAACGCCAGGCCGGGCAGCGCGACGCGGATCGCCGCGAAGTTGACCGCGAGCAGGCGGCACGCCGCGAGGTCGACCGTCGCGAGGCGGACCGTCGCGAGGCGGACCGTCGCGAGCATGACCGCGAGAACGCCGTCGATGCGCGGCGCCGCGCCATCGACGAAGCGCAGGCGGATGCCCGCCGCGAACAGGCGCGCCGCGACCAACAACGCCGCGAGGACGCCCTGCGCGATCGACGCCGCGATGCAGACGCACGCGACCAGTCACGCTACGACGAGGCACGCCACGACCAGGATCGCCGCGACCGCCTGTCCGAACAGGAACGCCAGCGCCGGATCGAACTGCAGCGGCAGCGCACCGCGCAGTACCGGCGCGAGGCCGAAGCGCGCCAGGCGGCCGAACGCGCGCGCATCAACGCCCTCCAGCACGAGCGCCGCATGCGCCAGTACCGCTACCAGCAGCAATACTGGCAGCGCCAGCGCGAGATGCAGGATCGCTGGTATTCGCGCAACTACAGCTACGCCAACGATCCGTACTTCTATACGCCGCCGAGCTACCGCTACCTGCGCGCCGGCCGCTGGTACGAGGTCAACCGATACGCGGCCGACCTGCTGCAGCAGGCCATCCGCCTTGGCTACGACCAGGGCTACCGCGCCGGCGAAGCCGACCGCTACGACGGCTGGCGCTACGACTACCGGAACAACTTCGCCTACATGGATGCGAATTACGGCTACTACGGCTATTACGTCGACCAGGCCGAATACAACCACTACTTCCGGCAGGCCTTCCGGCGCGGCTACGAGGACGGATATGGCCGCGGCTACCGCTATGGCCGCTTCGACGACGGCAATTACGTGATCCTCGGGTCGGTGCTGCAGGCAATCCTCAACCTGCGTCCGTACTGAGTCACCCGCACGGCCACGACGCCCGGTTCCTGCCGGGCGTCATTTTTTTCTCCATCGGAACACACGCGCCAATTGCCGTAGTCGCACCGCCCGGGCACGGCGGCTATCCTTGCCTCCCACCGGCGCGAACCGCGCGCCAGCTCCCGCCCACGCAGAGACTTGATCCGATGAATGTGCGCCTGGCTTCCCTGCTCCTTGCCGTGTTGACCCTGTCCGCCTGTTCGCAACCGCAGGCGCCCGAAGCCGCCGCGCCGCCCGCCACCGCGACTGCTCCGGCCCCGGCGCCGGCCGAAGCCGCACCCGCCACCCCGGCGCCGGCCGCGGCTGCGCCCGTCGCGGCCGAGCCCGAGGCGCCCAACAACAATCCGGTGGTCCCACCCAAGGGCCCGGCCCCGGTGCTCGGTACCGATTACGAGGAGATCGCCGGCGGCCAGCCGTACCAGCCGCTCGACGGCAAGATCGAAGTGGTCGAGGTCTTCGGTTACGTGTGCCCGGCGTGCGCCAGCTTCCACCCGGTCGTGAGCGAGTGGGAAAAGAAGCTCCCGGCCGACGTGCGTTTCACCTACGTGCCCGCGCCGTTCGGCCCGGAATGGAATCCGTACGCAAAGGGGTTCTACGTCGCCGAAGCGATGGGTCTGGTCAAGCGCTCGCATGACGCCCTGGTCAACGCCATCCACGTGCAGCACACGATGCCGGGCGAAGGCGACAAGCCCGACGAGCAGAAGATCGCCAACTTCTACGCGAGCTACGGCGCCGATCCGGCGCAGTTCCTGGCGCAGATGAACAGCTTCGCGGTCAACTCCAAGGTCAACCGCGGCAAGCAGTTCATGATCCGCAGCGGCGTGACCGGCACGCCGACCCTCGTGATCGACGGCAAGTACCGTGTCACCGGCAAGGGCGGCTGGGAGGAAAAGCTGCGCATCGCCGACCACCTGATCGCGATGGAGCGGGCCGCGCAGGGCCATTGATCCGCGCGATCCCGCAGACCAGCAGCGAGTACGGCCGGGTGCGCACGCCCCGGCCGTTTTTCGTTGGGCTCCGGGGGTGACCGGAGCGGCATGGCGCCAGCGTTGGTTGAAGGTGCCTGCCCCGGAGCACCGCCATGACCGACCACGTCTACAAGTCCCTCGAACTCACCGGCTCCTCGAAGACGAGCAGCGACGACGCCGTGCGCACCGCCATCGAGCGCGCGTCCGTCTCGATGCGCAACATCCGCTGGTTCCAGGTCGTGGAGACGCGCGGCCACGTGGAGCAGGGCAAGGTGGCGCACTGGCAGGTCACTGTGAAGGTGGGCTTCACACTCGAGGAATGAGCGACCGCTATGCTCCGGCCCGGGAAGCGGTCGCACGACGCGGCCGGCGGGCCACCGACATGGATCGTCCACGTCAGGGGGAAGCCATGTCTTCCATCGATGCGACCGACGATGCCGCCGTGGAGGCGCGCCTGCGGGACCTGGAAGCGGAAATGCCGCACCTCTACCTGCGACATACCAGCGTGTTCGCGCTGGCCAGCGCGTGGGCCGAGCGCCACGACGCGATCCTCGCCATTGCGCCACCCGAACAGCGCGCCGATGTCGAGGCACGGCTGGCGCGCATCGGCATCCGCTGGGGCGTGATGCCGGGCAGCCGGGTCACGGTGGAATTCCGCGTCAGCGATATCGAGGAACTCGCCCGCGCGCGACGGCGTCCGCGCCGGCCCTGACGCTCAGGCCTTCACCTGCGCCATCAGTGCCAGCGGCCGGCTGTCGTTGTCCTTGAAGAACGCCATCCATTCCTCGGTGCCGTCGGCGTGGGTATGGATCAGGTGCGGCGCATGGGTGAACTCGATGCCGCGGGCGGCCAGCGCCGCGTGCGCGGCGCGGATGTCGTCGACGCGGAAGTAGAGGATCGAATCGGCTGCGCCGTCGCCTTCCGAGAGGAACAGGCGCAGGCCGCCGCAATCGAAGAAGGCGAGGTTGCCGAACGAATACAGGTGCTTGAGCCCGAGCACGTCGGCGTACCACGCGCGCGCGGCGGCGATGTCCTTCACGCTGCGCGATATCTGGCCGACCGGGCCCAGGGCGATCTCGTTGCTGTTCATGGCGTGAGCCTTGCGATGGAGGGCGCTGTCGCGACGGACCCCGGTCCACGCGCGCAGTCCGGCGCGCCCGGTGATGCCCAGCTTCTGCAGCGTGTTGGCGACGTGGTACTTGACCGCATCCACGCTCACGCCCAGCCGCTGCGCGATCTGCGGATTACTCAGACCGTGCCGCACCGCTTCGAGCACGCGCCATTCCGCGGGCGTGAGCAGGTCGTCGAAGCGTGGGCGGCCGCGCGGGTTTGTCACGAGCGCCACCCTACCCCCAGTGCGGGCGAATTTCCCTACCCGGGCCCCGCCAACCTCGACCGCGGCGCGGCGGCCAACGACGGCAGTCGCGCACCGGCGTTCGCCTACACCGGCAGCGCCGTGGTCTTCTTGACGGTGCGCAATGCCAGCGTCGACTGCACGCGCACCACGCCTGGCAGCTGGGTGAGGATCTCGGTGTGGATGCGCTCGAAGTCGGCCGAATCCGCGTACGCCACCCGCACCATGTAGTCGGCGGCGCCGGCCAGCAGGCAGCATTCGGTGACTTCGGCGTGCTGCTGGATCGCTGCCTCGAAGGCATCCAGCGCCGCGCGCCCCTGCTGGTCGAGCGTGACCAGGACGAAGGCGGTGCCGGGCAATCCCGCCGCCTTCTCGTCGAGCAGCATCACGTAGCGCGAGATCAGCCCGGCTTCTTCCAGCAGCTTGACCCGGCGCAGGCAGGCGGAGGGCGAGAGGTTGATCCGCTGCGCCAGCTCCATGTTGGTAAGGCGCCCGTCTTCCTGCAGCAGGCGCAGGATGGCGCGGTCGCGCTCGTCGATGGCCGGTTCCAGAGTTCGCATATTGTTCGATCGATTGGTCGAATTACGAACAACCATGCGACAGACGCGCCGGCAGGTCAACGAAATTAGCGACAAAATGCGCAAACCTTCGCCCATACTCCCACACCTCAAAACGTCGGGACGCCCGACGCCCACCCACCGGGAGATCCCACTCATGCGTATCGGCGTACCCAAGGAAATCAAGAACCACGAGTACCGCGTCGGCCTCATTCCGTCGTCCGTGCTGGAACTCGTGCACCACGGTCATGAAGTGCTGGTGCAGAAGGGCGCCGGCCTCGGCGCGGGCCTGTCCGATGCCGACTACGTCGCTGCTGGCGCGAAGATCATCGACACCGCCGACCAGATCTTTGCCGACGCCGACATGATCGTGAAGGTGAAGGAGCCGCTGGCCGAGGAGCGCAAGAAGCTGCGCCGTGGCCAGATCCTCTTCACCTACCTGCATCTCGCCCCCGATGCGCCGCAGACCAAGGACCTGATCGACTCGGGCGCGATCTGCATCGCGTACGAAACCGTCACCGCGCCCAACGGCTCGCTGCCGCTGCTGACGCCGATGTCGGAAGTCGCCGGCCGCCTCGCCCCGCAGGTGGGCGCGCATTCGCTGGAGAAGGCCCAGGGCGGCCGCGGCGTACTGCTCGGCGGCGTGCCGGGCGTGTCGGCCGCTGAAGTGGTGATCCTTGGCGGTGGTGTGTCCGGCACGCACGCGGCCACGATCGCCGTCGGCATGGGCGCCAAGGTCACCGTCGTCGACCGCTCGGCCGATGCGCTCAAGCGCCTGGCCGCGCAGTTCGGCACCTCGATCTCCACCGTGTTCTCCACCCGTGCCGCGATCGAGGAACTGGTGCGGCGCGCCGACCTGCTGATCGGCACCGTGCTGGTCCCGGGCGCCGCCGCACCGAAGCTGGTCACCAAGGAAATGGTCAAGACCATGAAGCAGGGCGCGGTCATCGTCGACGTCGCCATCGACCAGGGCGGCTGCGTGGAAACCTCGCATGCCACCACGCATGCCGATCCGACCTACGTCGTCGACGGCGTCGTGCACTACTGCGTGGCGAACATGCCGGGCGCCGTCGCGCGCACCTCGACCTTCGCGCTCAACAGCGTGACCCTGCCCTTCACCCTGGCGCTGGCCAACTACGGCTGGCAGAAGGCGCTGGCGCAGGACGTGCACCTGCGCAACGGCCTGAATGTCTGCGAAGGCCAGGTCACCTGCGAACCCGTCGCCCAGGCGCACAACCTGGCGTACGTGCCGGCGGAGAAGGCCATCGGCCTCTGAGCCGATAGCGCAGCAACGAAAAGGGACGGCGGCGCGAGCCCCGTCCCTTTTTTTGTTTTTCGCCGCCGCGGGCTGGAAGCGTGGGGCCGCGGACTTCGACCAAGCCGCGGCCGCTCACTCGCTGGAGAGGTCAGGCGCGTCGCCGGTGTCGCTGTTCGTACCCGGGGCGTCGCCGCAGTCGTGCGCGGAATCTCTCGGCATCGCCTGCTCCCCTCCAGTGCCTGCGCGCCAACCGATGCGCGAGGGCCATGGCAGTCGCACGCGCCGCGCAATGCCTCAGCCCAGCCTGCGTTGGTCCGCGTCCGGGGCCACCTCGCACGGCGGCGGCTCCCAGCCGAAGATGCTGCGCCCGCCATGGGCGTGCGAGTCGCGGCGCTCCTGGGCGATGTAGGCCTCCACCGACGGCCCGGTCGCGGTGCGCTCCAGCTGCCGTGCCTGCGCGTCCAGCCGGCGCAGGGCGGCGAGTTCTTCCTCGCGTCCGAGTTTCGCGTTGCACACCGCCGACTTGAGCACGCCGATGGTGCGGTCCATCACCTTGGTCGGCACTGGAAACGGATGCCGGTCCTTGCCGCCGTGGGCGAGCGCGAAGCGCGCCGGATCGGTGAAGCGGCACGGCGTGCCGTGCATGACCTCGGCCACCAGCGCCAGCGCGCGCACGGTGCGTGCGCCGACGCCGGGGACCTGCAGCAGGCCGGCGAAATCGCGCGGACCCTGCTCCGCGGCCGCGGCGAGCGCACCGTGCAGGCGGCGCACGACCACGTCGGAGGCGCGTACGTCGTGGCGGTCGGGCAAGACCAGGTGCGGCAGCAATTCCAACTGCGCGCCCTGCATGACCGCGCGGTCCCGCGCCTGTGCCGGCGGCGCTTCGGCCGCCTCGAGCCTGGCGAACTCGCGCGCGATCGCCTCCGGCGGCAAGGTCGCCAGCAGTTGCAGCTGCGCCTCGCGTGATCGTGCCGCGCGCGCATCGGCGAGGTTGACGATGCGGCCCTGGCCGGGCCCCTCGACCGCCGTGTGCGGATCGTCGACGAAACTCGTCAGCCCTTCCGACAGCCAGTGGTAACGCCGCGCCTGCCGGCGCTCGCCATTCATGCCTTGCTGCACGACGACCCAGCGGCCGTCGTCGGCGACGATGAAGCCGTGCAGGTAGAGGTCGAAGCCATCCTGCACCGCGGCGCTGTCGACCTTGGCGACCAGGCGGCTCGCCTGCGCCAGCGCGGCGCCATCGAGGCCGACGCGCTCGCCGATCGCCAACAGTTCGCCCGGCGTGGCGCGCGAATGCCGGCCGCGCCCACCGCAGACGTGCAGGCCGAGTTCGTTCGACAACGGCGCCAGCCCGCGCTTGAGCGCACCGATCACGCTGGTGGTGATGCCCGAGGAATGCCAGTCCATGCCCATCACCGCACCGAAGGACTGGAACCAGAACGGATGCGCCAGGCGGCGCAGCAGTTCGTCGCGCCCGTATTCGAGCACGATCGCCTGGCACATCACCGCACCCAGCTTCGCCATGCGCTCGGCGAGCCAGCGCGGCACGCGCCCGCCGTGCAGGGGCAGGTCCGCATTGCCGGAACGGCGGGTCATGGTCGTGCTGCGGGATTCATCGTCGCCATGATCGTCGCCTTGCTTCTCGCGGCGTGAGATTCAGCGCGCGCCGGGGTGAACGGTTCAGGGCAACACAGGCGTCGCGCCGACCCGCCGCAGGTTGCGCCAGTGTCGACGCTACCGAGCGGGTCGCGCAGCAGCACGGGTGCCGGCAGTCAACAGATCGTCGACGCGCAGCTCGCAACGCCGGCCGTCACTGCGCGAGGTCGCCGTACTCGGTGTAGAGCACGTGCCGGACCGCGCCCTGCGGCACCGCATCGCCCACGCGCAGCTCACCGCCCCGCGCCACGCCGACGGCCTGTCCCTCGGGCGAGGCCACCGACCCCTGCACCACCTGGTCCATGTCGGGCGCGGCTTCGATGCGATGGGCGAGGAAGTGCTCGCGGCCGCGACCGAAGCCGATCCACTGCGTCGCATCGGGCGCGCGGCCGGCATCGAAGCGGCGGAAGTGCACGATGCGCCGCACCGTCACGGTGACGCCCTTGCTGATCGGCTTTCCGCCGCGTTCGAAGTGGCCGCGATACAGGTCGGCGGCAAAGCTTGCGCCATCGCGCACCGTGTCCGGCAACACCCAGCGTGCGCTCGGCACCAGCGTGTAATACATGCCGGGATGCGCACGGCTGTCGCGGCGGTAGGCGGCCAGCACGCGCTCCGGCAGCCCCGCCTCGAAGATGAGCTGGTAGTCGTGCGGCGAATGGAACATCGGCAGGTGCGAGAGGTACACCACGTCGGTGCCGACCACGAGCATGCCGTGCGAACCGGGCGGATCCGTCGACGGCGGGCGCGACGGCGACAGCGCGCCGGCCATGGCCGGGAGCGCCGGCAACAGGACCAGGCTGAGCAACCATCGCAGCGGCCATTGCATCGCTCGGCGCCTCGGGGAATGTGTCGGAAAATTTTATCCCGCCGAGTGCGGCCCGGCCCGGCATGTGCGGGAAGAAGTCGCTCGGCGCCGCTAGACTTGGGCTGCGGCCAGGCCCGGTACGGGCGATGGACGACTCGGGAACGCGTCGAGCGCGTACCGCCATTCACTAGGGGAGATTTGCATGACCAAGCGCATTACGGCGGCGACCGCAGCCGCATTCCTGTTTGCTGCCGGCATCGGCATGGCCCACGGCGCACAAAAGCCCGCGCCCACGCCGGCGACCTACCAGGAAAAGGCCCCGCAGGATGCGGGCAAGGCCCTACTGGAGCTCGCCCTGGCGCAGGCGGGAAAGAACGGCAGCTGGGAGCGCATCGGCGCCGGCCGCGTGTATTACCTCGGCGGCCTCAAGACTGAAGGCCAGGCGGTGTTCGATGCGGTTCTGGCCGGCAAGCACGAGGACAGCGACGTCTACCGCATTGCCCGCGTGTACGCGGAGGCCGGCGAATGGGCCAAGGCGAAGCCGCTGTTCGAACAGTTCCTCGCCCGCAATCCCGACGATGCCAAGGGCTTCGCGGAAGTCGGCGCGTACTACATGCTGCAGGGCGATCGCGCGACCGCCGAGCGCATGTTCGCGCGCGCGATCGAGCTCGAGGACAACGACCCCTGGATGACCGAGCACATGGCCGGCGCGTACCTGGGCGTGAAGCCGCAGGAGTAAGTCCGCGCGCGTCGTGATCGGCGAAAGGCCGGCCCCGGGGGCCGGCCTTTCCTTTGGCGGTGGGTTAGCCCGAGAACGCCTTGCCCAAGGCTCAGGGCGTGCCGTCGACCGGTGCGAAGCGCGGTACCGCGTGGCCTTCTACCAGCACCGGCTCCACGAACATCGCGTACGGCCGTACCCACAGCCCGCCGTCGCCGTACAGGGCCCGATACAGGACCAGCGCCTCCAGCGTCTCGCTGTGGCGGACGACCCCGAGCACTTCGTAGTCCTTGCCCTTGTAGTGGCGATAGCGGCCCGGAGGCAGTGGGGGAAGCGGGGACAGGCCGGTCATGCGCGCAGGGTAGCCCATGGTCGCCGGCAAGGCTCCGGCGCCGCCTTCGCCGTGGCCTGACGCCGGCCATGCGAGAAATCCCGCTCATGGACCACACGATGCGCCTGGCCTGCCTCCTCCCCGTCCTGCTGCTGGCCGGATGCCGCAACGTCTCGCCGCGGGCCGAAGCGCCGGCGGCCGCGCCGGCCGCACCGGCCGCGCAGCCGCCGCTCGCCACGCGGGGCGAATTCACGCTCGAGGCCGACAAGCTCGATACCTGGAACGCGGTCGGGCAGATTGCGGTGCGCACGCCCGGGGTTGAATACCAGGGCCGCGCACAGATGCTCGACCTGTACTCGCTGCGCTACCGCGGCGTGGAGTTCCTGGTCCTGACCAAGGCGCTGCCGGCCGCGGTGACGGGCAACCGCCTGACCACGAAAGTCACGGCGACCACGCCGGCCGGCAAGCCGATCGACACCGAGGCGACGGCGGACCTGCTGGCGCTACTGCAACGCGAGTTGCCGGCGGAGATCGCCAGCGTGCGTGCGCGCCAGGCGAAGGAGAAACAGGCGAAGGAGAAACAGGCGAAGGAGAAGAAGGCGAAAGCGAAGAAGAAGCGCAAGCCGTGAGACCGCGCGGGGCTCGCAGCCGCCGCGCAATCGCGCCGCCCCGCGCCCGTCCGTAAGACATCAGCCGTTACTGCCCGCGCGTGCGGTCACCAACCAGCACGCGGCGGTGAAGCGCACCTCGTCGCCATGCACGTAGGGATCGAACGCGGCCCGCACCCTTTCCAGCACCAGCTTGCGGGTACAGGCGTTGGCTTCCTGCAGCAGCAGGCCCACCGGCCCCAGCCGGCTCGCGTAACGCATGAGGCCACTGGCGGGAAAACCGCACTCGACGTCGACCGGCGCGATCCCCATGGCATTCCAGCCGCCCTGCGCGACGATCGCGTGGATGCGCTGCGGATCCGCAAAGGCGAACTGGCCGGGCCCATCCGGACGACGCGGTGGCAGCGCGGGCAAGAGCGGGGCCGCGGCACGCTCGGCGGCCGTCATGAACGGGTTGTCGGCAACCCCGCGCCAGGCGACGAACCACAGCCGCGCATCGTCACGCGCCGCCCGGCGCAGGTTGGCGAACGCTCGCGGCGGATCGTCGAAGAACATCACGCCGAAGCGCGAGGCGACCAGGTCGAAACCGGCCGCATCGAACGCGTGCGACTGCGCGTCGGCGCAGACGAAGGCGGCGCTCGATGCTTCCTGCCCGGCACGGATGCGCGCGGCATCGATCATCGGCTGCGAGATGTCGATGCCGACGCTGCGGCCCCGCGCTCCGGCGCGGCGGGCGAGCGCGAGCGTGGTGCTTCCGGTGCCGCAGCCGACGTCGAGCACGTTCCCGGCGCCGCCGGCTTCTGCCTCCGCCAGGAGCAGATCCTCGAACGGCTGCAGCATGCGGTCGAGCAGCGCCTGCGCCTCGACCCAGGCGCGCCCGGAACGGCCGTTCCAGAGCGCGGCCTGTTCGCCGCCGGGGATGGGAGGTAGGGCATGGATGGTCATCGTCGCTTGCCTTCGCGGGGAGGAAGCCGCAACGTGCCACTTCAAGTCGACTTGAGGTCAAGCGGATGGCGGAGCTGGACATCGGCGAGGTCGCACAGCATGCCGGCGTGCCCGCCTCGACCCTGCGCTACTACGAGGAAAAAGGCCTGATCGCGTCCATCGGCCGGCATGGCCTGCGCCGTGTGTTCGATGCCGGCGTGCTGGAGCGACTGGCGCTGATCACGCTGGGCCGCGCCGCCGGCTTTTCGCTCGACGAGATCGCCACGATGCTCTCCGCGGACGCGCCCCGCATCGATCGGGGCAGGCTGCTGGAAAAAGCCGACGCCCTGGACCGGCGGATCCGCGAACTTGCGGTGATGCGCGACGGCCTGCGCCACGCCGCTGCGTGCCGCGCCCCCAGCCACATGGAGTGCCCCACTTTCCGTCGCATCCTGCGCACGGCATCGACGGGCAAGCTCGGCGCGCCACCGAAAAAGGCCTGGTTGCCGCGATGAGCGGACACCAGCGGGATCGCGTGCGCCGACAGTTCGTCCACGCGTCGTGCGACCACCTCCCCATGATCGCCGGCGACGCATCCGGTGCGATGTCGTCGCTGGCGGCGCAAAAAAAAGCAGCCCCGGATTTCTCCGGGGCCCCTCTCCCTCTTACCCCTTGAACTGATCGGCCGGCTTACTTGTAGACCGAGAAGCTGGCCGTCGCCCTGGCCGTCTGGCCACCGCTGCTGGCCGCGGCGCTGAGCTGGTAGGTGCCGACGGCGCCCTGGCCCTTGGCGGTTGCATACGAGACGCGGGCATAGCCATTGGCGTCGGACACGGCCCGCAGCACCACGTTGCTGCCGCTGGGCTTGGTAATGGTGAAGCTGACCTGCGCGCCGGCAACCGCCACGCCGTTCTGCATGACACGGGCGCTGGCAGCCACCGCTTCGCCGGCCTTGTAGGTGGCCTTGTCGGTGCCCACGGTCTCGGTGATCGGCGCAACAACGGCGGCGGCAACCGAGTAGGTGGTCGAGGCGCTCTGGGTGTGTTCGCTGCCCGCGGCGCTGCTCGTGCCCACGCCGATGCCGTAGCTGCCCGCGGCGGTGCTGGTGGCCGAAGTCACCACGAGGGTGGCGCTACCGCTCGCACCCGGTGCCAGCGCAAGCGAGCTCGACGACAGCGTGCCGGTCCAACCCGACGGAACGGTGCGGGCCAGCGCGAACGCAGTGCTCGTGCAGGCGCTGCTGTCGTTGTTCTTCAGGCTGAGGGTGTAGGTGTTGGCGGTGCCGGCGGCCACTGCAGCGGTCGGACCGGTGACGGTCAGGGTCGGCGCGGCGTGGGTGCAGGTTGGTGCCGGCGGCGGCGGCGGGGTGGTGGACGAACCCGCGCCGAACTCGTACGCACCGACGTCATTGGCGGCGCCGGTCGGACGCTGGCCCAGCACGAAGTCGGTCGTCACGGCGCTGATCATCGGCGCCTTGTCGATCACCGGGCTGCCCGACTGCGGTTCGGCATCGAACGACGCCAGCGTCATGTTCTTCAGGTTCGGGTTCTGCGTGCAGGTGCTGCCAGACGGGCACGAACGCGCGTTCCAACCCATGTTGCCGGAGAACGACTTCACCGCCGGGGCGCTGCCGCCCGCGAACAGGGTGTTGCTGGCGGTGTTGGCGTAGTAGGGGAAGCCGACCACCAGGTTGTTCTGCACGTAGACCTTGTCGGTCGAGGTGCCTTCGCCGTACGCGATCTGCGCATCGCCTTCGCCGGCGATGGTGTTGTGGCGCACCGTCGCGGTGTCGCCACCGGTCAGGATCAGCAGCAGCGAGCTGCCGTAGGCGCGGCACAGGTCGCCTTCGGTCATGTAGAACTTGCCGCGGAAGTAGGTGCACTGGCCGACCAGCACCGAGTTCTCGATCAGCGAGTTGCCCTTGATCTTGACCTGGTTGCCGGCGTTGGCGACCGAGTAGATGCGACGCAGGACGACGTTGGTCGTGTCGGCGCCATCCATGTAGCGCAGGTCGAGACCGTCGGAGGTGTTGTGGTGGATGAAGGCATCTTCGACCAGCCACTGGCCGCCGGTGTCGGTGGTGCCGAAGCCGTCGCCATAACCGCCGGTCTGCTGCGCCCAGCACGCCCACGGCTCGCCCGTGGCGACTTTTTCGCCACAGCCGTTCCAGGCGATTTCCATGTTGCGCAGGATCATCTGCCCGCCATTGGGCGCAACCGTACCGATGTTGCCGTCCCAGCCGGCGGCGCCATTCTTGTTGAGCTTGACGCGCTCCATGGTCCAGTTGGTCAGGCCGCCGGCGTTCGCGCCGTTCTTGGCCATGCCATGGATGTTGAGGTCATGCAGCCACACGTTGCTGGACGAACGCGCGTACAGGCCGACGCGGGCCCACGGCATCGTGCTGGTGCACGCCACCGCCGCCTGCGAATGGTTGTAGACGCAGTCGCTGTTGTCGGTGACTTCCAGGTTGCCGACTTCGACGTTGGAGCTGCCGTCGAGGTTGAGCACGCGATGGACGCCGGCGATGCCGACGAGCTTGGGCGCGGTGCTGCCATTGCCGAGGATGCGGGTCTTGGCGCTCGAGGTGCCGCTCGGAATCGGCTGCATGTAGCCGCCGCTGCCGATCTGGTAGGTACCGGCGCCGATCAGCAGGGTGTCGCCACCCGCGATGCGCGCGGTGCCGGAGTTCGGCAGCGCGATGTTGGGGTTCTTCCACGCGCAGTTCTGCGCGGTGCCGCTGCCCGGATAGGCGGCGTCGGCGCGACCGTTGCACTGGGACGCATCGCCACCGTCGGCGCGCACGTAGAACGTGCTGGCATTGGCGGCACCGAAAGCGGCCAGGCCAATCGACGGCAGAAGAAGCGAGAGGATGACCTTGGAGAGCTTGCGGGTGCGAAGGGTCGCGACAGACATGGGAGGACAACTCCGTGTGATTGACGGTTGGTTGGCGCCTCCCTCAAGGCCGGGGCGGACTGTAGGGACGGGGTTTTGGCGGGTTTGTGCGTGCGGCCACAGTTCGGGCCGGGCTTGGACGCGGCGCGCGCGCAACCGCCCGCTGAGGCGCTCAAGGCCGTTCTCGTTCAGCGCGCAGTAGTGAATGTGAAATCTGAACTGGGAAACGCGATTGGACGCGCGTCACAGTCGCCGCTGCCGGGCGCGGTCTTTACCCCGTGAATCGGCGCAAACGCCGGCCGTCGCGGCTAAGGCCGCCAAGGGCGATGGAATGGAACGTGCCAAGCGTGCGCTGCGTCACGGCTGGACCCGGCCCGCACGCGGCCGGCGCTGGCCCGGCCTGGAGGTGGCACGTCTGGCGAAGGGCGTCAGCGCAGCGGCCTCCTCAACGCGCGCGCTTCGCGTCGCGCCGCATGCGGACAGTGCGGGACGGCTAACCCGTGCGGTTGCGCAACGCGCGCTCGATGCGCCGATCCGGCACGAGCCACAGCAGCGCCACCACCACGTAGATCAGCAATGCGATCCACGGCAGCCAGAAGGTCGATGCGATCGCGAGCAGGTAGAGCAGTGGCGAGAGCCGGCCCTTCCAGTCGCGACCCAACGCCGCCTTGAGCAGGGAATCGGGGCCTTCCACGGCAATGATGGTCTGCTGCAGCAGCCAGTACGCGCAGGCGGCCATCAGCAGGACCACGCCGTACAGGGCACTGGGCCACGCGGAGAAATGGTTCTCGCCCATCCAGCCGGTCGCGAACGGGAACAGCGACAGCCAGAACAGCAGGTGCAGGTTGGCCCACAGCACGCCGCCGGAGACCCTGCTCGAGGCATGCAGCATGTGGTGGTGGTTGTTCCAGTAGATGCCGACGTAGACGAAGCTCAGCACGTAGCTGAGGAACACCGGCAGCAGCGGCCGCAGCGATGCCAGCGAGCTGCCATGCGGCACCTTCAGCTCCAGCACCATGATCGTGATGATGATGGCGATGACGCCGTCGCTGAATGCTTCGAGCCTGCTCTTGCCCACGCCTGGCACTCCTACCGACGCTCGTTGAAAGCTCGCACGCGGCTGTCCTCGCGCAGACGTGGAAGCATGCCAGCGGTGCGATACACCAAGGGCATCATCGGCGCGCCTGCAACGCTCAACGCCACACCGGCACGTCGAGATAACTGCCGGCGCGCCACTGCACCCGCAGCGGCTCGCCGGCATCGGCGATGGTTTCGTCGCTGACGTCCCCGCCCGTGCCGTAGTTGAGTTGCAGGTCCGCCTGCTTGTTGATGCTCAGCACCGCCACCAGCGCGCTGCCGGGCTGCAGCAGGCGGCTGGTGGCGCGTTCGCTGGTGAAATCCAGTCGCTCGCGCTTGCCCGGCGTGAGCAGCCGGCGACGATTGCGGTCACGCGCGTAGCTGGCGCGCCCCATGTAGGTCGTCAGCTGCAGGTAGCGCCCGTCGACCATGCGCTCGTACAGCGCGACCGACACATCCATGTCGCGCTTGTTGGCGATGAATTCGAGCCGCCCGGACAGCAGGCCGCTCACCTCGGTGGGCTGCTGCATCGGTGCGCTCGCGAAGACCAGGCCGTTGTGGTCATCGAGCGTCGGCGTGAGCGACAGCACCGGCGCGGACCAGTCGGCGTCGCTGCGGTCGGCGAAGTCGATGCGCTGTTCGATCACGCCATCGCGGCCCGGCCGGGTTGGGTCCAGCCGATGCGCCTTGCCCTCGCCCGCCTGCAGGTACAGTCGCAATGCGGCGTTGCGCATCGCCGCCAGCGACGGCGCGTGCTTCCAGGCGTTGGCACCCATCACCTGGTAGTTGACCCGGTCCTTCAGCAGCGCCGGCTTCACGCCGCCCCTCAGTACGTGATCGAACCACTGGAACCGCAACTCCTGCAGGTCCACCTTGGCCACCGCGTCGATCTCGTATCCCTGCACGAACCGGCCGACGCCACTTTGCATCGTGAAGTGCTCGTACGGGCCGATCAGCAGGGTGTGGTCGGCATGGCGGTTGTAGCGCGTGTGTTCTGTGAAGTAGTACTGCACCCCGACCAGCGCGCCGTCGAAGTAGCCCGACGTCGCCAGCACCGGGATGTCGATGGCCGCGAATTCGCGCCGGTACGGAATCATCGCCTGCCAGTACGCGTCGTAGCCGGGGTGATCGAGCCAGCGGCGGAACACGGGGTTGGGCGTGCCATCGATGCGGTCGAGGTCGCGATAGGCGCGGCCACCCCGGTACCAGTTGCGGTTGAGCGCGTCCCAGCGCTTGCGGTCGCCGTAGACGGCATCGTCGAGCCCGCGGTTGTTGCCGACGTAGAACGTCCACGGATACAGGAAGCTCATGAACACGTTGCCCTGCATCGGCACATCGATGCCGGGCGCGGCCGAGGCCGAGGTCATCAGCGCCTTGAGCGCGCGCGGCATGCGCTTGGCGGCCGCCCATTGCGCGAAGCTGTTGTAGCTGCCGCCGTACATGCCGACCCGCCCGTCGCTCCACGGCTGCCGGCTGATCCAGTCGATCACCGCGCGCGCGTCGTCGCCGTCGTGCTCGTAGGGGACGATGGCGCCGGGGCTGCGGCCCTTGCCGCGCGTGTAGGCGACGACGCCCGCGTAACCATGCGCCGCGGCGCGCTTGGCATCCATCAGCGACCAGCCATCGTCGGCGTAGATGGTGAATTCCAGCAGCGTCGGCAAGGGCTTGGCCGCGTTCCGGGGCCGGACCAGCAGCGCCGCGATCGTTGCCCCGTCGCGCGTGCGGACCAGCGCGTCGGTCGTCGCCAGGTAACGGCGCGCGTCGTCCTCGGACATCAGCTTGCCGACGCGCGGCAGGATGGCGGCGTAGGCCTGGCGCACCTGGTACTTGCGCAGCAGATCGATGGCATCGTCCAGGGCGATGGTGCGCTTGCCCTTGCGTGCCTGCAGCGTCTGGCGCAGCTCGTCCTGCATCGCCGCCAGGTTGGCGGCGAACGAGATCTGCGCCTGCAGCGCGGTGTTGTCGTCGAGACCGGCGTGGAGCGTGCGGAAGGCATCGTCGAAAGCGCGCCCGAATGCCACGCGCCCGGCCCGCTGCCGCGCCTTGGCCCGGGCATAGAGCTCGTACTGCAGGTACAGGGCCGCCGCATTGGCATCCTGGCCAGTGCGCAACTGGCGCAGGCTGCGCAGCGTTTCGATCGCCTGCGGGTACTGGCCCGCGACGAGCTGCAAGCGGAATCGATTGCCCAGGAACCGCTCCGCGTCCGCATCCCGATAGATCGCCAGGGCCTTGGTGGCCAGCGCCGGCATGCTGCGCGCCAGGCTGGCATCGTCCGCCGCCGTCGCGAAGGCAAGTTGCTGCGCCCGAAGCGACGGCGCCATGCCCAGCAGCAGGATCGCAAGCAACGACGACTTGATCATGGGTCCTGCCGGTGGGTCGGGACGCTCGACAGACGTTACCTCAGTGCGGGTGCGTCTTGCCCGCAGCCGGCCCGGCACGCGGCGAGCGCCGAGGCCGGATGGATCCGCGCGCACCCTCCGGTCACACGATCGCGTGTCACGCGGTGCCCGACACATCGTCGAGGCGTTGGGCCCGGTGGCGGCCCTGGTTGACTGCGCGCGTCGCCCGGGCCCCGCCGGCGGCTCCGGTTCGACGCCGGCGCGTTTGCAGCCCGCTTAGCGCGGCACGACCGGGATGCCGAAGCCCGACTTCATCTCGGCGAGATCGAGGTGGCCGTCGTTGTTGCCATCGAGCCGGGTGAACTGCATCTCGGCATTGCGGCGCAACTCCTCGTCGGTGAGCTCGCCGTCGTTATTGCTGTCGGCGACCCGGATGCGGTCGGCGGCCGAGGGCGTGCCGTCTTCCTGCGGCCCTAGGATGTCCTCGAGCTCCGCGGCGGAGATGCGGTTGTCGTGGTTCTCGTCCAACTGCGCGAATGCGCCGCTGCTCTCGTACTCGCCCTTGCTGACCAGGCCGTCCTTGTTGGTGTCGAGCGATTCGAAATGCGCGGTGGCGGTCGTCGCTGGCGCCTGCGCGAAGGAGGTCCCGGCCGGGACCGCGGCGATGGCCAGCAGCAGGAGGCCGGCAGCGGAAGGGAAGGCACGCGGGGAATGGATGCTCATGGCGCTCACCGTGGCGAATGCTCGGCGAAGGAAGCCCAATCTGATCCCCGCGGCGTCAACACCGAATCAACACAGGCAACGCCGTGCCCTGCCTTTTCACGCCGCAACTGGCGCACCGCGGCACGGCGTCGATGTCTGGCTCCGCATTGGTGCAAGCCGTGTCGACCGTGGCCCTTGCGCAGACTGGTGCTCACGCCGCCGCGGCGCGGGCCGCACGCATCGAACGCGGACGCCAGCCGAGCAGCCGCGCCGGCAGCAGCAAGATCGCCTGCAGCAGCGCGAAAAGAGCACCGAACGTGATACCCACCAGGCGGAACGGCAGGGCGAGCAGCCAGGCCAGCGGCCAGAGCAGCAGGACAAGTAAGGCCAATGGCCAGCACACGACGAACAGCAGGCACCAGGCGACGATCACGAGCAGGGTCTTCACGGCGGGCTCCGCAGGCGGGGCGCGGCCGGCCCCACGACGAAGGCTGCAAGTCGTGGACGCCGGGGGCAATGGCCATGCGACGAATCGCCCGCAGCGTCGACGAAGCCGGCGAATCTCGACCCGAGCAGGCGGCGCGGTTGCAGCGGCGGCGTTCGCACGGCCTGTCCTTGCCGGGAGGCCGACACGCCGCGGGTCAGGGCAAGCCAAGCCGCTCGGGCAACCGGGCCGCCAGTTCGGGTGGCGGCGCGGACACGTCGAAGGGTTCGCGAAGATCCGGCGCATGCGCCGCCAGGTGCGCGCGCTCCGCGGTGAACGTGCGGCATTCGCAAGCCAGCCCATCGCTCGCCCGAGTGCTGGCGGGGCACTCAATCCGCGGCAGAACCCGTCCCCTGTCGTAGGTCATATGTTCATAGGTGTTATACATCACTACCATACCTAGACATCTTGGCTATCGGGGCGCGGCACCATGTTGCAATTGGCATTGGAATCAGTTGGTTACCGCTACCGCGGCGGGCACCAGGCCGTCGCCGAGGTCGGCCTGAAGCTCGGGCCCGGCATCGTCGGGCTGCTCGGGCCCAACGGCGCGGGCAAATCCACCCTGATGCGGGTGCTGTCCACGCTGGCCCGAGCGACCTCGGGCCGGGTGCTGTGGCGCGGAGAGGACATCGCCCGCAAGCCCGACGCGCTGCGCACCGAACTGGGCTACCTGCCGCAGGACTTCGGCGTGTACGAGGCGCTGTCGGCGCGCGAGTTCCTGGCCTTCCTCGCCACCGTGAAGGGCCTGCCCGCCCGCGCCGTGGCCGCACGCGTCGACGAATGCCTGGAGATGGTCGGCCTGCACGACGTCGCCGACCGCCGCCTGGGCGACTACTCCGGCGGCATGCGCCAGCGCGTGGGCATCGCCCAGGCGTTGCTCAACGACCCGCGCCTGCTGATCGTCGACGAACCCACGGTCGGCCTGGATCCGGAAGAACGCGTGCGCTTCCGCCACCTCCTGGCCGAACTGGCCGGGCAGCGCCTGGTGATCCTCTCGACCCACATCGTGTCCGACATCGAAGCGAGCGCCGGCGAGCTGGCGGTGATGGCCGGCGGCCAGCTGCGCTTCCACGGCACGCCAGAGGCGCTGATCGGCGGCGCGCAGGGCCACGTCTGGGACTGGACGGTCAGCGCGGAGCAGCTGGCCGACGTGCGCGCGAAGTTCCGCGTCAGCCGCGCGCAGCGGCGCGCGCACGGCGTCGAAGTGCGCGTGGTCGGCGAACGCGCGCCCTCCGACGACGCCACCCCGGTCGCGGCCGACCTCGAAGACGCCTACCTGTGGCTGCTGCACCGCACCGGAGTCGCGGCATGAGCATGCTGCGCGCAACGGGCGCGATCCTGCGCGCCGATCTCCTCCAGCGCATGCGCTCGCCGCGCTACTGGATCGTGATGTTCGCGCTGGGCGCGTTCATGTGGTGGTGCCTGCCGCCGGCCGAGGCCGACTACCTCACCGTCGTGCTCGGCGACACCGTGCGCGGCCGCTACTCCAGCGCCTGGGTCGGCATGGCGGTGGCGCTGATCTACAGCCCGCTGCTCTCGCTCGCCGGCTTCTACCTGGTGCGCGGGACGGTGACGCGCGACCTCGATACCCGCGCCTGGCAGTTGCTCGTCACCACCACCATGAGCCGGCGCGCGTACCTGATCGCGAAATGGCTCAGCCACCTGACCGTGTTCGCCGGCGTGCTGCTGGTGGGCCTGGCGTTCGCGCTGGCGCTGCAGCTGATGCGCGGCGAAGACATGCGCATCGACCTGCTGGAACTGGTCAAGCCGGTGGCGCTGATCACGCTGCCGTCGCTCGCACTGACCGCCGCGCTGGCAGTCTGGTTCGACCTGGTGCCCTGGCTGCGGCGCAGCGCAGGCAACGTGGTGTTCTTCATGGTGTTCATCGCCCTGGTGAGCGTGGGCGTGTCGCAGACCAGCGGCAATCCGGATGCGCCGCCGCCGTTCCCCGGCGACCTGCACGGCCTGGTCGGCGTCGAATACGACATGACCCACAATTGGCCTGCGGCGCGTGAAGCCCTGGCCGCGGACGCGCAGCGCAGGCGTGCCGAGGCCGCCCAGTCGCCAACCCGGGAAGCACGCAAGCCCGGCGACGCCGCGAAGGTCGCAGCGCCCGGCCTGAGCGTGGGCACGCTGGTCCTGGAAGGGAAGCGACCGACGCTGGTCGAGTGGTCGCACTGGCAGGTCGGCGGCGACACGCTGCGCGGCCGCGCTTTCTGGCTCGGCGGGGCGTTGCTGGTGCTGCTGGCGGCGACACCTTTCCTCGATTACTTCGCCGCGCGCACCGGCACGGTCCGGGCCAACGCGTCCCGCGGCGCATCGCTGCGCTGGCTCGAATGGGCGCTGAAGCCGCTGCAGCGCGGCACCGGCGGCGCATTGCTCGCGGCGGAACTGCGCCTGGTGCTGCGTTCGCGCCGCTGGTGGTGGTGGTTGTCGATGGCGATCGCCTTCATCGTGCAGCTGGCGGCGCCCGAGAAGGGCCTCGTGATCGGCATCCTCGCCGGCTGGATCCTGTGCCTGGACGTGTTCTCGCGCCTGATCCTGCGTGAGCACGACACCCGCACCGCGGCACTGGTGTTCACCGCGCCCGGCATGCGCGCGAAGCTGCTCGCCACGCGCGCGACGACGGCGATCGGCCTGGCCTGGGCGGTTACGCTGCCCGCGCTGCTGCGCCTGTCGCTGCAGCATCCCAGCGCCGCGCTCGCGACGTGCGTGGCCGGCATCTCCGTGGCGTTGTGGGGACTGGCCCTGGGCGCGCTGTTCCGCAATGCACGCCCGTTCGAGCTGAGCCTGCTGGCCGCCGCTTACGTCAGCGCGCAGGGCGCCCTGGTGCTCGACACGCTGGCCGCACCGCAGACGACCCTCGCCTGGCATGCGGCGTCGATCCCGATGGCCGTCGCGCTGCTGGTGGTGGCGTGGCGACAGGGCGTGGCCGCGCGCGCCTAGCGCGATAGCGAATCCGGGGCGAAGGCGATGCGCAAAGCACCTTCGTCCCGTTGGGCGCGACGCCTGCGCAAAGCCAGGACTCGCGTCAGTCGCCGCTGCGCGCGCCCGTGATCCCGAGCGGCTTCTCCAGGCAGACGGCATCCACCACGCCGCGGTAGTAGCCCGCGACGCGCGCGCGCACCGCGAAGCCCTGTCGCCGGTAGAACTCGAGGGCACCGGGATTGTCGGCGCGGGCCTCCACGCTGACCTTCTCGAGCCCGGCGGTCAGCGCGCACTGCTCCAGCCAGGCGAGCAAGTGCCGGCCCAAGCCGCGGCGACGGTGCGCCGGGTGCACGCCGAGCAGCACGAGGTGGGCGGTGGTGTCGCCGTAGTCCATGATCCCGGCGGCCAGGAGCGCGCGCTCGTGGATCACCGCAACGTTCGCGGTCCGGCTGCGGATCGCCCGCAGGATCCGGTCCTGGGTGTAGCTCCAGCCGAGCCCGTATTCGATGTAGTCGCGCGACAATGCGGCGATGGCGCGAGCATCGCCGGGCGTCGCGAGTCGAACGGCAGGCATGGCCAACACGGCCCAGTGATCTTACGCCCGGCCGGCTCCGACAGTTCCGCTTCAACGGCTAGTCAACGCACTCCGCGCTAGCCTGCAGGTGAAGAGAGCGGTGGGCAGGATGCGAACCCCGCCTGGCTTAACACGCCGCTCTTGCGCCGGCGATGTGGACGCAGCACGTCAGCCGGCATGTCCGCAGGCGCATCAACGGCCCTGCACTGTGTTGCCCGTGCATTCGCGGGAAAGGAGCCTTTCGGCTCCTCTCCCGGTCTGCTTACTTGCTGGTGCAGCCGCAGTTCTGGCACTTGCAGCAGGTGCACTGCGTGCAGCTGCAGTTGGTGCACTTGCAACAGGCACAGGCTTTCTTTTCGGTATCGGTATTCATGAGGTTCTCCTGGACTACGGCGGGATGCCGTGCAGTGCAGGCTGGGCCTTGCCCATGTGGGAAGGTCAACCGCCCGCGAACGCTCCCGGGCGGGCGTTGACCTTGCCATGGCGGGAAGGTCTAGGCTGTATCCGCGGCCGGGAAACCAGCACACGGCCGGGGAGTCGACAGATGGGCAGGCAAGCACAACGACCTGAATTGGCCGACGCCAGGCAGCAGGGCTTCCACAACATCGGCGAAGCCTCGGCCGCCACCGGCGTGAGCGCGAAGATGATCCGCCATTACGAAAGCGTGGGCCTGATCCCGCAGGCCAGCCGCACGTTCGCGGGCTACCGCCTGTACGCGGACGCCGACCTGCACCGCCTGCGCTTCATCCGCCGCGCGCGCAACCTGGGCTTCTCGATGAAGCAGATCGAAGCCCTCCTGGCGCTGTGGGGCAATCGCGAGCGCGCTAGTTCGGAAGTGAAGGCGCTGGCGTTGGCCCATGCCGAGGAACTCGGCGCCAAAATCCTCGAGATGCAGGCGATGCAGCGCACGCTGGTCGACCTCTCCCGGCATTGCCGCGGCAACCAGCGGCCGGACTGTCCGATCCTCGACGACCTGGCGGGTTGAGCTGCACGCCGCGCTGCAGCCGCTCCATCACGCCGCCAGTACGGCGCCACTGGACACTGGACCCCGGCCATCCACGGGAGCCCTCCATGGCAGCGCGCAAGCACGAAGTCGCCACCCTGGCGAAGCTGATGAAGAAGATCGACATCGCCATGCTCACCACGGTCGGCAAGGGCGGCTACCTGGTGAGCCGGCCGTTGTCGACGCAGACGGTGGAATTCGATGGCGAGCGCATCTGGTTCATGACCGAGGCCGACAGTCCCAAGGTCGCCGAGATCCGCCGCCACCCGAAGGTCAACGTCGCGTACTCGTCGAAGGATGCCAACACCTACATCTCCGCCGCCGGCGATGCGCGCGCGCGGCGCGACCAAGGCCTGATCGATGCGCTCTGGAACGACGCGATGAAGGCGTTCTTCCCCAAGGGCAAAGACGATCCGAACCTCACGCTGATCGAGGTCCACGTGCGCACGATCGAATACTGGGACGGCCCGGGCAGCTGGCTCGGCAAGGCCGCCACGTTCCTGGTGGCGCGCGTGACCGGCAACGACGACGTCATGGGCGAGAACCGGATCGTCGACCTCGCCACCGGCCGCAGCCGCAAGCCGCCGAGCAGCGATCGCCCCGGCAGCAAGCGCGCACCCACGCCCAAGCGCGCAGCGCCGGCGAAACGCACGGCAGCGACGAAGCGCACGGCGGCGAAGAAGAGCACCGCCAGCAAGCGACCGGCGCGCAAGGCCGCCGCCGCGTCCCGCACCGCGACACGCGCGCGCACCACCAGCGCGGCGAAGCAGGCCGGCGCGCGCAAGCGCTAGGGCCGATTGCGCCGCGCGTTGCTAGCGCGCGGGACGCCCGAGCATCTCGTCGTCGATGTCCTCGTACGCGTCGGGCAGGAAGCGCGGCGAGCAGATCGCGAGGAAGACCAAGTCGGTCGGACCGGTGTTGGCAATGCGCTGCGGGCAACCGGGCGGTATCAGCACGACGTCGCCGACGCCCACGTCCGTCGCAGGCAGCTCGCCCACTTCCACCCGCCCGCACCCCTCGGTGATGACATAGCGCTCGGCGGTGCCGCGCAGGCGATGCCAGCGGGTGGTGACGCCCGGCGCCACGCGCGCCCGCGCAATCGAGACGTGCGGATCGGCGGCGATGTTGGCCAATTCGTTGATGTGGCAGCGCTCGGGCGTGTCGTACTCGCGCGCCGGATCGAACGGGTGGATGGCTTCCCTCATGGCTTCCACCGCACCGGGTGCTAGCGCTGCCGCAGCATCGCGGCGAGGAAGGCGGAAAAGCTGGGGTGGCGATCCCACGACTTCTTCAGGTTGCCTTTCTCCACCCGGAACACTTCGCCGCTGAGGCAATCGATCACGCGCGGACACGCATCGGCTTCGTCGCCGATCCAGACGAGGTGGCCCGGCCACTGGCTGCTGTCGCGGTACTCGCGGGTGGCCTCGATGATCAGGTCCGGGCAGTCCCTGACGCTGGTGTCGTCGATGCCCTCGGGACGCTCGGCCTGCAGGAAGCGCGCGTAGTCCGCGGGCAGGGTCACGCCCAGTGCCGCTTCGATGGCCTGCACGTCGGCGGCGGAGAGCAGGAGGATGGGTTCGGGTGGAATCTCCACCACCGGCGCGACGTCCCCGCGGGCGAACATCCGCCACAGGAGCAGTGCCGCGATCGCGGCCAGCAGCAGCAGCCATGGCAACAGGGGCAGTGTCATGACGTCCTTGCGCGTGGCGTGGCGATGGTGCCGGCAGCCTACCGCGTCATCTCCCTGTCCGCCCGGGCGCCGTCCCGGACCGCGCGTCGCCCCACCGTGCCCCGTTCACGCGCCCCATGCACCTTCGCGAATAGCGTCGCTTCCCTTCGTCCCAGCTTCACGCATCCGGCACGGCCGGTCTGCCGGCCAAACCCGTCCACGAGGAGTCATCCATGACCATGACGCTCGTATTTCCCGGTGGCGAGCACCCCCAGGTCCGGCTGGATCCCGGCGTTGCCTGCGTCGGCTCCGATCCCACGGCGAACATCGTCCTCCACGAACCCGGCGTGCAACCGCAGCACGGCCAGCTGCATGTCAGCGCCGCCGGGGTGATGCTGGAGGTGCCGCACGGCAATTGCGTGGAGGTCAACGGCCGCCGGGTCGACGGCCTGATCGCGCTGCGCCCCGGCGACAACGTCAGCTTCGACCACGTACGCGCGCGCCTGGCGGCGTTCGACGCCCCGGTTGCCGGCAGGGGCGCCGCGGCGCCGCAGGACGCGGCCAACGACGGCCCCGGCGCGACCACCATCCGCGCAGTGCTCCCGATGTTCGTCCTGCGTGGCGTGACCGGCGGGGCCTTCGGCCGCTCCTACGCGGTGTCGAGCGCGGTGACCATCGGCCGCGCGCCCGAGTGCGACATCCACCTCGACGCCCCCGGCCTCTCGCGCGTGCACGCGCGTTTGGTACCGAGCGAGGACGGCGTGGTGGTCGAGGACCTGGAATCCACCAACGGCACCTTCGTCAACGATCACCGCGTGCGCAAGCACAAGCTGCACATCGGCGACGAGGTCAGCTTCGACCGCGTGCGCTTCCGCCTGGCCGGCAGCGGGCCGGCCCTCGCCGACAACGTGCGTCTCCTGCGCGCGACGCCCGCACCCGCGCCCGCGCCATCCGGACGCGGCTGGGCCGCGACGGCGGCGATCGGCGGCATGCTGGTCGCGCTGGCGGCGCTGGCAGCCGGCTACCTGCTCTAGCGCGGCCGGCCGCCCGAAGCCTTCGGCACGCACGGCAGGCCTCGTCCGGGTTGCACGCCCTGGTTACAGGGCATGCGCGACGACGACCGCCGCGATGCCCAGGAAGCACAGCAGTTGCGCCAGGAAGAAGGTGAAGCGCACCGAGACGATCCGGTCCGTCTGGACGGTGGAGACATGCACCACGGACTGCACCACGCGCGCCGCGAGCACGATGCCCGCCATCGCGTCGGTGGCCTGGCTGGAGATCCCGCTGGCATACAGCGCGAACACGACGACGGCGAATAGCGGCAGGTTCTCCACGCAGTTCGCATGGGCCCGCATCGCCCGCAGGTACCACGCGGCGCCCTCGGGCGCATCGGCGGGGAACGATGCCATGCCCGCGCGGCCGGTGAACACCCGGCTCAGGCGATAGAGGCCGATCGTGCAGATCAGCACGAGCGCGGTCCAGATGGCGAACCCGAGCAGCATCCACAGTGGAAATGTCATGGCACGTCTCCTGGACCGTGTGTGCGCCGGTGGCGCGGATGCGCGCGGGACGCATCGCCTCCCGCGCGCGCCGGATCATTGCTTGACGATGACGACTTCCAGGTACTCCGCCGGCACCACCAGCGAGTCGGGGCCGCCGACGTTGCATCGCGCGAGCAGGTCGGTGATGGCCGCCTCGAGCATGCGCTGCCCGGCCGCATCGAGGGCCGCGAACGCCTGGTGCGTCGGGCCATAGAACGCGCGGAACACGTGCAGCCAGTGCGCCGTCGACTCATAGCGGAAATTGAACAGCTTGCGCTCGCAGCGGATGTCCGCGGCCTTGCGGCCGAACAGCCGCACGATGTGCGGCTCCGTGCCCCACAACGCCGGCGATTCCAGCCCCGCCGGCGGCGGCAGTTGCCGGCCGATCACCTTGAACAGCTGCCGACGAAGCCTTCCGGCGTCCAGTTGGCCAGGCCGATGCGGCCGCCGTGGCGCACGACCCGCAACATCTCGTCGGCGGGACGCCGGTGATCGGGAGTGAACATCGCGCCGAAGGTGGACAGGGCCACGTCGAAGCTGCCGTCGCGGTACGGCAACACCTCGGCATCGGCGACTTCGAATGCGACCCGCAGGCCCTCCGCGGCGGCGCGCGCGGCGCCCTTCTCCAGCAGCGCCGGGACGTAATCGGTCGACGTGACACGGGCGAAGCGACGCGCCGCCGCGAGGGTGGCGTTGCCGTTGCCGGCGGCGACATCGAGCACGCGTTCGCCGGCGCGCACATCGACGGCCTCGGCCAGCGACTCGCCGACGATCTGCAGGGTCGTGCCGATCACCGCGAAATCGCCGCTCGCCCAGGTCGCCTGCTGCCGGGTCTTGATGGCGGCGAAATCGGGAGCGGCTGCGGCGACGCGATCGGGTAGCTCTCTTGCCAGTGCCATGGGAATTTCTCCGGGCCTTCGTGTGGGGAACGCGGTCATTGTCCGCAGCGCCACGACCCGGCGCTTGACCGGAACTCCCCGCGATTCGTCCCGCCATCCGGCAATCGACGCCGGCCAACCTCTGCTTACGCAGCGTCTGCCAGAATCGGCGTGGCGTGATCGATCCGGCGGTCCCATGACCCACGACACCCTCTCCGACGTACTGCGCACCGTGCGCCTGCGCGGCGCCCTGTTCTTCGATCTTTCCTGCGCGGGCAAATGGCTGGCCGAGGCTCCGGCGTCTACGGAAATCGCCACCGCGGTCATGTCCGAAGTCGACCAGGTGATTCCCTACCACGTGGTCACCGCGGGCGAATGCTGGATCGCGCTGCAAGGCGAACAGCCACTGCGACTGCAGCGCGGCGACATCATCATCCTGCCGCAGGGCGACCCGCACGTGGTGTCGAGTGCGCCGGGCCTGCGACCGGAGCCGAAGGTCGACTGGTACGAAGAGATGAAGCTGCACCGGCGGCCCTTCCGCCTGGCCCAGCAATGCATGGCGGCGCCGCCGGCGCGCGAAGTCGCCGCGCCGGAACTGGGCATCGACTATGAAACGGATACCTCGCTGGTGTGCGGCTTCATCGGCTGCGACAAGCGGCCGTTCAATCCGCTGCTCGCCACCCTGCCGCGACTGCTGCACTTGCCGGCCACCGCAGGCAGCGCCTGGGGCGCGCAGTTCGCGCAACTCGCGGCGACCGTGTCCGGCAACCGCCGCCCCGGCAGCGAGGTACTGCTCGAGCGCATGAGCGAAATGATGTTCGTGGACGCGGTCACGCGCCACATCGAGGGCATGCCCGAGCAGTCGACGGGCTGGCTGGCGGGATTGCGCGACCGCTTCGTCGGCCGCGCGCTGGCGCTGATGCACGAGAATCCCGCGGCCGCGTGGAGCATCGACGAGCTCAGCAGCCAGGTCGGCCTGTCGCGCTCGGCGCTGCACGAGCGCTTCGTCGAACTCATCGCGCAACCGCCGATGCAATACCTGGCGCAGTGGCGGATGCAGCTGGCCTCGCGGATGCTGCGCGAGAGCCAGGCGAGCGTGTTGTCGATCGCGCTCAAGACGGGTTATGAGTCCGAGGCCGCCTTCGGCCGTGCCTTCAAGCGCCTGGTCGGCATGCCGCCCGCGGCGTGGCGGCGCAAGCAGGGACAGTTGCCCGGACCACCCTGAATCGGCGCACGCGCCGGTGCCGGCATGGAGCGGGTGCACGGCGCGGCAATCGCGGATTTTCGGGCAAGCGGGAAGGACGACCGGTGGAGCGCGGGGCGCAGTGGCCCGCGAAGAATCGCCACTCCTCCCCCGCTCCACAGGAATGATCCCGTGAACGCAGTCGCCATCGAGTACCCCGCCTACACCGCCGACCACGCGGCCAACCCCAGCCGCTACGCCAAGGTCGTCGAAGTATCCAAGCGCGTGCGCTGGGAGATCGATCGCGATGTCATCCGCGATCGCCAGTTCGACTTCGACAACAAGTTCCTGCCCGACGGGCTGAGCCGGCTCGATCGTTCGATCCTCGAGGACAGCGGCGAACGTCGCCTGATGAGCCAGATCCAGGGCCGCAGCTACGCCAACATCTTTGGCCTGGTCGAGCGCTTCATCAACGCCAAGGTGCTGGAGTTGAGCCGCGACCACTGGCTCGGCGACCAGGTCGCGCTGGAAGCGCTGATCCGCTTCAGCGACGAGGAGCTCAAGCACCAGGAGCTGTTCCGCCGCATCGAGGCGATGATCGGCGCCGCCATGCCCGCCGGTTACACCAGCGCGGCCGATCCCAACGCGGTTGCCGAGTTCGTGCTGGGCAAGAGCAGCTGGGCGGTGCTGGCGCTGACCTGCCACATCGAGCTGTTCACCCAGGCGCACTACCGCCAGAGCATCGAGCCGGACGCGTCGCTGTCGGCGCTGTTCAAGGACGTGTTCCTGTTCCATTGGCGCGAGGAGTCGCAGCACGCCATCCTCGACGAGCTGGAATGGCGCCGCGTCGACGCCCAGCTCTCGCCGGCCGAACGCGACGCCGCGGTGGACGACCTGATCGCGCTGGTCGGCGGCGTCGACGGCATCCTGCAGGCGCAGGCGCGCGCCGACGCCGAGTACTTCTCGCTGATCGTCCCGCGTGCGCAGAGCGCCGCCGAACGCGACCTGCTCGCGGCCGAGACGCTGGCCGCGTACCGCTGGCAGTACATCGTGTCGGGCGTGCAGGAGCCGCGCTTCCAGAAGGTACTGGCCGAGCTGGTGACCCCGGCGCAGATGCAGCGCATCGGTGCGGCGCTGGCGCCGCTGATGGCGGCGCTGTAGGGCCCTGTTGGGCGTGGGCTTGCGGCGGTGCCGCGGCGAAGCGGCAGGCCACGAAGTGACCCCGGACCGTTCGCGATGGCACCTGCGACGTGGTTACCGAACCAAAGGCCCCGCCATGCGCGGGGCCCTTGGTTCGTGCGCGTCGCGCTTCGGCCTACTTGGTCGTGACGCCGAGCTTCTCTCGCAGCTTCTCGATATCGATGTACTGGGTGAAGTTCTCCGTGCCCGCGGCCACTTCCGGCGACGCGAAGATCTCGCGGCCCGCGACTTGGCCCAGCAGGCGGAACGATTCGGAGAACGCGAGGTTGCCCTCGTATTTCATCGCTTCGGTGGCCTCCCTGACGCAGGATTCGCCGAGCAGCTTTTCGAATACCGCCGCCATCTTCTTGTCGGTCGCGACGCGCTGCTCCGCGCTGATGTTCGCGTACGGCTTGATCGTCGGGTTCAACGAGATGGCAAAGAACACCCATTGCACCAACTGCTGCTTGTCCTCGGCAGTGGACGCATTGACCAGGCACTTGCCCAGGTCGTCGCTGTAGACGCCCGCATGCCCGGTGGCCGGGACCTGCAGGGCCAGCGCCAGTGCAAGGACGGAAAAGAACTTGTGTGGTTTCACCGAAACATGTCCCCGTGATTTCGACGTACGGCTCCAGGCAGGCGGCGCCCGGAGAGGAAGCCGGGAAGATACCCGGGAGCGCCGGATGCGTGGAACCCCGCCCATGCCACCGCCGCGCGCGGCATCGCGCCCAGACGATGCGGCAGGCGCAAAGTCGCATCGTGCATCGGGCAACGCGCCCGGGCGTCGCTCCCCCGCGCGCTGTTGTTGCAGGTCGGTCTATGCGGGTTCGAGGCGATCCACCGCCACGCCACGCCGCAGCGCACGACGATCGTAGTCATCCGCCAGCGCATGCAGCGCGCGCGCACCGTCGCCGGAGAACGCGGGACCGTGCATCAGGGCCAGCGTGCGCGGCGACAGTTGCGCGAGCGCGCGGATCGTCGCGCCCATGTTCGGGTTGAGCGAGGAGTACTGGAACAGATCCTCCGCGGCAATGGCCGGGCCGACGATGTCGCCGTCGACCAGCGCGGGGGCGTTGCCGACCTGGGTGAACAGATCGCCGCACAGCAGCGTGCCTGTCGACTCCTCGTAGATCACGCCTGCCTCCCACGCATGCGGGGTGTGCGGCGTGTCGAGGTAGCGCACGCGCTTGCCACCGCCCAGGTCGATGACTTCGCCGTTGCCGAGCAGGCGCGGCGCGCGATCGGCCAGGTCGTTCAACGAAACCAGGACCGCGGTTTCGCCGTGCGCCACCAGCGCGTGCGGCGCCGTCGCCAGCCATTCGTTCATGGCGCCGCATTCGTCGGCTTCCACATGCCCGAAGGAGAGCCAGCGCAGGCGTTCGGGCGGCATCAGCCGGCTGACCGCCTCGCGCACCAGCGGGAACATCCGCCGCGGCCCGGTGTGGAACAGCAGCGGCTCGTCGCCGAGGACCAGGAACTGGTTGAAGGTGAAGCCGGCGGGCGCTGCCACTTCGGCCACGAAGGTCGACAGCCGGAAGATGCCATCGGCGATTTCATCGACTTGGGTGTTCATGGGGATCTGCCTGATTGGGGAGGGAATCGCCCGCCTGGGACCGCGCCCCGATGCGTTCCGCTATTTGGGCGAACACGAATGTGCTCTCAATAATCGGGGCTGTCAATATGGATGAGCATCTGTGTATAGTGAATCACATGGCCCGGACCTACACCCTCAAGCGACGCGCGGAACAGCAGGCGGAAACCCGGCAGCGGATCGTCGAAGCGGCCGTGGCGCTGCACGGCGAACTCGGTCCGGCCCGTACCACCTTCAGCCAGGTGGCTGAACGGGCCGGCGTGCAGCGCAACACCTTCTATTCGCACTTCCCGGACGAGCGCAGCCTGCTGCTGGCCTGCTCGGCCTACTCCCTCGAACGCGATCCGCTCCCCGAAGCTGCCGCCTGGCGCGACATCGGCGACCGCAGGGAGCGCATCGCCACCGGGCTGGCCGCGGTCTACGCGTGGTACGAGCGCAACGCCGACTTGGCCGCCTGCGTCCTGCGCGACGCCGAATCGCATCCGCTGGTGCGCGAGATCGTCGAGCTGCGCTGGGGTCCGTACCAGGCGGCTTACGACGAGGTGCTCGGGGCGGACCTGGCCCCTGCGCCGCGCGCGCTGCTGCGGCTGGGCCTGAGCTACTTCACCTGGCGCAGCCTGGTGCGCGACAGCGCGCTGGCGCCGGACGCAGCGGTGCGCACGATGATCGCGGCGATCACCGCAGCCGCCTGACCGGCGCTGCGCGCCCTGTCTGCCCTGCCGTGGCCACGGTCTGCGCGCGCTGAAGGGGATTCGTCGGCCGCAGCCGCGTTTCGTCGCATCGGCCTTGCCGCCTGCCCGACCACTCGACAGCGTGGCCGCACACCCGCCCCGGAGCAATGGAATGCAGCCCACCCCACCCTCCACGTGCGCACGACCCGCCGCCCGCCACCCGATGCAGCGGATCGGCGCGGGCCTGTTGCTCATCGCGCTCGGCGCAGCAGCCTGCACGCACGCCCCGCTCGCCCGCCAGGACGCGTGCAGGTCGAGGCATGTCCGCACCGGCGAGGCCCTCGTCCGCGTCCCGTTCGAAGTGGTCGACGGGCGCATCTACGTGCAGGCGCGGGTCAACGGGCGCGGGCCCTTCCGCTTCGCCGTCGACACCGGCGCCAGCGGACTGGCGCGCGCCGATGCCAGCCTGGTGGGCGCGCTCGGCCTGGGCGTGCAGGGCCAGGCGACGACGTCGGACGGGGTGCAGGCCGCAAGCGTCGACACCACGCATGTTGATTCGCTGGAACTGGGCGGAGTCACCCGGCGCGACCTCGATGTCATCACCCGCGACTACAGCAGCCGCAAGTCACCCGAGGCCGCGTTCGCCGGCATCCTCGCGCGCGAGTTCTTCGCCGACGGACTGCTGGTCATCGACTACCCGCGCAAGACCCTGTCGTTCGGCCGCACGCGTGCTTTGTCGCCGGCGGCGGACAATGTCCTGACGTACGAGCGCGCCTTCCGCGTGCCGGTGTCGATCGGCGCGCTGCAGACCGAGGGCAACCTCGATACCGGCGCCAACGTGAGCTTCGTGCTGCCGCGGTCGCTCTACGGCCAGGTCGCCGCCGGCCCGCTCGAGCGCGCCGGCAGCGGACAGCTGACCAACGGCAACATCGAGACCCAGCGCGCCACGATCCACGGCCCCTTCCGGATCGGCGGCGCCCGGTTGTCCGACGTCGAGGTCCGCGTCGCCGACCGCTTCCCGGAACTGCTGGTCGGCGCGCACGCGCTGGAAGGCTTCGTACTCATGATCGACCAGCGGTCGAAGACCATCGCACTGTGCAAATGACTGCGCGCGTCGGTAACGCGCAAGCGTCGACCGGAATGCGTGCGCGCGCCGCCTGTCGACGCGACATGGACAACCGGCAGCGCAAGGTAGGCATGACACTGCCACCAGCCAGAGAACGCCCATGACCCGACGCGACCCGACCTACCAGCAGCAGGCCCCGGAACGCGCCGCGGTCGAAGCAATGGCGGGCCTGGTGCTGCTCGACTTCGGCACCGACTGGTGCGGGCACTGCATTGCCGCGCGCGCGCCGGTGGACGCGTGGCTCGACGGCCACGCCGGCGTCGCGCACCTGCGCGTGGAGGACGGTCGCGGCCGCGTGCTCGGCCGCGCCTACCGGGTCAAGCTGTGGCCGACGCTGGTATTGCTGCGCGATGGCCACGAGATCGCGCGCGTCGTGCGTCCGCAAGCGGCCGGCGACCTGCAGCCGCTGGACGCCGCGCTCGCCTGAAACGTGTTTGGGTGATGGGGCACTGCCTGCGCCTAGGCGGTTTCAAGCCACGCCAGCGCGGCATGCAGCCCGGAAAAGCACCGGAACTCGAATCCGAGCGCCGGCGCCTCCGCGCCCTTCGTTGGCACATAGTCGTGCGGCCGGCTGACGAACGCGACGCGACGCCCCGAGTAGGCGCCGTCCTGGCGCAGCGTTTCCTCGAACGGGATGCCGCCGTCTTCCAATGGCGGCTCGTGCCAGGCCGCGCTGAAATTGACCAGGATCCGGTCGAGCGGCTGGTTCGCCAGCAACGGCGCCACCAGGGCCAGCGTATCGAGGCGATCCTGGATGCCGACGCCGCCCATGAACTTCATTTCCAGTCGGCGCGCTTCCGGAAAGATCCGGATGTCTCGAATCATGTGGCCTCCAGCCAGCGCGGGCGATGCGAGCGCATATTCTTCCATGGCACCCGCCTGGGAAGTCGCACGCCGACCCGGCAATGCTTGGCTGACCCGGCGCGTCGAGCGACCGCTTCGCCGCGCACGCAAGTGGACAGGCGCGAAAGCGTCACTGCGCCAGCGGCAGTGCATAGAAGCGGGTGCCGGGAAGATAGTTGCTGCTGTAGGGCGCGATCTCGGCGAAGCCAAGCCGGGCATACAGCGCCTGCGCCGACGCCATGCTGGCCAGCGTATCCAGCCGCAGCTCGCTGTAGCCTGCGGCCCTGGCGGCATGGATCACGGCCTCGACCAGCTGCTTGCCGAGTCCCAGGCTCCGGAACTGCGGGCGCACGTACAGCCGCTTCATCTCGGCCTTGTGCGCATCCAGCGGTTTCAGGGCCACGCAGCCGGCCACCGCGTCGTCGACGTAGGCGATCAGGAGTGCGCCGCGCGGCGCCGCGTAGGGAAACGGCAGCGCTTCGAGCTCCGCGGTAAACCCCTGGAACTCGAGGTCCGTGCCGATCGCCTCGGCGTACTCCTTGAAGAGGGTCTTTGCGATCTCGACCAGTGCGGGGCTGTCGGCGTCCCGCAACACGCATTGGGAACCTGTCATGGCTGCAAACCTCGCGTGAAGCGCCACGAAGCCGTCCAGGCTGCGGGCGAACGGTGTCGTTGGTTGGCCGACCTGTCTCCCAGGTGGCCGCATGCGCGCGTCGCGCGGGCTACGGGCACCCGCCGCAATACGCACGCTCCTCCTGGGTCAAGCCGCCGTATCCGTAGGCAGCGGCGCGGACGTCGAGCACATGGATGTAGCTCTCGGCGTGCACGTTGCCCAGCAACGCGGCGAAGAACGCGAAGGCCTCGCGGATGTACGCCGCCTTCTCGGCCTTCGTGTTGGTTTCGTCGACCACCCGGACATCGAAGTAGAAGCTGCTCTTGCCCTGCGCGGCCAGCGCACGCCCGCCTGCATACCAGTGCTCCGGGTCGACGTATTCGACGACGATCGCCGTCACGTCCGGGTCCTTGCGGAGAACGCGGGAGGTCAACTCCGACAAACCGTCGACGATGGCCTGCGTGAGCTCCCGGGAAGCGACGGCAGCGACTTTGACATTGAGAATCGGCATGGGTCCTCCAATTCGGGCGGCGGGCCTAGAGCACCTGCGCCGCTGTGCGGGCGCGCTGCTTGCAGTGCGCCAACAGCGCCGCCAGCTCGTCCGCGTCCGCAAGCGTCGGCCCCACCACGATTTCCTCCACGACCTCGACGCCGATGAATTCCAGCCACTTGCGCATGAACGGCTTCTGGAACTCCTCGCTGCCGGCCTTGCCGGCGGGCGCGACCGGATAGTCGCCCGCGCTCGAGTACACCAGCACCGCGCGCTTGTCCTGCAGCAACGGCCGATACCCGTGCGAGCGGTTCCAGGACCAGTTCTGCCCGGGCAGGGTGATGACATCGATGTAGTGCTTCAGCCGGTACGGCACACCGAAGTTCCACATCGGCACGCTGAAGAGATAGCTGTCGGCCTGGTTGAACAGCTGCGAGAGCTCGACCGCGCGCGCCCACTGGGCCTGCTGCTCGTCGGTGGCGTCGTGGCTGCGCAGGACCGCGAATTTCGCGGCGATCATGGCCCTGTCAAAATCGGGCAGGTCCACGTTCCACACATCGACCGTCGCGCCCTCCCGGCCCGGATGCAGGTTGCGGTAGGCGTCCACCAGTTCGAGCGCGACTTCATTCGAACGCGAGCCGACCCCGAGGGGCGAAGCGGCGACATGGAGCATGTTGGCCATCGCGCGCCTCCGCTCAGTGCTCGACCACGCGCAGCCCGATCACGCCCACCGCGACCAGGCCGATGAAGAACAGCCGCGCCAGCGACACGCTTTCCCCATGGACGGCGATCCCGAGCACGGCGACGCCCACGGCGCCGATGCCGGTCCAGACCGCATACGCGGTGCCGCTGGGCAGCAGCTTGAGCGCGTGGGTGAGCAGGAAGATCGATAGCAGCGCGCACGCGATACCGGCGATGCTCGGCCCGATCCAGCCGTCGGCCGCCTTCAACGCCGCCGCCATGGCGACCTCGACGATGCCCGCTGCAATGAGTAGTAGCCATGCCATGGTTGCGATCCAGCCGGAACGTGACGCGGTCGGGGTGTGGGTTGGGCCGTGGTGGCAGTCGCCTGCAACGCGACGCTGCCGATCCCGGCAGCGCGCGTCGCTCAGGGCGGCGCTGGGCCGAGCCGGGCATGCGCACGCACCGGGAACGTGCCCATGCCGGCGACTTTCGGCGGGACGGCCCAGAACTCGAACCCTTCGTTGGGCAGTCGCGCCAACCCCGTCATGTGCTCGACGATCGGGATGCCCGCGCCGAGCAGCACGGTGTGCACGGGACGATCGCCACCGGACACGTCGTCGATGTTGAAGGAGTCGATGCCCACCAGCTCCGCGCCGTGGTCGCGCAGGTACAACGCCGCCTTCTCCGTCAGGAAGGGGTGGCCTTCGAAGTACGCGTCGGTGCGCCAGTGGCGGTCCCATCCGGTGTGCACCAGCACGGCCTTGCCCCTGACCTCGCTCGCCGCGAACGCGTGCCAGTCGATCGCGCGGCCTGCGAAGCCCTCCAGCCGGACGACGACTCCGGGCAGGCCCGATGCTTTCGCGAGCGGCAGGCCGGCCAGGTCGTGGCCATGCGAATAGCGGTGGAACGGCGTGTCGATATACGTGCCGGTATTGGCAACCATGTCGATGCGGCCGATCTGGAACTCGGTGCCCTCCGCATAGCGCGCACGGGATTGCTCGCGCGACAGGTGGTCGCAGATCAGCGGCGCCGGCAGGCCCTTGTAGGTGATCATGCCGTCCTCGATCGTGTGGCTCAGGTCGACCAGCAAGCCTTCGCCGGCAGCGGCGTCCGCCCCGGCAACATGATTGCTGGCGCGCTTGTGCCGCTCCTCGATGATCCGCTTGTTGCGGATGCGCACCGCGCCGACCATGAGCAGGCGCAGGTCGCGGATGATGTAGGCGGCCAGGGCCTCGTCGTCGATGTCGTCGCCATCGATGTCCAGGCGGAATCCCTGGCCCTGGATGCCGCCGCCGTTGGAAAAATCGACTTCGAAGTCGAAGCAGGCGCGTCGGTCACTCATGTTTCTCTCCCATCCGGTTGGATGTCATTGCTTGCGCTCGTCGTTGGCCACGGGTGCCAGCGCGAATCGCGAATACCAGGACACGGCATCCCGGGCCCGTCGCCGATTCGGCGTGCTGCAGATGTTGCGATCGCGCACGCCGGCGCACCACCGCGCTTGCTGCCAATCTGCGGGCAGATTGCGTCAGGACAGCGACGCTTCGCGCCGGCCCGGTTCCCCATGCATGAAGGTGGCCCGGTACCGGGACGGGCTGGTGCCGACGATGCGGCTGAAGTGGTGCCGGAACGTGTCGGTCGCGGCAAAGCCGGTGCGCTCGGCGATCCGGTCGATGCTCAGGTCGCTCGCTTCCAGCAACTGCTTGGCCAGCCGCGTGCGCTCGATCAGCAGCCAGTCGTACGGGGTATGGCCCATGACCGCGCGGAACTTGCGGTGGAACGTGCGCGGGCTCATCGCCACCTGGCGTGCAAGGCTCTCGACCGAGTGCTCCGCGCCGGGATTGCGACGCAGCTGCTCGATGATCCCGGCGAACCGGTCGTCGTGCTCCTGCGGCAGCGGCGTTTCGATGAATTGCGCCTGCCCGCCCGCGCGGTGCGGCGGCGTGACCATGCCGCGCGCGATCTGGTTGGATACCGCCGCGCCGAAATCCCTGCTCACCAGGTGCAGCATGAGATCGGACCCCGCCGAAGAACCCGCGGAGGTCAGGATGTCGCCGCCATCCACGTAGAGCACCGATGGATCGACGTCGACCGCGGGGAACTGGCGCGCAAGCGCGTCGGCGTGCCGCCAGTGGATGGTGGCGCGCCTGCCGTCGAGCAGCCCCGCGGCAGCGAGCACGAAGGCACCGGTGCAGATGGACACCAACCGCGCGCCGCGACGGTGCGCGCGCCGCATCAGCTCGCACAGGTCTTCTGGGACCGCCCCGTCGCGCCACCCGGGAATGAGGATGGTGTCCGCCGCGGCCAGGGCTTCCGGGGCTTCGTCCACGTTCACCAGCACGCCGGAATCCGAACGCACCTGCGGACCGTCGATCGAAGCGACTTGCACGCGGTACCAGTCCGGAGTCGGTGGGGCCCGATCACGCAGGATCTCCAGCACGGTCGCGAACTCGAACAGGCACAGGCCCTCGTACGCGAGGATCGCGACCTGGTGGGCACCCGTTTGCGCCCGCTTTTGTGGCGGCATCTTCACGATCGGGAACATACGTCCGCGGCCGGGTTTTTCAATTCCCCGATCGATGGAGCAGCGTTCCGCGCCTGCAGCCAATGGCGTGCGTGACCCTGTGCGTGCGCGCGGCGGCGCCTGCCGCCGCTTCGATCGCGGCGTCGCCGGATTCAGCCGTTTGCGCCGCCGATCTCATCCTCGTGGGCCGCGGTCTGTTCCACCAGGAAATCGATGAATGCCCTCATCTTCGGCGCCATCAGGCGCTCGCGCGGGTAGAACGCGAACAGCTGCATCCGCGGCCCGGTCCACTGCGGAAGTACGCGCTGCAACGCACCGGCGGCAACGGCTTCGCGCACCTGCGGCCCACCTGCCATGACGATGCCCCCGCCGTCGGCGGCCGCCCGCAGCAGGGGCGCGGGGTCGCTGGCGATCACGCTGGGGTGCAGCGCCGCGTCGCTGGTCTCGCCCTTGCGCTGCAGGCGCCAGACGTATCCGCCACCGCTCAGCTGCGCGCGCAGCGCCAGCGTGCGGTGATGCACCAGGTCCGCAGGCGAATCCGGAGTGCCATGCGCTGCCAGGTAATCCGGCGCCGCGTACAGCGCCAGCGTCATCGCGCACAGCGGACGGCCGACGTTGTCGGAGTCGGGCAACACGCCCGGGCTCAGGCGCAGGGCCAGGTCGAGGCCATGCTCGATCAGGTCGAGGCGCTCGTTCGCCAGCACCAGTTCCACGCGCAGCGCCGGATGGCGTCGCCCGAGTTCGGCCAGCATCGGACCCAGCAGCCAGTCCGCGATCGAGAACGCCGTGGTCATGCGCAGCGTGCCGCGGACCATGCCGCTGAGTTCGCTCACGGCCTGTTCGGCCAGGTCGAGATCGACCGGAATCCGGGCGCAATGACGGTAGTACACCGCGCCGGCTTCGGTCGGCGCCAGCTTGCGCGTGGTGCGGTGTAGCAGTTGCACGCCCAGCTTGGACTCCAGCATGCGCACGCGCCGGCTCACGGTGGTCTTGGGCAGGCGCAGCGCGCGGGCGGCCGCGGCGAAGCTGCCCTGCTCGACCACCCTCAGGAACACCAGCGTGTCATCGGCCGTCACGTCCATCGCACTGCTCGCCCCGGGTTTCGCGGACCACCAACGGCATGATTATTCCCGAATCGGCCCCCTAATCGATCCGGCCGGCCTGCGCCAGCATTCGGCACGCAGCCACCCGCCCGCTCGCCGAAGGAGTCCGCCATGTCCTGGTTCCGCCCCCTCGCTGTCCTGGTGTTTTCGCTGGCGATGCTCGCCGCTCCGCGCGGCTTCGCTTCGCCACCCAGCACCAATCCCGCCGCCCTGGCCCGGCTCGAGGCCCGCGATTCACTGCTCGTGTACGTGGATTACGTGACCGGCCTGGACAACCTGATCAACACCATTCCGCCCAGGCAGTTCCGCAACAACGTCGAGGCGTTCGCCAAGCTCAACGCGTTGTTCAAGATGCCGGCCGTCGTGCTGGGGGAGGAAGACGACTTCTACGGCACCTTCCTGCCCGAGATAACGCGCAACGTCACCCACGACTTCCATCGCTTTCCGCGCACCACCGTCTCCGGGTACACGCCCGACATGGCCGCCTGGCTCAAGTCGCAGGGGCGCCGGAACGTCATCATCGGCGGCATCACCATCGACAACTGCACGCTGGAGACCGCGCTGGACCTCCTGCGCGCGGGCTACAACGTCTACGTGGTCGTGGATGCTTCCGGTAGCAACAGCAAGCTTGCCGAAGAGATGGCAATCCATCGCCTGCGCGATGCCGGCGCGGTCACGGTGACCTGGCTGAATGTCACCACCGAGCTGGCAAGGGACTTCAAGACACCCGAAGGTGCCGCCGCGATGGAGCTGATCCGCCAGCATTGGCCGGCGTCGACCGTCGGGCCGGTGCAGGACCTCACGCCGGACGGCCATGGCTGGTTGCTGCCGGAAGGAGCGCGCTGAACCCGCATCGAGCTGCATCCAGCCCGGTGCCGTTGAATCATCCGGAGCGTCCATCGCAGGGCGGGCTCCTGCCCGTCCTGCACGAGTTTCGCCGGACGGCGTCACGCAGCGGAACGATGATTGCGTGCCTCATGGCGAAGGCAACTAGCGCAACACCGCTCCAAGCAGCGACAGCGCAAACAGCGTCCAGCCCGCGAACTCGCCGACTGCGGCGAACGCGCGGTAATGGCGTTCGTTGTTGCGGCGGTCGTAGTGGTCGAACACCACGGAGAGCATCACCAGGCAGGCACAGACCATTGCCCCGTACATGAGCCACGCCGGTATGTCGTGCAGGTGCATGCCGCGGCCACGCCGGCCAGGCACGTAGAGGTCGTTGACCCACACGCCGTAACCGCCGTACGCGAGCAACGCCAGTGACAGCAGCACGTGGCGCGCACGCTCCGCGGGCGGGATCTGGTTGGGCAGGTAGCGACCGCTCGCGTCGAATCGCGGTTGCGGTTCGCGGTCTTCCACTTGGTGCGCCACCGCAGGCGGCGTGGGATCCGGGACCTGCGCAAGGCGGCCGGTCAGCAGCGCGTAGGCGGATCGCAGGTTGGCGTAGTTCCTCGGGTACCGATGCCGGTTGATGCCCGCGAGCGCCTCTTCCAGTTCAAGCAGGGAGTAGCGGGAATAGTCGATATCGCCGTCGTGCATGGGGGCAGCCTGGTTCAGCCGAGTTCCGGCCGATGGGACTCGAATTGGTTGGGGGATGCCGGCTTGGCCAATTCGCCTGGCGCCACTCGACCAGGCGCGCTCACTCCGCGGGAAGCTCGATCGGATTGACCGGGGTGTCGTAGTCGAAGGTGTAAGTGGCCAGTCCTTCGGTCGTCCCGGTGCCGGACCACGTGGACTCGGTGAGCGCAAAGGGCAACCCGTCCTCGCGGACGAGCAGGGTCATGACGTAGCGCTCCCCGTCCACCGTCACCGGTTGGTTGCCGCCCAAGAACTCCGTCAGTTCCGCGGCATCACCAGCCGTCTGCTCGATGTCGATCCGACGGCAACGCGACATGCCGCAGTCCGCAAACGACGACTGGGCCCGGCGGACGCCGGACTCCTCGACCTCGCGCAACCCGAGGTAGAACTCTGCCTGCTCGCAAGTCAGGCCGGCATCCGGCTCGCGCCTGCAGACGGTGTCGCCCACGCCGATGGCCTCGTAGTCCGGGCGGATTTCCCGCAGGCGCAGCGGCGTTCCGTTGATGTACTCGTCGTAGCCTTGGCCTGCACTGCCATCCGCGTGCTGCAGCACCACCGTTGCGCGCACGCCCTGGCGTGCCCGCTCGAGCAACGCTTGGTTCGCGCGTTGGTAGGCGGCCACCGCGCCCGGATCAATTGCTCCGGGCGATGGCGATGCGCTGAGCACGCCCGCAGGGCTGCACGCAGTCACGGCGGTAACGAGTCCGATAAACGTCCCGCAAATCGCTGGACGTGGCCATTGGTTGCCCATCATTTCCCCTGTCGTCCGGACCGCCTGGCTTCACGAAGTGAGGTTCCGCACCCCGAACCGTCGCCGCACCCTACCGGAGACCATTCAAGTTGGGGAGCCTCCCGGCACCGGACGGCGCGCGTGAAGACTGGCACGGCAGGTGGACTCGCCCGCTCACGGCGGCGGAACGAACGCTGCGTACCATCGGCCTCCTGCCCGGAGGTACGGACCATGGCGACGATCAAGGCGTGGGCGGCACATACCGCCGGTGGACGACTGCAGCCGTTCGAGTACGACCCCGGCCCGCTCGGTGCCGAGGAGGTCGAGATCGCCATCGAGCATTGCGGCATCTGCCACTCCGACCTGTCGATGCTCGACAACGACTGGGGCTCGACCACCTATCCGTTCGTGCCCGGCCACGAAGGCGTGGGCCGCGTGGTGGCCCTGGGAGCCGAAGCGAAAGGTCTCGTCCCCGGCCAGCGCGTGGGCATCGGCTGGAATGCCTACAGCTGCCTGCATTGCGACCAATGCATCGCCGGCCGCCAGCATCTGTGCAGCGCCGTGGTCGGCACCATCACCGGCCGCCACGGCGCGTTCGCCGACAGGGTGCGCTGCCACTGGGTGTGGGCCGTGCCCATTCCCGACGCGCTGCCCTTCGCCGAAGTTGGACCGCTGCTGTGCGGCGGCATCACCGTGTATTCGCCGCTGGAACTGCTGGGCATCCGTCCGACCAGCCGCGTCGGCGTGTTCGGCATTGGCGGCCTGGGACACATGGCGCTGAAGTTCTGCCGCGCCTGGGGCTGCGAGGTGACGGCCTTCACCTCCAGCGATTCCAAGGCCGAGGAGGCGCGCGCGTTCGGCGCGCATCGCGTGGTGTCCAGTCGCGACAGCGACGCGATCAAGGCGCTGGCCGGCACGCTCGACCTGATCATCGACACCGTCAACGTGCCGCTGGACTGGCCGGCGCTGTTCACCGCGCTGGCGCCGAACGGACGCCTGCACGTGGTGGGCGCGGTGCTCGAGCCGATCCCGGTGGTCGCGTTCGCGCTGATCTCCGGGCAGAGGAGCGTGTCCGGTTCGCCCACCGGATCGCGCGGCACGATCGACGCGATGCTCGGCTTCGCCGCCCGCCACGGCATCGCGCCGCAGACCGAGCATTTCCCGATGAACCGGGTCAACGACGCCCTGGACCACCTGCGCGCGGGCAAGGCGCGCTACCGCATCGTGCTGGATACCTGAGCAGGCGCCGGAGGACGCGCTGTTCACCGCTGCGGGCGCACGCTGGCGGCGCCCGCTGCAACGGAGCACCACGATGCGATCGACCGACAAGCGCCACGCCAAGCAAACCCCTCCGCCCCTGCCGCCGAAGGACGCGCGCGACAGCGAATACGCCCACAGCTCGGGCGACCGCAACACCCGTACAGACGAAGACGACTGGACGATCTTCAAGGACGGCAAGCAGCGGACCGAGCATGCCGACTCCGAACGCGGGCCGTCGGGCGAGTCCGACAAGCATTGAGGCGCGGATTCGGCACGTGGCGCTGACCTACCCCTGCGGTTTGGTACGCACCACACGGCGCGAGATCTCGCGGACCGTAGACGACCTCAACCCAACTGCACCCGACGCCGGCTTGACCCCGCGCCGCGTCCAATGACGTGCACTCCTTTGCAGGGACCGGGTCATGAATGCCAATCCCGTTGGCTGGTTCGAGATCTACGTGCGCGACATGCCGCGCGCCAGGGCGTTCTACGAGGCCGTGTTCGGCATCGCGCTGGAGAAGCAGGAGAAGATCGGCCCGGGCCTGCGCGAGATGTGGATGTTCCCGATGGCGAAGGATGCGCCCGGCGCCGCCGGCGCGCTCGCGCTCATGGAGGACGGCGGACCGCAAGGCAACGCCGTGATCGTGTACTTCAGCTGCGAGGACTGTGCGCGGGAAGCGGCCAAGGCAGCGGCCAACGGTGGCCAGGTGATGAAGGACAAGTTCGCCGCCGGCGACTACGGCTACATCGCCATCGTGACCGACACCGAGGGCAATGCGATCGGACTGCACTCGTTCAAGTGAAGCCCGTTCGCGCGGCGCGGTGGGCGCTGCCTGTCAGCCATGCCTTCCGGGTTCAATCCCGGCAGTAGCCCTCGCCCGGCTTGACCGTCAGGCAGTCCTGCTTGCCGGCGAGGTATTTCAGGCCGGTGGCATCGCCATTGCTGTGCACGGCGGTCTCGGCGACGCCCTCGCGCACGAAGCGCAGGCCTTCGGCGGTGACCGAGCCATCGAAGGTGCCCTTGCGGTCGAGGTCCCACTGCATCTCGAGGCTGACGCCGCCGCCGGGCCTGGACGCGACCACCAGGTACATGCCTTCGACTCCGGTCCAGCGGCCGAGGTAGTCGGCTTCCGTCTTTGGCGTCTCGGGCTTGGGCGTTCCGGGCTTGGGCGATTCCGGCGGTGGCGTGGCGGGAGGCGATTTCGTGTCCGTGTCGTCGCCGGCGGATTCGTTGCCTGCGCGGGTCGTTGCGTCCGCCGGGCGCGAGGCGTCCGAGGCAGGCTGGCGATCGGAGCAGGCGGCCAGTGCCGCGGCGGCGAGGAGGAGGGGCAGGAGCCTGGTAGGTGACATCGGTGTGTGCTCGACGGGCCAAGGGTTCCGCGCACCCTACGCACGCGCGCGTCGACAGGCCGTCACGCTGCAAGCAGGAATCGCGACCGGGATATCGGCGCAATGCCCTCCGGTTATTGCGCCCTACGAGAACTACGCGGGTTACGTCGGCTTCGACGATCGCAGCGCCCGATGCGCGCCGAAATACTCGCGCATGACGCGGCGCAGGCGATCGGCCTCGGGCCGGCCCCAGTCGCGCTGCAGTTCGCAGGCCAGGGCGAGCACGGTGATGGGGATTGCACCCGCCTGGATCATGCGTTGCATGGCGCTTTCATGGGCGGTCGTGCTGACGCCGCCGATGGCGTCAGTGACAACGTAGACCTCGTAGCCTTCCCGCAGTGCATCGATCGTCGGGAACGCCACGCATACTTCGGTCCACAGCCCGGCGATGACCAGCTTGCGTCGCCCGGTCGCTGCGACCGCGGCGTGGAAGTCGGGGTCTTCCCAGGAATTCATCGACGTGCGGTCAATCTCCTCGACGCCCGGCAGGGCCTCGCGCAACTCGCGATTGGTCGCACCCATGCCGTGCTGCACGTACACCGTGGACAGCACCACCGGCAGGCCGAACGCGGTCGCCACGTGGCCCAGCAGGGTGACGTTGGCCACCAGCTCGTCCTGCGGCATGGAGCCCACGCCGGCGTACTGCTCGGGCTGGTAATCGATGAAGGCGATGACCGCGTTGTCCGGGGTGAGCAACGCATCGGCCTTCGGATCGCGGATGGGCGTGACACCGGACATGGCGGGCTCCTGCGACGGGAGCGCGATTGTCGGCCCCGTGCGAGTTAAGGCCCGATCAATTTTCCTGCCGTTCCTGCGGCTATCTGGTCGGCCATGTCGCCCGGGCAAGGCTGAAGGCCACACCCGGTGGAGTGAGTCGCGCGGCGAAGAACCCCAGTGCGCTGCGCTACCCGGGCGACGCTGGCTGACGTCGAAGTCGTCATCCGAGGGATCGGCGACCTCATCGCCCACGTCGGCGACCTGAAGGATGAGTTCCGCGACCTCGTTCGCGAGGTCCGCGAGCTCATGTATGACGTCGATGACCTCGCGAACGGGGTGGCCGACGCCGCGCATGGCGTCGGCGATCCCATCGTCGAGGTCGCCAAGCCCACGCGTGACGTCGCCGACCTGGCGCAAGGCGTGGCTGATGCAGCCAAAGGCGCCGTTGCCAGATGCCGCGCCCCCTTCTCGCACCGGCTGCGTAGCGGCGTTGGTTCGCCGGCGCTCGTAGGGCGCAATAAGCGCAGCGCATTGCGCCAGAGTAAACACTGGAGGCCTACGAGCCGGTGCCGGAGAACGAAGCGCTACGGCAGAACCCTCCATTCGCTACCCGGATGGATGTCGGCGCCACGCCCTTCGGTCATTGCGCCCTACGAGATCTACGACCCGCTCCAGTCGGTCGGCAGCACCCCGCGCGCGACGTAACGGTGGAAGGTGGAATGCGGCCAATCTGCCACCCGTTCGACGAGGCCATGCTTTAGAGGGTTGATGTGCACGTAGTCCACATGCCGGCGCAGGTCGTCTTCATCGCGCAGCGTGTGTTCCCAGTAGCGTGACTGCCACGGCGGTGGCATTCCGGTCGCCTGCACGCGCCGGGTGAAGCCCTTCTTGATGTCTTGCCATAACCGCGGGTAGTCGGCAGCGGCATCGCGCATGGCGATCACAGCATGCAGATGCTCCGGCAGTACCACGGCCGCGACCACGTCGTGCGGCACGCGCCCCTTCGCCGATCGCCAGGCCTCGCGCAATGCATCGATTCGCGCCACCAGCAGGTCGCTGCGCCGGTTACGCAACGTCACCGTAAAGAAAAAGGTCCCACCCGGGACCCGATTGCGTCGATATCGCACCATCCTGGCGCTCCGTCATCCATGTAGGTTCATCGTAGCCCGGGTAAGGCCGAAGGCCGCACCCGGGTGGAGGCAGTCGCGCCACGAAAAGCCCCGGGTGCGCTTCGCTTACCCGGGCTACGCTGGCTGCGCGGACGCACAAGTGGCAGCGGCGATCAGCACGACGGTGAGGGCAAGGGCTGGCTTCATGATTCCTCGGCGAGACGCGGGTCGGTTTCCCGCGCAGGTGGATCGCATCGTAGCCGGGGAAGGGTCCGCGGGTGCCGCCACCGCGCACCCCGCCATCGGAAAACCCCGCGGGAGGCGTAGGCTGGGTTGGCTTCTCCAACCCAGCGCTTCACGCGGAAGGTGATCAGGCAGCAGGACTCTCTGGAGAAGCTGGGTTGATGGAGCCAACCCAGCCTACGGTCCTGGAGAAGCTGGGTTGATGGAGCCAACCCAGCCTACGGTCCTTCATGCGAAAGACGATCAGGTGGCGGGATTGCCTAGAGAATTTGCTGGGTTGATGAAGCCAACCCAGCCTACGGTCCTTACCCGGATGGATGTCGGCGCAATGCCCTTCGGTTATTGCGCCCTACGAGATCTGTCAGCGTTGATCGTCCTTCATCCAAATGCCTTTGACGATCCGATCTAGATTGACAAACACATTAGGTTGGGACTCACGCTGAAACGTCCTGATTTGCGCGGAATCCTTGTATAGCGTTATGGCAATATCCCTAAGCGTCTCTCTTAAGAGCGGCTCGTCGAGCTCACGAAGATGGATTCCTGCGCTCATGAATTCGTAGAAATTGAGCAAATATTTGACGCCCTGAAGCGACTCAAACTTCTTTTCGAGAACCTCCAACTTCTTCTCGTATGCGGCGCTAACATCAGCCTTGGCTTCGTCTTTTGTTCGAGCCAAATCCAAGTCTCGCTGCCTAATTGTTTCGGCCTTACATTGCTCATAGCCGATCTTGTTAAAAAGCTTTGCATCTTCGGCCGCCACGGGATTTCCAGCCGAGTACATGTCAGCTCGCTTCTTGATCTGATCCTGGAACTCTTTGCTGAGTCTCGACTGCATCAGGATGTTGAATGTGTGGGCGCGGCGCGATGCTCTCGCACTACTCTGATGCTGAACAACCCAGCCGATACCAACCATCGACGCCGCCACCGTTGCGGCAAGCAATGCAGTTATTGCAGCGACATTTCCAGATTGATTTAGCGTTACAACACTAATTATCAGAAAGTTCAGAACGTGGGCAACGCTGACGCCAATCAGAACTCCGAGTGGAACCTCATTCTTTTCTCTCGTGAGATTGAATATAGGGCCAGCAGTAGCGAGCACAACGAGGATCCACGCGCCATACCAAAAGAGCGGATATCTAATCTGATAGAAGTTATGAAGGGCGCCATCGTCGTAACGAGCAACGATCGAGATTGCCACTAGCGCTAAAAAGCCAACGAAAAGAATCCAACTAAGTGGATCTGCAGCTTTGGCGAGAGGACATATGACGTTATGCCAACCGAGCGAAACAATGTTTTCCTTCTTCCGACTCATCACTTCCCCCTAGATACGGCGAAGCCCCCGATATCGGGGGCTTCTTTCATTTGTGAGTCTAAGAATGCTTAGCCGTCACCGGTACCAGTTTTCATTTTGTTACCCCTAGGAAGCCCCCGAGCGAGACGTTGTAGGTTGCGGTTTTGCGAACAGATTTGATTAAGGACTCAATCCCATCCACCACACTTCTAACGGCTGCCACCCTAACGCAACGATCCTGACTGCTGCGTCAAGGCGAAAACTACACCATTTCCGCGTCTAGGGAAGACCCACAACTCACAGTTCTACAGATGGCAACGGCATGCTGCGCGTTCAGCTTAGCCGTAAGTTATTGATTTTATTACAACCCAACTTTGGGCAATTGCTAGCCGGTTCTTACGCTAGAGCTAGCCCCAACCAGCGGGCCGCTGCGACGACTGCGGTTGACCTCTAAAGAATAAGGGCCAAGTTCATTTCTGACTTGGCCCTTATTTATAGGTGTGGGACGAATTAGCTCACCCGCACTTGCTATACCCACAATTCAAGCAAGTCGCGCACCCATCCATGATCACCACGGCCTTCGTGCTGCACTTGTGGCACATGGTCGCCGAGGGCGGAAACGACGCGCCTTCGCCGGTGACCTCGATCACTTCCTCGGTGCGGGCGTCGACGTCGGCGCTCATGGCGCCGCCCATCTCGCCGGCGGTGATTACTTCAGACTTTTTTTTTGCGCGGTCTTCGTAGGCCTTGCGCTTCTCGGCGATGAGGGCGCGGGTGGCGTCGCTCATCTCGGGGTCGTGCATCAGGCCGATCGACTTGAGGTGCTCCTCGACCACGGCGCCGATCTCGGCGACCAGGGAGGGCATGTACACGCCGCCGGCCTTGAAGTAGCCGCCGCGCGGGTCGAACACGGCGCGCATCTCGTCGACCAGGAAGGTGACGTCGCCGCCCTTGCGGAACACGGCGGACATGATGCGGGTCAGGGCGACGATCCACTGGAAGTGGTCCATCGACTTGGAATTGATGAAGACCTCGAACGGGCGGCGCAGCTCGTGCTCGGTGCCCGGGTTGAGGACGATGTCGTTGATCGTCACGTACATGGCGTGCTCGACCAGCGGCGTCTTGATCTTGTAGGTGGAGCCGATCAGCACTTCGGGGCGCTCGACGCGCTCGTGCATCTGGATGACGTCGGCCACCGGCTTGGCTTCGGCCTCGGCGGCGATGCGCGAGACGGATTCGGCCTTGATGGCTTCCCTGGCCTTGTCGTCGGCGGTGACGACGGCGTAGCCCTTGATCTTCTTGTTGATTTTGACGGTCATCGTCGGGTCCCTGGTATTGCGTCAGTGCTTAAGTAGTTCAGTGCGGTCACCGCGCCCGCGCGGGGCGCGGTGACCAATCGGGGCTTTCTGTTCTGGTTACTGCCTGGTGTTGCCGGTACTGCTTACTTCCTGCGAGCGGCCTTCTTCGCCGCCTTCTTGGCGGGACGGCGGGCCGTCTTCTTTGCCACCTTCTTGGCGGCCTTGCGCGGCGCGGCCTTGCGTGCGGTCTTCTTGGCCGCGGCCTTGCGCGGAGTCGCCTTGCGGGCGGTCTTCTTGGCGGCCTTCCTGGCCGGTGCCTTGCGGGCGGTCTTCTTCGCCGCCTTCTTGGTCACCTTGCGTACTGCCTTCTTCGCGGCCTTCCTGGTCGCGGCGGCCTTCTTCGCGACCTTCTTGCCGGCCTTCTTGGCGGCCTTCTTCGCGGTCTTCTTCTTGCCGGCGACCTTGGCGCGCAGCGCGGTCGCTTCCTTCTTCGCCGCGGCGGAGGCGGACGCGAGCGTCTTCTTCGCCTTGCTCACGGCCTTGGTCGCGGCCTTCTTCGCCTTGGTGGCGCGCTTCTTCGCCGCCTTGACTACCCCTTCGGCCTTCTTGGCCACGGCGGTCGCCGCGCTGGACGCGGTTTCCTTCACCGATTCGGCGGCTTGCGAAAGAGTCGCCGTCACTCCATTCCCGTTGCTCATGTGCCCTCCTCGCGGGCGCTATGCCTTGCTGGTTTTTATCGGGACAAACAATCGGAACTGCGGTGTTGCGATTCGATCCTATACCCGTGGCGGTTCGAAAGCATGGTGAAGCGGAACGAACAAGACTGAATCGTTTTTCAGGTTGCCCGGCGCGTCCGTCCGCGCCCGCCCTTCTCCCCGGCGGGGAGAGGGCGGAGACGACGATCAGAACTTGCCGTAATAGCCTTCCTTGAGCGCGTCGAACAGGTTGGCGGCGGTGTGCATCTCGCCGTCGTACTCGATCTGCTCGTTGCCCTTGACCTCGACCACGCTGCCGTCTTCCAGCTCGAAGCGGTACGTCGTGTTCTCCAGGTCGGCTTCCTTGACCAGCACGCCCTGGAAGGCGGCCGGGTTGAAGCGGAAGGTGGTGCAGCCCTTGAGGCCCTGCTGGTGGGCGTAGCGGTAGATGTCCTTGAAGTCCTCGTACGGGTAGTCCGTGGGGACGTTGGCCGTCTTGGAGATCGAGGAGTCCACCCACTTCTGCGCCGCGGCCTGGACGTCGACGTGTTCCTTCGGGGTGATGTCGTCGGCGGAGATGAAGTACTCGGGCAGCCTGGCGTCCGCGTCCTCGGCGAAGGGCATCGCCTTGGGGTTGACCAGCTCGCGGTAGGCCAGCAGCTCGTAGGAATAGACGTCGACCTTTTCCTTGGTCTTCTTGCCTTCGCGGATCACGTTGCGGCTGTAGTGGTGCGCGAACGACGGCTCGATGCCGTTGGAGGCGTTGTTGGCCAGCGACAGCGAGATGGTGCCGGTCGGGGCGATCGAGCTGTGGTGGGTGAAGCGGGCGCCGACTTCGGCCAGCTCGTCGACCAGTTCCGGGGCTACCGAGGCGACGCGCTGCATGTAGCGGCTGTAGCGCGCGTGCAGGGTCTTGCCCTCGATCTCCTGGCCGAGCTTCCAGCCGTCCTTCACCATTTCCGGGCGCTTGCGCAGCATCTCGGCGGTGACGGTGAACAGCTCGTCCATGATCGGGGCCGGGCCCTTCTCCTTGGCGAGCGACAGGCCCATCTCCCAGCCGGCCACGGCCATGTCGCGGGCTATGCGGTCGGTGAAGTCGCACGACTCCTTGGAGCCGTACTTCATCTTCAGCATGGTCATGGTGCTGCCCAGGCCAAGGAAGCCCATGCCGTGGCGGCGCTTGCGCATGATCTCGTTGCGCTGCTGCTCCAGCGGCAGGCCGTTCACTTCGACCACGTTGTCGAGCATGCGGGTGAACACGCGCACGACTTCCTTGTATTCCTCCCAGTCGAAGGAGGCTTCGTCGGTGAAGGGCTTGCGCACGAACTTGGTCAGGTTGACCGAGCCCAGCAGGCAGGCGCCGTACGGCGGCAGCGGCTGCTCGCCGCAGGGGTTGGTCGCGCGGATCGACTCGCACCACCAGTTGTTGTTCATCTCGTTGACGCGGTCGATCAGGATGAAGCCCGGCTCGGCGTAGTCGTACGTCGAGACCATGATCATGTCCCACAGGTGCCGCGCGCGGATGTGGCCGTAGATCTTGCAGGCGACCAGGCCGTCGTCGCGGACGATGTAGTTGCGGTGGGTCGGCCACTCGCGCCACACGACCTGCTCGGCGTCCTGCAGGTCGAGGTCGCCCACTTCCTTCTCGTTGACCGGGAACACCAGCGGCCAGTCCTTGTCGCCGTTGACCGCGTCCATGAAGCCGTCGGTGATCAGCAGCGACAGGTTGAACTGGCGCAGGCGGCCGTCCTCGCGCTTGGCGCGGATGAAGTCCTTCACGTCCGGATGCGACACGTCGAAGGTGCCCATCTGCGCGCCGCGGCGGCCACCGGCCGAGGACACGGTGAAGCACATCTTGTCGTAGATATCCATGAAGGACATCGGGCCGGAGGTGTACGCGCCGGCGCCGGCGACGAACGCGCCGCGCGGACGCAGCGTGGAGAACTCGTAGCCGATGCCGCAGCCGGCCTTCAGCGTGAGGCCCGCTTCATGGACCTTCTCGAGGATGCCGTCCATCGAGTCCTCGATGGTGCCGGACACGGTGCAGTTGATGGTCGAGGTCGCGGGCTTGTGCTCGAGCGCACCGGCGTTGGAGGTGATGCGGCCGGCGGGGATCGCCCCGCGGCGCAGCGCCCATACGAAGCGCTCGTTCCAGTAGGCCTGCTTCTCGGCGTTGGGCTCGGCATCGGCCAGGGCCTTGGCGACGCGCTGGTAGGTGGCGTCGATGTCGGCGTCCACGGCGGCGCCGGACTTGGTCTTCAACCGGTACTTCTTGTCCCAGATGTCCTGGGACGCCGGCTGCATCGGGATTTCCTGTTCGGCCATGGGGGTCTTTACTGCCTCGAGGCGTACCGTGCTCATGCCTTGCTATCTCCTGTTGCCTTCGGCGACAGGTCGGCCCCGGCGCCATGCTGTTCTTATGGTTGTGTGCTGCCTGTCACATCACCCCACTGCGCCGACGACTTGGCGCGCGATCGATGCCCTGAAGTGCCCCCGTTGAGATGTCTCTCTGGAGAATCCGGATCGCGTCGCGCTGCCTTCGGTTTTCGTGGGTCCTCGGGTCGGTTGCCGACCCGGTCTACTCCTGCCGGACGCCGCTCCCCTGCGTCTGCCCGGCCTTGTCCTTACTTCCAAGCCTACCCCTAAGCTTGGGCTCTTCCCATCGGGCCAACCACAAGATGTAGTGGCCGGACGGGAACCAAACCTAAACCCCGCCCCTACCCAAGTCAACGGTTTTTTTTCTTACCCGCAGTGCATGCGCACGCGCCTCGCGCCAGCCCGGCAAGCACGCGGCTTGGCCCGCAACTTGCACCGCGCGCGGCGGTGCGGGCATGAAACTTCATGGACGGTTGGGCGGCCCGCGCGGACACTGAACCGGTCCGCGACGCTTGAAAACCGCGCCCGCGCCGCGATCCTCTCCCACCTCTCCTGACGACCCGCCTCCCATGCGCCTGTCGAACGCCCACAAGACCCTGCTCGCCCTGTCCGCCGCCGCCGCGTTCGGCGGTTTCGCCGCCACCGCGATGCGCGATGCCTTCGAAGCGCCGGCTGCAGCCGCGCCGCTTCCCGCCGCGGGCGCCGCCCCGGCGGTCGCCGCATTGCCCGCCGCGGTCGGCACCACCCCGCTGCCCTCGCTCGCGCCGATGCTGGCGCGGGTCACCCCCGCGGTGGTCAGCGTGCACACCAAGCAGCGCGTGCGCGTGGGCGTGGGACCGTTCGCCAACGACCCGGTGTTCCGGCGGATGTTCCCGCAGCTTACCCAGGAGCGGATCAACGAATCGCTGGGCTCGGGCGTGATCGTCGATGCCGCGCGCGGCCTGATCCTCACCAACCACCACGTGATCGAGGGCGCGGACGAGGTCTCGGTGACGCTCGCGGACGAGCGCACCTTCAAGGCCGAGTTCGTCGGTTCCGATCCCGACACCGACGTCGCGGTGATGCGGATCAAGGCGAGCGGGCTGAGCGCGCTGCCGCTGGCCGATTCCAGCCAGCTCAAGGTCGGCGACTTCGTGGTCGCGGTGGGCAACCCGTTCGGCATCGGCCAGACCGTCACCTCCGGCATCGTCTCGGCCGTCGGCCGCAGCGGCCTGCGCGGGCTCGGCTACCAGAACTTCATCCAGACCGACGCCTCGATCAACCCGGGCAATTCCGGCGGCGCGCTGGTCAACCTCAACGGCGAACTGGTCGGCATCAACACCGCCAGCTTCAATCCGCGCGGCTCGATGGCCGGCAACATCGGGCTGGGCTTCGCTATCCCGATGAGCATCGCGCGCGGCGTGATGAACCAGCTGGTCGCCACCGGCGAGGTGCGCCGCGGCACCCTGGGCGTGGAAACGCAGGACGTGGACCCGCGCATCGCGCAGGGCCTGGGCCTGGGCGAAGCGCGCGGGGCGGCGGTGACGCGGGTGTTCGCCGGCTCGGCGGCGGCCGCGGCGGGCCTGAAGACCGGCGACGTGATCGTCGGCGCCAACGGCGAGCACGTCGACGACCGCAACGCGCTGCGCAACTTCGAAGGCCTGCAGGCGGTCGGCAGCCGGGTCACCCTGGACGTGATCCGCGACGGCAAGCCGCTGCAGCTCACCGCCAGCCTGCGCGAACAGCCGCGCGCGCTGGCCGGCGCCGAGCTCGACCCGCGCCTGGAAGGCGCGACCTTCGCCGAGTTGCCGGCGTCGCTGCGCCAGCAGGGCGTGGACGGCGTGGTGGTGGAGGCCGTCGCCCGCGGCAGCCGCGCCGCCCGCAACGGCCTGGCCAAGGGCGACGTCGTCGTGGCCGCCACCAGCGGCGATTTCGCCGACCTGCCCGGCTTCCGCGCCAGCTTCACACGGGCCCCGGCAAGGTTGGTGTTCCGCGTGATCCGGGGTGGCGATCGCGGCGAGATCGAAATGCAGTAACCCGACCCCTGCTGCGACCGCTTCGCCCACTTCCAGGAGATCGAACATGTCCCCTACCAATACCGATGGCATGAAGTCCCACCTCGGCGAAGCCGGCGGCCACCTCAAGCAGGCCGCGGTCGACACCGGCGATGCGCTGCGCAGCGCCGCCGGCGCGGCGGCCGATGAGCTGCGCCTGGGCAAGGCCAACGTCAAGGCCGACCTCGCCGACAGCGCCATCGCCGGACTGACCGCGGCCGAACAGGCCGGCGGCGCCGCGCGCGAACAGATGGACGCACTGATGGACAAGGGCCGCGACCTGGTCGACAGCGCCGCCGAAATCATCCGCGAGCGGCCGCTGGTTTCGTTCGGCGTGGCCTTCGCGGCCGGCTGGATCATCGCCAAGCTCGCGCGCGGCGGCGACAAGTAAGCCTTCGCATGTAGCCCGGGCGAGGCCGGCGACCGGCCGCGGGGAGCGTTGTCGGGAACACTCCTCGCGCAGGTCGCGCTTGCCCGGGCTACTCTTCGACGCACCGCCCGACACGGCCGGCCCGTTATGGACGAATCGCGCAGCGAGCAGACGCCTCCCACGCCGGGTGCCGGCAGGCCCGGGCCTGCGCCGGACCTGGGCGAATCGCTGCGCGAGATCAGCGCGGTCGGCCGCGCCGGCCTGAAGGCAACCTCGGATGCGGCCAAGGCCATGCGCATCCTGGTCAGCGCCGACCTCTCGCTCGCGCGCAGCGCCTTCGGCCGCACCCTGGCCTTCACCGGGGTCGCGATCGCATTCGGCGCGTCGGCGTGGATGCTGCTGATGGCGGCGCTGACTGCGGCGCTGCACGATGCCCTGTCCTGGTCCTGGACGTTGTCGCTGGGCGCGTGCGCGCTGCTGAGCATCGTGGTGACCGCGTTCGGCGTGTGGCGTTCGATGCACTACTTCGAGCACACGCGGATGCAGGCGACGCGGCGGCAGCTGGCGCGGCTGGGCATCGGCGAGCTCGCCGACTACATGCCCGATGCGGATTCGCCGCAGTCCACCAAGCAGGCGGCCGAGCAGGTGGCGGACGTCACCGAGGGCGAGCCGGTGAAGAAAGGACTCGGCGTCGACGTTACCCCGCCCTGAGCGGTCTTCATTCCACGAACGAGGGGAGCACGCGGTGGCGACACGGGAACAACTGGTCGAACACCTGTGGCAGACGGTGATCAACCCGCTGCGCGATCCGCGCTGCCTGGCGAACATCGTCGCCAACGCCCGGCGCGCGCCCGACAGCGGTTCCGCCGCGGTCGCTGGCGCGATCGAACGCGCGCTCGCGGCCGGTGTCGCGGCGCAGGACCTGTGCCTGCTGATGCAGTCGACGGCCTACGAAGCCGTGTTCGGCACGCTCTACGCGATCGGCGACCCGGGCGTGGACGGCGATGACGTCTTCGGCCTGTACGAAGACATGGCGAGCGCGCCGGCGGCCGGCTTCGGCGCGGCGTCCGACGCGGCACTTCAAACCGGATAGTCCATGGGCTTCAAGCAACTGCTCACGAAGGTGCAACAGGCCGAGGCCGCGCTCGAGGCGCGCGAGCGCCGCGTCTCGGCCGAATGGCAGCAACTGAAGACGACGTGGCGCGCGGCGTGGACGCCGGGACGCCTGGTCATCGCCGGCCTGGTCAGCGGCTTCCTGGTCGGGCGCGCGCAGCCGTTGCGCGCGGTCGCGCGCAGCGGCCAGTGGATGCAACTGGTGACCATGCTCTCGGGCCTGTTCGCCGGCGGCAGCGCGCAGGTTGCGGCCGAGCATGCCGAAGAGGCGGCGGACACCGCGGAAACCGTGGCCGACACCGTGGCCCCGGGCGCGGTGCCGGGCGCAGTGCCGACGCCGCCGGCCGCCACCCCGGTCGATCCCATCCACCCACCAGGTCCCCTGCCGTGACGCTTCCCGCCTCCCATTCCGACCTGGAATCCGCGGCGGACGCCGAGCAGCTGCCCAATCCGCCGCCGACCACGGCGCGGCCGCGCGCATCCGTCGCCGCGGTGGTCATCGCCACGATCGCGGTCGGGTCGGTGCTGTGGGCGGCGCAGGACCTGATCGTGCCGGTGTTGCTGGCGATGTTCCTGGCCCTGATCGGCAACCCGATCATCCGCGTGCTGCGGCGGCTGTGGCTGCCGCGCTTCGTCGCCGCGTTGCTGGTGCTGGTCGGCGGGCTGCTGCTGGCCGGCGCGCTGGGCAACCAGCTGGTCGAACCGGCCGGCGAATGGGTGCGGCAGGCGCCGCGCGAACTCAAGGCCCTCGCGCCGAAGCTGCGCGAGATGGTCAGGCCGATGCAGGAAGCCAATCGCGCGGCGGAGACCCTCGCCCGCGCGGCGGGCGGCGAGTCCAAGCCGGTGCAGGTGGTGCGCACCGAGGTCAACGACCCCTACCGCGCCCTGACCACCACGCCACGCCTGCTCGCCTCGGTGCTGGCGGTGGTGCTGCTGACGTTCTTCTTCATGGTTTACGGCGAGAACCTGCAGCGCAACGCGATCGACCTGCTGCACAGCCGCCAGCAGAAGAAGCTCACCGTCGAGATCCTGCAGTCGATCGAGGCCGAACTCTCGCGCTACGTGTTGACCATCAGCCTGATCAACGCCGTGGTCGGCCTGGTGTTCGCGATCGCGCTCAACCTGCTCGGCCTGGACCTGCCCGAGGCGCTGCTGTGGGGCACGATGGCGGCGCTGCTCAATTACGCACCGTACGTGGGTCCGCTGGTCGGCATCGCCGTGATGCTGCTGATCGGGCTTACCGATTTCGACGGCATCAAGGCCGTGCTGCCGGCCGGCATCTACCTGCTGCTGCACACGCTCGAGGGCCAGATCGTCACCCCGATCGTGCTCGGCCGGCGCATGCGGCTCTCGCCGCTGGTGCTGATCCTCGGGCTGATGGTGTTCGGCGCGTTGTGGGGGATCGTCGGCCTGCTGCTGGCCGTGCCGCTGCTGGTGTGCGTGAAGCTGGTACTGGAGCGCACCGAGGGCATGGAAGGCTGGGCCCGGTTGCTCGAGTAGCCTGCGGTATCGGTGCCCGGTCGCGCGCGGATCGCCGGAGTGATCCTTCACATAACTGACTGCGACTAAGGCCGGGGCGCGCGCAGGCCGTTAGAATTGCGGCCGTGAGTCCGTTCCCAGTCCGCGCCATCACCCTCGATCTCGACGACACCCTGTGGCCGTTCGCGCCGATCGGGGCGCGGATCGAGCGAACCCTGCACGAGTGGATGGAACGGCACAGCCCGCGGACCGCGGCCCGCTTCCCCGTCGCGGAGATGCGCGTCCTGCGCGAGCGCGTGGTCGCCGAGCATCCGCAGCATGCGCACGACCTCAGCCTGCTGCGCCGCCTCACCATCGAGCGCGCGCTGCGCGACAGCGGCGGCGACGTCGCCCTGGCCGAAGCGGCGTACGCGATCTTCTTCGCCGAGCGCAACCGCGTCGATTTCTATCCCGACGCGCTGCCGGCGCTGCAGCGCATCGCGGCACGCGTCCCGGTGGCGGCGCTGAGCAACGGCAACGCCGACCTGGCGGCCGTGGGCATCGACCAGCACTTCCGCTTCCAGCTGGGCGCGCGCGAGCACGGCGCCGCCAAGCCCGACGCCAGCATCTTCCACGCCGCCTGCGCACGCCTGGGCGAGGATCCCGTCCACGTGCTGCACGTCGGCGACGACATCACGATGGATGTCGTCGGCGCCGCGCGCGCCGGCCTGCGCGCGTGCTGGATCAACCGCGACAACCTCGCGTGGCCGCACGCCGACGTCGGCCCCGACCTGCATTTCGCTTCGCTCACCGCACTGGCCGACTGGCTGGATGCGCACTCCCCGACCGCACAGGAAGACGTCGCCGCATGACCTTGCCCGCCGGCCTCACCCTCGATTCCACCAATGCCCTGCCGCTGCATGTCGTCACGCGGGCGGACTTCGCCGAATGGCGCGCGGCGCAACCGGCCGCGGTCGACGCGTGGATCGAGGCGCAGGGCTACGACGGCAGCGCCTACACGGCGCTGGTGGTGCCGGACACCGAAGGCCGCATCGCCGCCGCGGTGATCGGCGTCGGCGACCGCCTCGATCCCGCCGCGTACGGCCACGCGCCGTTCGCGCTGCCGGCGCGCAACTGGCGCCTGGTCAACACGCTCGAGCCGGCGGAAGCCGCCGCGCTGCAGCTCGGCTGGGGCCTGGGCAGCTACCGCTACACCCGCTACAAGCAGCCGCTGCGCGCGCCGGCGACGCTGGCGATCGACGGCGACACCGACGCGGTCCGCGCCGAACTGGCCGCGTGCCTGCGCGTGCGCGACCTGGTCAACACGCCGACCGAGCACATGGGCCCGGACCAGCTGGAACAGGTGTGCTGCGAGCTGGCCGAGCGCTTCGGCGCGCACATCGACGTGGTCAGCGGCGACGACCTGCTGCTGAAGAATTTCCCGGCCATCCATGCGGTCGGCCGCGCCTCGCACCGCGCGCCCCGGCTGATCTCGCTGCGCTGGGGCGACCCCTCGCACCCGCACATCGCGATCTGCGGCAAGGGCGTGTGCTTCGACACCGGTGGCCTCGATCTCAAGCCCGCCGACGGCATGCGCAACATGAAGAAGGACATGGGCGGCGCGGCGCACGCGATCGCCCTGGCCGAATGGATAATGGCCAGTGGCCTGCCGCTGCGGATCAGCCTGTTCGTGCCCGCAGTGGAGAACGCCGTCGGCCCGGATGCCTTCCGCCCCGGCGAAGTGATCGCCACGCGCGCGGGCCTCAGCGTCGAGATCGACAACACCGACGCCGAAGGCCGCGTCGTGCTCTGCGACGCGCTGGTCTACGCCGCCGAACAGCAGCCGGCATTGCTGCTCGACTTCGCCACGCTGACCGGCGCCGCGCGCATCGCGCTCGGCCCCGACCTGCCGGCGGTGTATGCCAACGACGAGGCGCTCGCCGCCGCCTGGCTCGACGCCGGCACGCGCCTGCGCGACCCGCTGTGGCGCATGCCGCTGTGGCGCCCGTACTGGCGCTACCTCACCAGTACCGTCGCCGACATCGCCAACGCCGGCCCGTCGAAGATGGCCGGCAGCATCACCGCGGCGCTGTACCTGGAGCGCTTCGTGCCCGCGCAGCAGAAGTGGGCGCATCTGGACGTGTACGCCTGGAACGACAGCGACCGCCCGGGCAAGCCCGCCGGCGGCGAAGCGCAGGGCCTGCGCGCCGCGTACGCGATGCTGAAGGCGTACGCCGGCGCCTGATCGCCGCGCCCGTCCGCGCGGCGTGATCCGCGCGCTGTGCACGAGTTGCGCCTTGCACGACCCTGACGCCGCGTCAGATTGGCGGCGACCGGGTGAAGCGCCACACTAGGCACGGCATCCGCCCGTGCCGGCGCCTTGTCGCGCGCAAGAAACTTACTTCCGGCAGGTTGGCGTGGCGCAGTGGCGCGCCCACACTGGCGCCGCTTTCCAGCCGGCCGACGTCGAATCCGGCCCGCTCCATTCGTCATACGACCATGCGGCCCGCCCGCTTCCAGTTTCAGGATGAAGGTCTTTCCGGGATGAACAACTCCGATCTGCTCAAGGAACTCCGCATCGACCGCAGCGCCGCGCCGCCGCCTTCGCGCACCGGCCTGTGGATCGGCCTCGGCATTGCCGCGGCCGTGCTCGTGCTGGCGCTGGTGGGCTGGGCCGTGTTCGGTCGCGACCGCGCCATCGAGGTCAAGACGGCCGACGTCACCGCCGTCGACAGCGGTGGCGGCAGCGCCTCGGTGCTCGATGCCACGGGTTATGTGGTCGCGCGGCGCATGGCCACGGTGTCGGCCAAGATCACCGGCAAGGTGCGCGAGGTGCTGATCGAGGAAGGCCAGCGCGTCGAGGCCGGCCAGGTGATGGCGACGCTCGACCCGATCGACGCCGACGCGCAGCGCGACCTGGCCGCCTCGCAGCTCGCCGCCGCGCGCAGCGAGATCGGCGCGGTGCAGGCGCAGCTCAAGGAAGCCGAATCCAACGCCGAACGCCTCGGCAGCCTGGTCCAGCAGCAGCTGATCTCGAAATCGCAGTACGACCAGGCCATCGCACAGCGCGACGCGCTGCGCGCCCGGCTGCAGACCGCGCAACGCAACGCCCAGGTCGCCGGCAGCGGCCTGCGCATCGCCGCGCAGGGCGTGGACAACACCGTGGTGCGCGCGCCGTTCGCCGGCGTGGTCATCGCCAAGGCCGCGCAGCCGGGCGAGATCGTCTCGCCGCTGTCGGCCGGCGGCGGCTTCACCCGCACCGGCATCGGCACCATCGTCGACATGGATTCGCTGGAAGTCGAAGTCGACGTCAGCGAGGCCTACATCGGCCGCGTGCAGCCGAAGATGCCGGTCGAGGCCGTGCTCAATGCCTATCCGGACTGGCGCATCCCCGCCGAGGTGATCGCGATCATCCCGACCGCGGACCGCGCCAAGGCCACGGTCAAGGTGCGCATCGCCCTGAAGTCGAAGGACCCGCGCATCGTCCCGGACATGGGCGTGCGCGTGTCCTTCCTCGAGCAGGACGACAGGAAGTCCGCCGCCGTCGCCCAGGCCGCGCCGCGCACCCTGGTGCCGCCGGCCGCGCTGCGCAAGGACGGCGAACAGGACATCGTCTTCGTCCTGCACGACGGCAAGGCCGAGCGCCGCGCCGTGCGCCTGGGCGGCAACCTCGGCGACAACCGCCAGGTGCTCGCCGGCGTCAGCGCGGGCGAGCGTGTCATCACCGAGGCGCCGGCGACGCTCAAGAACGGCGACGCGGTCGAGGTCGCCGAAGGCAAGTAATCCTTCCCCGCCCGCGCGCGATGCCCTGGCGGCGACGGGCGCGAACACCGAACAAACCGTCCAAGGAACGAGGCAGGCAATGAACGACATGAGCGACATGAGCAGGCACGACGCGATGATCCGCATCCGCAACGTCACCAAGTCGTACGAGCGCGGCCGGCAGAAGGTGGAAGTGCTGCACGGCCTCAACATCGACGTGCCACGCGGCGACTTCGTCGCCCTGATGGGCCCGTCGGGTTCCGGCAAGACCACGCTGCTCAACCTGATCGGCGGCCTCGACACGCCCAGCTCCGGCGAGATCAGCGTCGACGGCCAGCGCATCGACCAGCTCAAGGGCGGCCAGCTCGCCCGCTGGCGCAGCAACAACGTCGGCTTCGTGTTCCAGTTCTACAACCTGATGCCGGTGCTCACCGCCGAAGGCAACGTCGAACTGCCGCTGCTGCTGACCAAGCTGTCGGCGGCGCAGCGCAAGAAGAGCGTGCAGGTCGCGCTGCAGGTGGTGGGCCTGGCCGACCGGGCCAAGCACAAGCCGCGCGAACTCTCCGGCGGCCAGGAGCAGCGCGTGGCGATCGCCCGCGCGATCGTCTCCGACCCCAACCTGCTGGTCTGCGACGAACCGACCGGCGACCTCGACCGCGCCACCGCCGACGAGATCCTCAGGCTGCTGCAGGCGCTCAACCGCGAACACGGCAAGACCATCGTGATGGTCACCCACGACCCGCTCGCGGCCGAGTACGCCAACCGCACCCTGCACCTGGACAAGGGCCGCCTCGCCGAACAGGTCGTCGGCTCGTGATGCGCGCCGGCCACCGGAGGACCAGCCCATGACCAAGACCGGATTCGTCATCGCCAACCTGTTCCGCAAGAAGACCCGGACGATCCTGACGCTGTTGTCGGTGATCATGGCCTTCCTGCTGTTCGGCCTGTTGCAGTCGGTGAACCACATCTTCGACGCCGGCGCCGACTTCATCGGCGCCACCCGCCTGGTGACCCAGGCGCGCGTGTCCTTCACCCAGCCCATTCCCCTGAGCATGCTGCCCAAGCTCGAAGCCGTGCCCGGCGTGGCGCGGGTCGCGCACATGCAGTGGTTCGGCGGCGTGTGGCAGGAGAACACCCCGCTGTTCGTGTTCGCGGTCGACCCGGTGCGCCAGCATGACGTCTACCCGGAGTGGGTGATGCCCGACGCGCAGTGGAAGGCGTTCGCCAATACCCGCACCGCGATGGTCGCGGGGCGCAACATCGCCAACAAGTACGGCTGGAAGATCGGCCAGAAGATCCCGATCCGCTCCAACATCTATCCGCAGAAGGACGGCAGCAAGGCCTGGGCCTTCGACCTGGTGGGCATCTACGACGGCAGCGACGAGAACTGGCAGAAGCAGACCAACACGGTCTTCATCAGCCACGACTACTTCGACGAGGCCAACCAGTTCAGCAGCGGCCGCACCAACTTCTTCATGCTCAAGCTCGCCCCGGGGGCCGACGGCGCGAAGATCAGCAGCACCGTCGACAAGATGTTCGAGAACTCGCCCGACGAGACCAAGACCCAGACCGAGAAGGACTTCAACGTCGGCTTCATCAAGCAGATCGGCGACATCGGCATGATCGTGCGCTGGATCCTGTTCGCGGTGTTCTTCACCCTGCTGCTGGTGGTGGGCAACACCATGGCCCAGAGCGTGCGCGAGCGCATCCCGGAACTGGCGGTGCTCAAGACCCTGGGCTTCTCCGACGGCTCGGTGCTCGGCTTCGTCCTGGCCGAAGCCACCGCGTTGTGCCTGGTCGGCGGCGTGATCGGGATGTCGATCGCAACCCTGTTCGGCGCCCTGATCGAGAAGGGTACCGGCGGGCAGTTCGCGCTCAGCGTCAACGGCTGGGTGTGGATGACCGGCGCGATCGCGATCGTGCTGATGAGCCTGGCCGTGGGCCTGCTGCCGGCATTGCGCGCACGCCGCCTGAAGATCGTCGACGCACTGGCCGGACGCTGAGGAGAACACCATGCTGAGTCAAATCACCGCCATCACCGGCTTGAACCTCAAGAGCATCCCCGAGCGCTGGGCTTCCTCGCTCGTCATCGTGGTGGGCCTCGCCGGCGTGGTCGCCGTGTTCACCGCCCTGCTCGCCATGGCCACCGGCTTCGAGAAGACGCTGGCGGCCACCGGCAGCACCGGCAACGCGATCGTCCTGCGCGGCGGCTCCGATGCCGAGCTCAACTCGGGCCTGAGCCGCGATTCGGCCACGCTGATCAAGCAGGCCCCCGGCATCCGCAAGGGCGCCGACGGCAAGCCGCTGGCTTCGGCGGAGATGATCGTGATCGCCGAACTGGTGCGCCAGGGCGACGAGAAGAACGGCGCCAACATCACCGTGCGCGGGGTCGAGCCCGACGCGTTCGCGTTGCGTCCGCAGTTGAGAATCGTCGAGGGCCGCAAGTTCCGCACCGGTCTGCGCGAGCTGATCGTCGGCCGCGGGGTCACCCGCCAGTTCCAGGGCGCCGAACTCGGCAAGACCCTGCGCATGCGCGGTTCGGACTGGACCGTGGTCGGCGTGTTCGAGTCCGGCGATGCCTACGACAGCGAGCTGTGGGCCGATGCGGAAGTCGCGCAGACGACCTTCAACCGCGGCGGCTTCAGCTCGGTGCTGGTCGGGCTGGACGGCGCGAGCGGGCTGCAGGCGCTGCAGGACGGGCTGAAGACCGATCCGCGCCTCACCGTCGACGTGAAGGGCCAACAGGAATATTTCAGCGGCCAGACCAAGAACTTCCGCCAGCAGATCGGCTTCCTCGCCGGTTTCGTCACCGTCATCATGGCGCTCGGCGCGATCTTCGCCGCGCTCAACACCATGTATGCGGCGGTCGCGACGCGCGCCAAGGAGATCGCCACCCTGCGCGCGATCGGCTTCGGCGGCATGCCCGTGCTGGTGTCGGTGATGATCGAGTCGCTGGTGCTCGCCTTCGTCGGCGGCGCCCTGGGCGCGATCATCGCCTACCTGCTGTTCAACAACTTCTCGGTATCGACGCTGGGCGAGAACTTCACCCAGGTGGTGTTCGCGTTCAAGGTGACGCCGCCGCTGGTGCTCACCGGCCTGGTGATCGCGCTGGTCATCGGCTTCTTCGGCGGCCTGCTGCCGGCGTGGCGCGCGGCGCGGATGCCGGTGACGTCGGCCTTGCGCGCGGCGTAAGCGCTAGGCGGGAACGTCGGAAGCATCGAGCAGGCCGCGAGCGATCGCGGCCTGTTCGTTTTCCGGGTTGTCGATGTCCAGTTGCAGCTCCGGTGCGTGCAGGCGCCACACGGCGTCGGGTGCGAGTGCGTTTAGGTAGGCGCCGAAGCCGCGATCGCCCTGCAGTTGTGCTGCAGCGCGCAGCAGCGGCGCCGACAGCACGGCGGGCGAACCCAGGCGGTCGGCGTGCTGCGTGGCGGCGCAGCCGGAATCGGCAGTCGCGGCGCCCGCCAGCAGGCGCTGCAGGTGCGCGCCCTCCAACGCGGGCTGGTCGCAGCCGAGGACCAGCACGCGACCCGCGTGCTCCTGCAACGCGTGCGCCGCCCGTTGCAGGCTGCTGGCCAGCCCCGATTCCCAGCGGGGATTGAAGGCCACTTCGACCTCCAGGCCGGCAGCCGCTGAGGCGATGCGTTCGTGTCCGGCTCCGGTGACGAGGACCACGCGCATCGCGCCGGTCGCGATGGCGAGGCGCACGGCGCGGTGCACCAGCGTCTCGCCCTCGCGCGTGAGCAGTTGCTTCGCATGTCCCAGGCGGCGACTGCCGCCCGCGGCCAGCACGATCGCGGCGTGGCCGGTACTCATGGCGAATGGCGGTAGGCGTGCAGTTGGGCGGCGATGCTCAGTGCGATCGCTTCCGGACCGTGTCCGCCCAGGTCCAGCCCCACCGGCGAATGCAGGCGCGACCGCAGCGCGTCGCGCACCTCCGGCGAGAGCAGGCGGAACAGATCCTCGCGACGCCGCGTGGGTCCCAGCAGGCCGATGAAGCCGATGTCGCTGGCCGCCAGCGCCACCAGGGCCTCGCGGTCGAGCTCGAAGTGGTGGTGCATCACCAGCGCCGCATCGAAGCGCGCCGGCGCCGGCAACGCGGTCTGCGGGGGCCGCTGGATCGCCTCATCGGCGCCCGCGGCCAGCGGCGCCCAGCGCGGGCGCTGCTCGACCAGCGTCACCACCCAGCCGAGATTGCGCAGCGCGGGCAGCAAGGCCGGTGTCTCCGGTCCGGCGCCGAAGATCACGACCGTGGGCGGCGCCGGGATCTCCAGTGTCCAGGCGCCGCCCTGCGCCTCGCCCGGGTGCAGCGGCGCAAGCTGCCACTGCCGCGCGAGCAACCCCACTTCCGCACGCAGGTTGCCCCCCGCCGCGATGTCGATGCGCAATGGCGCTTCCGCGCGGCGCCAGGCGGCGACCAGCTCGCCCCACTGCGGCAGCGATCGCAGCGGCAGCAGCGCGATGCGCAGGCGCCCGCGGCATCCCAGCGCCGAGCCGGACAGCAGGTCCTCGTCGTCGCGGGTATCGATGTGCAGCCAGTCCATCCGCGGTGCCGTGGCCACCTGGCGGGCGCGGCGTTCGATCTCCGGTTCCAGGCAGCCACCGCTGAGCCAGCCGACCTGCCCGGACTCCGAGCAGAACAAGGCCATCGCCCCCGCCCGCACGTAGGTGGATCCCTCGGTGGCTACCACCAGCGCCAGCACGGCGGCATCGTCACGCTCTGCTGCCAGCGCGCAGGCCTCCAGCACGGCGCGGGGGCCACCGGTCGGGGAGCGGGTAACGGCGACTTCGATGTCCATGGCGACGCGAACCCCGCAGCGTTGGCGACCCGCAGAGTCTATGCCCGACCCCGGCGGTCCCGCTGTTGCGCCGTGCCATGCACGCCGGCCGGGCCAGGAGTAGGCTCGGCGTCCCGACCCGCGGGAGCGCGCCATGAAGCTGCACGTCAATGGCACCGAGCACGAGGTGGCCGCGCCACCGGAGATGCCGCTGCTCTGGGTGTTGCGCGATGTGATGGGCATGACCGGCACCAAGTTCGGCTGCGGCATCGCGCAATGCGGCGCCTGCACCGTGCACGTCGACGGCTTGCCGCGACGCTCGTGCGTCACCCCGGTGGAGAGCGTGGTCGGCAAGCACATCACCACGATCGAAGGCCTGTCGAAGGACGGCACCCATCCGGTGCAGCGCGCGTGGACCGAGCTCGACGTCGTGCAGTGCGGTTACTGCCAGTCCGGGCAGGTGATGGCGGCGGCTGCGCTGCTCGCGAAAGTGCCTCACCCCAGCGACACCGATATCGACCAGGCGATGTCCGGCAACATCTGCCGTTGCGGCACCTACCCGCGCATCCGCGCCGCGGTGCATCGCGCCGCCGAGCTTTCCAAGGGTTGATCGTTTCCTGCGCCGCGCCCGCGGCGTGTTGCGTTGTGCAACGGAGGTTCCCGTGAACGCCGTGCCCCGTCAGCTTTCCCGTCGCGATTTCCTCAAGACCGGCGCCGTGGTCGGCGGCGGCCTCGTGGTCGCCTTCGTCATTCCCGGCGCGCGCCGCTTCGCCGATGCCGCCGCGCCCGCCGCGGCGTTCGCGCCCAACGCGTTCCTGCGCGTCGGCAACGACGACAGCGTGACGGTGCTGATCGCGCATTCCGAGATGGGCCAGGGCATCTGGACCTCGCTGCCGATGCTGATCGCGGAGGAACTCGACGCCGACTGGTCGAAGATCCGGGTCGAACACGCACCGGCCGCGCCGGCGTACGCGCACACCCAGTTCGGCATGCAGATGACCGGCGGCTCGACCTCGACCTGGTCCGAATTCGACCGCTACCGCCAGGCCGGCGCCGCCGCCCGGCAGATGCTGATGCAGGCCGCCGCCACCCGCTTCAACGTGCCGCTGGAGCAGGTGCGCACCGACAAGGGCGAAATCATCGCCGGCACGCACCGCGTGCGGTACGGCGCGCTGGCCGACGACGCGGGCAAGCTCAAGGGGCCGGATCCGGCCACGCTGAAACTCAAGGATCCCAAGGACTGGAAGATCATCGGCAAGCCGACCCGGCGCCTGGACACGCCGGAGAAGATCACCGGCCGCGCGCAGTTCGGCATGGACGTGCAGTTTCCCGGCCTGTTGACCGCGGTCGTCGCGCGCGGGCCGGTGTTCGGCGCGAAGGTGAAGTCGTTCGACGCGACCGCGGCCCAGCAGGTCGCTGGCGTGCGCAAGGTGGTGCAGGTGCCCAGCGGCGTCGCGGTGGTCGCCGACCACTACTGGGCGGCGAAGCTCGGCCGCGATGCGCTCAAGGTCGACTGGGACCTGGGCGAAGGCGCGGCGATGGACAGCGACGCCATGCGCAAGGAACTCACCGAGCTCGCCGCCACCGCGGGCACGCCCGCGGCACAGGCCGGCGACGTCGCCGGGGCATGGCCCAAGGCGAAGAAGACGTTGCGTGCGGTGTACGCCGTACCCTATCTCGCGCACGCGCCGATGGAGCCGCTCAACTGCACGGTGAAGATCGGCAAGGACTCGTGCGAGATCTGGACCGGCACGCAGTTCCAGACGGTCGACCAGTCGGTCGCCGCGAAGATCCTCGGCCTGAAGCCGGAACAGGTGCAGATCTACACCACCTTCCTCGGCGGCGGCTTCGGCCGGCGCGCGACGCCAACGTCCGACTTCGTCACCGAAGCCGTGCACGTCGCCAAGGCCGCGGGCGCGCCGGTCAAGACGGTGTGGTCGCGCGAGGACGACATCCGCGGCGGCTATTACCGCCCCGCCTATGTGCACGACGCGCGCATCGGCGTCGACGCCAAGGGCATGCCCGTCGCCTGGCAGCACGGCATCGCCGGGCAATCGATCCTCGCCGGGACGCCGTTCGAGCCGATGCTGGTGAAGAACGGCATCGACGCGACCTCGGTGGAAGGCGTGTCCGATTCGCCCTACCTCAAGGAGATCGCCGACCATCGCGTCGACCTGCATTCGCCGCGCAAGCCGGTGCCGGTGCTGTGGTGGCGCTCGGTCGGCCACAGCCACAGCGGCTTCGTGATGGAGAGCCTGATCGACGAACTGGCGCACGCGGCGAAGCAGGACCCGCTCGCCTACCGGCGCGCGCTGCTGCAGAAGCATCCGCGCCACCTGGGCGTGCTCAAGCTGGCCGCCGCAAAGGCCGGCTGGGGCAAGCCACTGAAGAAGGGCCGCGCGCGCGGCATCGCCGTGCACGAATCCTTCGGCAGCTACGTCGCGCAGGTGGCGGAAGTGTCGCTGGAAGGACCCGCCGAGGGGCCGCGCGCGATCCGCGTGCACCGCGTGGTGTGCGCGATCGACTGCGGCATCGCGGTGAATCCGGAATCGATCCGGGCGCAGATGGAATCCGGCATCGCCTTCGGCCTGGGCGCGGCGTTGCACAGTCGCCTGAGCTTCCGCGAGGGGCGCGTCGAGCAATCCAACTTCCACGACTACCCGGTGCTGCGCCTGGGCGAGATGCCCAACGTCGAAGTGCACATCGTCCCGAGCACGGAGAAGTCCGGCGGCGTGGGCGAGACCGGGGTGCCGCCGATCGCGCCCGCAGTCGCCAATGCCGTGTTCGCGCTGACCGGGCAACGCCTGCGCGAACTGCCGCTGCAACTGTCCGCCGACGCCGCGTCGGCCCGCGCCTGAGGTGCCTGCCATGCGCACGAGATCGCCGATTCCCATGGGGACCCTGCTGCGCGCGATGGGCGCGCTGTGCGGCGTGCTCGCCCTCTGCGGCTGCGACACCCAGGCCGCGCCGGAGCGGCAGCAGGCGGGCAAGAACGCGTTCCTGACGGTGCACACGGTGTTCCAGCACCCGCGCTGCGCCAACTGCCACATCACCGGCGATGCGCCGCTGGTCTCCGACGCGAGCGTGCCGCATCCGATGGGCGTGGCGCGCGGCCCGGAAGGCCACGGCGCCCTGGGCCTGCCGTGCGCCAGTTGCCATGGCAACCGGAATTCGCCGGCCAGCTACGGCCCGCACGCGCCGCCGGGCGCACCGCACTGGGGCCTGCCGCCGCCGGACCAGAAGATGGCGTGGTTCGGCGAGTCGCCCAGGGTGACCTGCGAAATGATCAAGGACCGCAAGCGCAACGGAAACCGCGACCTCGCCGCGCTGCTCAAGCACGTCAGCAACGACAAGCTGGTGTTGTGGGGCTGGGAACCGGGCGGCAACCGCGCCCCGGTGCCGGTGCCGCACGACGAACTCGTCGCCGCGTTCAAGACCTGGGTGGACGCCGGCGGGCCGTGCCCGGACGCGTGAGCGCGCCCCTGCCGCTCCAGTTCAGTCCGCGAGCCCGGCGCGGAAGTGCAAGCACTCGATGCCGAAACCTTCGCGGAAGTAGAAGCGGTGCGCGGCCTCGCGCCTCACATGCGAGATCAGCTGGAGCTGGCTGCAACCCAGCGCGCGCGCTTCATCCTTGAGCCGCGCCAGCAGGCGCGCGCCATGGCCGCGTGAGCGCGTCCCTTCGTCGCTGACGAGGTCGTCGACGTAGAGCACGCGTCCGCAATACAGCATGTTCATCACGCGATAGGTCGCCACCGCGCGCACCACGCCCGCGTTCCACAGCGCGAGCAGCTCGAGTCCGTCGCTGGCGCGCAGCGCATGCATCGTCGCCACGTAATCCTCGCGCCGCAGGTGCGGCCGCAACTGGTGCATGACCTCGAACGTCGCGGTGATCTCGGCGTCGCTGCGTGCTGGCCGGATCTCGATGCCGTCCATGTCAGGCCTTGCTCGCGGTCGCGGCGACCGGCGTCGCGGGCTGGCGCCGCGCACGCAGGGCGCCATCGATGGCGAAGATGCCCAGGCCGATCCAGATGCACACGAAGCCGATCAGACGGTCGCGGTCGAAGGCTTCGTGGAAGACGAACACGCCGGTCAGGAACTGCAGCGTCGGTGCGATGTACTGCAGCAGCCCGACCACGGACAGCGGCACGCGTCGCACCGCGAAGGCGAAGCCGATCAGCGGCAGCGCGGTCAGTGCGCCGCCGACGACCAGCAGCACGTCGAGGCCGAGGCCCCACCCGGGTGCGCCCTCAAAAGGCAGGAAACCGCCCTGCCCGTGCGCCTCGCCCCACACCAGCACGGCCAGCGCGGGCAGGAACAGGTACACGCTTTCCACGCCCAGCCCCGCGACGGCATCGATCGCCAGCAGCTTGCGCAGCAGCCCGTACAGCGCGAACGACAGGGCCAGGCAGATCGCGATCCACGGCGGCTGGCCGAACTGCACGGTGAGCCACAGCACGCCGGCCGCGGCCAGCGCCACCGCGATCCATTGCGCACGGCTCAGGCGTTCGTGCAGGAAGGCGACGCCCAACACCACGTTCAACAGCGGATTGATGAAGTAGCCCAGACTGCTTTCGACGACGTGGCCGGCATTCACCGCCCAGATGTACAGGCTCCAGTTGAAGCCGATCAGCGCGCCGCTCGACGCGAGCATCCACGCCGCGCGCGGCCGCGCGAGCGCCGCGCGCAGCCAGCCGCGACCGTGCTTCCACAGCAGCCACGCCACCACCAGCAGGGTGCTCCAGACCACGCGGTGGGCGACGATCTGCAGCGACGGCACCGCCTTGAGCAGGTGCCAGTACAAGGGCATCAGCCCCCACAGCACGAACGAGGCGACGGCGACCCACAGGCCGGCGCGGCTTTCCGCGGCGCTACTGTTGAAACCGGGGCTCATGCCGCGGGCTCGCTGCTGGACGGATTGGCGATCGGCGCGGGCGCCGCGGTCGACGCGCGCGCCTTCGCCAGGGTGATGATCACCACGCCGGCGAGGATCACCGCCATCGCGCCGAGGTCATGCGTGGTGAAACTTTCACCACCGAGCATGAAGCCGAAGAACACCGCGATCGGCGGATTGACGTAGGCATAGCTGGTCGCCAGCGCGGGGCGCACGTGGTGCAGCAGCCAGATGTAGGCGGTGAAGCCGAAGATCGAACCGGCGACGACGAGGTAGAGCATCGCCGCGGTGGCGCCCATCGACGGCACGCCTGCGAAGCGTTCGCCGGTGGCCAGCGCCGCCGCCAGCATCCACAGGCTGCCCACCAGCATCTGTCCCGCGGCCATCATGAAGGGCTCCGGCAGGTCGAGGTCGCGGCTCCAGATCGAGCCCCACGCCCACGCGACCGCGGCGATCGCCAGGCACACGCCACCCAGGAGCGATGAAGACAGTTCGCTACCCGCGTTGAGCCAGATCACGCCGAGGAAGCCGATGATGGTGCCGAGCCATTCGATCCTGGTCGGGTGGCGCCCGCGCAGCATCGCGAATACGCCCGCGAACAGCGGCATCGAGGCCACCGCGATCGCGGCCAGGCCGGAACCGACCTCGGTCTCGGCGAGGTTCACCAGGCCGTTGGACAGCAGCACCATGAATACCGACAGCACCGCCAGCGTGCGCCACTGCTTCCGGGTCGGCGCCTTCACCCCGCGCCAGCGCAGCACCGCGAACATCAGCGCGCCGGCGATCGACATGCGGATCGCGCCGAGCAGGAACGGCGGGTAGCCCTCCAGGGCGAAGCGGATCGCCAGGTAGGTCGAGCCCCACAGCACGTACACCGACGCCAGCGCGAAGGCGATGGCGAGCGCGGAGGCGCGGTGCGGGGTGGATACGATGGCGGTCATGGAGGAGGCCGGGTAGCGAGGGTGTCAGGAAGCAGGGGCAGCGCGGGAAGCTTCGATCCGGCCGAGCAGCCACTGCAGTCCGGCGAGATGCTGCTGGTCGTGACTGCACAGGTAGTGCATCAGGCCGCGCAGCGTGACCGGACCGTAGCCCTCGAATTCCGCGGTGCGCGCGAAGTCGCCAGCATGCAGCTGCGCCAGCAACTCCACGGTATGCGCCCGTGCAACGCGGAATTCCACCAGCGCGGCCTGCACGTCGTCATCGCCGGCATAGCCGCGTTCGGCCGCCAGCGCGTAGCTGTCGATGTCCACCAGCAGCGGCCGCTGCTCGTGCAGGGTCCGGCGGAAGCGCACGTGGTAGCCATCGACTTCGATGTCGCGCACGTGCAGGACCTGCTCCAGTGGGGTGAAGCGCTCGCTGGGGATGCCCTCCCAGGACGGCGGCGTCCAGCGCGCGAAGCCGGCGGGCACCGTGGCGTAATGCGCCTCCAGCTGGCTGGGGAATGCCGCCAGCGCCTGCAGCGTGGTTGCGATTGTCACGTCCTTCATCGTCGCTCCTCAGGCCAGCCGGCGCGGTTCCAGCACCATGCGCAGCGCGAGGCCGCCGAGCACCGTGCCCATGAAGTAGCGCTGCGCGGCGAGCCAGACCGGCTTGCGCGCGAACCACGCGGCCAGGCCCGCCGCCGACAGCGCGATCAGCAGGTTGAAGGTGAAGCTGATGGCGATCTGCAGCACGCCCAGCTCCACGCTCTGCACGAACACCGAGCCGCGATGCGGGTCGACGAACTGCGGCAGGATCGACAGGTACAGGACCGCCGCCTTCGGATTGAGCAGGCAGGTCAGGAAGCCCATGCGGAACAGCTTCGCCCGCGAATCCGGCGGCAGGATCGCCGGCTGCAAGGGCGAGCGCGCGCCGGGCTTCACCGCCTGCCAGGCCAGGTACAGCAAGTAGGCCGCGCCGGCGAGCTTCAACGCGTCGTAGGCCAATGGCACCGCGACGAACAGCGCGGTGAGTCCGGCCGCAGCCGCGGTCATGTGCACGAGGAAGGCGCACACCACGCCAAACAGCGACACCACGCCCGCACGCGGCCCCTGGCTCACCGAGCGCGAGACCAGGTAGATCATGTTCGGGCCGGGGGTGAGCACCATCACCAGCGCGGTGGCGGCGAACAGCAGCAGTTGCTCGAGCGGGATCATGGAGGGCGCATGGTGCGGCGTGGGATGCGAGACAGCCTATCGGCGGGGCGAGCATCGCGTTTGAAAATACGTGCGTCGCGGCGCAATAATTTTGCATGGCTGCCGCGCCCATCGCCCTCGACGAATTCGACCACCGCCTGCTCGACCTGCTGCAGCGCGACGCCGGTCTCACCCTGACTGCGCTGGGCGAAACGGTCGGGCTGTCGGCAAGCGCCGTGCAGCGCCGGATCAAGCGCTACCGCGAGAGCGGACTGATGCGCACCGTCGCCGTGCTCAATCCCGCGCAGCTGGCCAACGTCACCCTCGCCACCGTGCTGGTCGCGCTGGAACGCGAGTCCGCGCGCCACCACGCCGCCCTGCACGCGCGGCTGCGTTCGGCGGCGGAGGTGCAGCAGTGCTACGTGCTCGCCGGCGAATGGGATTACCTGGTGGTGCTGGCGACCACGGGCCTGGCGCATACGCGGGAAGTGGCCGAGCGCCTGTTCGGTGGCGACGAAAACCTCAAGCGCTACGAGACGCGGATGGTGTTCGAAGTGGTGAAGCAAGGCCTGGCCCTGCCGACGCGCGCACCGGGGCGGCGCAAGCGCTGATCGGGCGCGGGCCCTAGGCCGCGCGTTCGCGCTGCAGCACCCGCTCCTTGAGCGGCAGGCCCCAGCGATAGCCGCCGAGCGAGCCGTCTCCGCGCACCACCCGATGGCACGGCACCACGATCGCCACGCGGTTGTGCGCGCAGGCGCTCGCCACCGCGCGTGCGCCGCGCGGTGCGCCCAGCTGCGCGGCGACCTCGGCGTAGCTGCGGGTCTCGCCGCGCGGGATCCGCATCAGCGCATCCCACACCTTCTTCTGGAACGCGGTGCCGATCAGGTCGATGTCCACCTGCGCCTGCTTGCCGGCGAGCGCGTCGGCGACCGCGCGCAGGCGCGGCGCCAGGAATTCGTCGCGGCCGGCGTCCACGCGCTCGAGCACGGCGCGCGGGAATTCGGCCTGCAGCTTGGCTTCCAGTGCCACCGGATCCTCGCCGAGTTCGATCATGCAGATGCCGCGCTGGGTGGTCGCCACCAGCGCGGTGCCGAGCGCGGTGTCGAGCAGGCTCCAGCGGATCTGCTCGCCGTCGCCGCCCGCGCGGTAACGCGCGGGCGTCATGCCGAGCTTGGCGGCGCCGCGTTCGTACACGCGCGAGGGCGAACCGTAACCGGCGTCGTACAGCGCGGCGCTGACGTCGCGGCCTTCGCGCAGCGCGGACTTGAGCGTGCCGAGCTTGCGCTGGGCGAGGTATTCGGCCGGGCTCAGGCCGAAGCGCGCGGTGAACGTGCGCTGCAGGTGCGATGGACTCAGGCCCACGGCCTCGGCGAGGTCGTTGAGGGACGGCTCGCCCAGGTCGAGCAGCGCGCGCGCGCGCTCGAGCTTGTCGGAGGAATGGCCGGGCGCGCCGGCGGGGAGCTGGAGGTTCTTGACCATGGCGTTCATGGCCCCAACGGTAACGGGCGCCCATGGGCGCCCGCTATCCGATTCTTGCGATGCGATCGCGGGGCGGGCGCCCCCGGGCGGATTCCCAGGCGGGGGCCCGGGAAACCCCATCAGTCGGCCCAGTGGCCCGGCGTCGCCGCCTGGGGCAGCACCTGCACCGACAGTTGCTTGTCGCCGTTGAGCAGGCGCACCGCGTCGCCCAGGATCGCGGCCGACTCGCGCAGCAGCGGGTCCGGACGCTGTTCGGCCAGCTTCTCGCGGGCGGCGTCCTTGGCGATGTCGCGTTCGCTCGAGGCCAGGCCGTCGTCGGCGTTGTCGTCGGCCAGCGGATCGATGGCCAGGCCCAGCGCCTTGCGCTGTTCCTGGCGCAGCTTGCGCTTGGCGTCGTCGCGGTCGCGCTCGGCGCGGCGCTCGGCTTCGTTCAGCGACACCGACTTCTTCGCGCGCTCCTCGCGGAACTGCGCCACGTCCTCGCTCCACCACTGGAATTCCTTGTCCTTGGCGATGCGCGCGGCATGCATGGATTCCAGCTTCGGCAGCAGCGGCGCGAAATTGCCATAGCGGGTGTGCTGCACGGCGGCGATGCGTGTCCACGGCAGCGCGTTGTCGTAGGTGCTTTCGCCGAATTCGCTGGCGTCGACCGACACCGGGAAGGCGATGTCCGGCACCACGCCCTTGTTCTGCGTGCTGCCGCCGCTGACGCGGAAGAACTGCGCGATCGTCAGCTTGACCTGGCCGAAGCGCGCGGTCTCATTGGCCGGCCAGCGGTCGAGGTCGACCAGGTTCTGCACCGTGCCCTTGCCGAAGGTGGTCTCGCCGATGACGAGTCCGCGGCCGTAGTCCTGGATCGCGCCGGCGAAGATTTCCGACGCCGAGGCCGAACCGCGGTTGATCAGCACCGCCAGCGGGCCCTCCCAGGCAATCCCGGAATCCTCGTCGCCGTATACCTGCACTCGACCGCCGGATTCGCGCTGCTGCACGACCGGGCCGCGATCGATGAACAGGCCGGTGAGGTCGATCGCCTCGTCGAGCGAACCACCGCCGTTGTTGCGCAGGTCGAGCACGACGCCCTCGACCTTTTCGCCGCGCAGCTTGGTCAACAGCTTGGCGACGTCGCGGGTGGCCGAAGCGTAATCGCCATCGTTGCGGCGGCGCCCTTCGAAGTCCTGGTAGAAGCCGGGCAGCTTGATCACGCCGATGCGGCGCGCCGGAACGCCGTCCGCGCCTGGCAGCGTGATGATTTCCGACTTCGCCGCCTGGTCTTCCAGGCGCACCTTGTCGCGCACCAGGACGAGGCGGTTGGGATGGCTGTCGAGGCCGGCTTCGGCCGGGATGACGTCGAGGCGCACCTTGGTGCCCTTGGCGCCGCGGATCTTGGCGACGACATCGTCGATGCGCCAGCCGATCACGTCTTCCATCAGGCCGCTGTCGCCCTGGCCCACACCAACGATGCGGTCACCGGGTTTGAGCTTCTGCGACTTGCCGGCGGGGCCGCCGGGCACGATCTCGCGGATCGCGACCACGTCGTCCTGCTTCTGCAGCACCGCGCCGATGCCTTCCAGCGACAGCGACATGGTCATGTTGAAGTTGTCGGCCGTGCGCGGGGTGAAGTAGTCGGTGTGCGGATCGATCGAATTGGCGTAGCTGTTGAGGAAGGTCTGGAACACGTCCTCGCCCTTCAACTCGGCCACGCCCTTGGACATGTTCGCGTAGCGCTTGTCGAGGGTCTTGCGGATGTCCTCGGGCTTCTTGCCCGCCAGCTTCAGGCGCAGCCAGTCGTTGCGCACGGTCTGCTTCCACAGCATGTCCAGCGCTGCATCGTCGCTCGCCCACGGCGCCTTCTCGCGGTCGTACTCGAAACGGTCGCTGCCGGTGAAGGAGAAGATGTCCTGCTTGAGCAGGTTGCGCGCGAACGCGACGCGCTGGTCGAAGCGCTGCCGGTACGCCGCGAAGATCGCGTACGCGGGATCGAGCTTGCCGCCCTTGATCGCGTCATCGAACTGGAACTTGTACGCGTCGAACTTCGCGATGTCCTTCGCGGTGAAGAACTGCTTGTTGCCGTCGAGCGCTTCCAGGTAGCGCTTGTACATGTCCGCCGACAGGGTGTCGTCGAGCGGGCGCGGACGATAGGCGTAACGGCTGTCGGACAGCAACCCGTACACGAGCTTGGCCGCGGTCGTCTGGTCGGTGGTCGGCGCATTGGGCAGCGTCTTGGCATCGACCGACTTCAGCAGGGCCTTGTCGCTCTGCGGCGGCACCGGCAGCTGCGCGGTCTTGGAACCGTCAGCGGCGAGCAGCGCCAGGGGAGCGGTGAGCAGGAAGGCCGCGAGCACTTTGAGTGCGGGGGCGGTCGTGGCGCGTGGGGTCTGGATTTTCATCGCGGGGTCTTCGCGGACCGACGTGGCCCGGTGCAAGGATGTCGCGGGATTCGACCGGTCCACAGTGCCGGAAGTTGCAGGGCCTGTCGACTGCGCGGGCGATGCGAAAGCGTGCCAATTAGCGGGTTATTCGCAGGTCCCGGCAGGCATGCGGGACAAGGTTCAGTTTGGTGAGCGCGCGCTGACGCGACCGCCGGACGCGCGATTCCGGTGTCGGCGGCGATGGTCGTTGTCGAAGCCCGGCGCGGCCCGGGGCGCCGCTCAGGCGGCGACGAATCCCGCTTCGGCGGCCGAACGGTCCGCGTGGTACGACGAGCGCACCAGCGGGCCCGAGGCGACGTGGTTGAAGCCCAGCCCGTAACCGTAGGTTTCCAGCTGCTTGAACTCGTCCGGCGTCCAGTAGCGCATGACCGGATGGTGGTGCGCGGTCGGCTGCAGGTACTGGCCGATGGTGACCATGTCGACATCGTGGGCGCGCAGGTCGCGCAAGGTGGCCTGGACCTGCTCCATGGTCTCGCCCAGGCCCAGCATGATGCCGCTCTTGGTCGGCAGCTCGGGATGCTGCTGCTTGAACTTCTGCAGCAGCGTCAGCGACCACTGGTAGTCGGCGCCCGGGCGCACATTGGTGTACAGGTCCGGCACCGTCTCGATGTTGTGGTTGAACACATCCGGCGGGTTGGCCTTGAGGATCTCCAGCGCGCGTTCCATGCGGCCCTTGCCGCGGAAGTCGGGCGTGAGGATCTCGATCTTGGTGCGCGGGCTGAATTCGCGGATCGCGGCGATGCAGTCGACGAAGTGGGAGGCACCGCCGTCGCGCAGGTCGTCGCGGTCGACCGAGGTCACCACGACGTACTTCAGGGCCATGTCCTTGATCGTCTGCGCCAGGTGCAACGGTTCGGCCGGATCCGGCGGCTTCGGCCGGCCGTGGGCAACGTCGCAGAACGAGCAGCGGCGCGTGCAGACCTCGCCGAGGATCATGAAGGTCGCGGTGCCGTGGCTGAAGCACTCGTGGATGTTGGGGCAGCTGGCTTCCTCGCACACCGTGACCAGGCGGTTCTCGCGCAGCTTGGCCTTGAGCTGCTGCACCGAGTTGCCCGAGGGAATCCGCACCCGGATCCACGACGGCTTGCGCAGCACCGGCGCATCGGCGAACTGCACCGGCGAACGGCCGATCTTGTCGCCGCCGAGCTGCTTGGCGCCTGGTTCCAACGCGGTCGGCGTATCGGCGCCCACGACGGCGAGCGGAATGGTCTTGGTGGCGGAGTCGGTCGTCATCGGGTTTTCGCTCTTGCTGCCTGCTGCCGCTCCGCCGGGGCGGATGCGATCAAATCGCCTGTCGCGTGCTGTCGCGCTCCGCGAGGTCCTTGCCGGCGTGGTAGCCACCGGCAAACACCAGGAACGCCACGGCCAATGCCGCCAACGCGGCCCAGGTCATCCTGTTCACGTTCTTCATGCAGGGTCCTTTGCAAGGAGATGGGTTGCGAAGTCCGCCGGCGCGGCCTGCACGCTCAGCCCGAACAGGCGGGCGACGTGCTGCAGCAGGATCGGCTTGACCGCGTCCAGGCCGGACGGGCCGCCCAAGTCTAGCATCGAGGTCACCTGCAACCCCGCGTATCCACACGGATTTATCCGCATGAAGGGCTCCAGGTCCATGGCGATGTTGAAGGCCAGGCCGTGGAAGGTGCAGCCGTGGCGCACCCGGATGCCCAGCGCGCCGATCTTGGCCCCGTTCACGTAGACACCAGGGGCGCCCTCGCGGCGTTCGGCGTGGATGTTCCAGTCGGCGAGCGTGTCGATCATCGCCTGCTCGATCCGGCACACGTAATCCTTCACCCCGACCTTGAGCCGGCGCAGGTCGAGCAGCGGATACAGCACGATCTGGCCGGGGCCGTGGTAGGTGACCTGGCCGCCGCGGTCGACGTGCAGCACCGGAATGTCGCCCGGCATCAGCACGTGCTCGTCCTTGCCGGCCTGGCCCAGGGTGAAGACCGGATCGTGTTCGACCAGCCAGAGCTCATCGGGCGTGTGGTCGCCACGCGTGTCGGTGAACGCCTGCATCGCGCGCCACACCGGCTCGTAGGCCCGGCGGCCCAGATCGCGCAGCAGCGCCGGGGACTTCTCCCGCTCGCTCGGCTCGGTTACCGCGCAGGCCGGGCTGGTTACAGCGTCCACTTCACTTCCGGGTGGTCACGCAGCACCTGGTGGGCCAGGTCGTACTGCTCGCGGCTCACGGCGCGGAAGGCGATCCGCACGGAGACGTAACGGCCGTTGGAGGAGTGCTTCCAGCTGATCGATTCGTGCTCGACCTCGAGGCCGGCATCGAGCAGGCGGCGCGGCAGCTCCGTTTCCAGGCCCTTGTCCGCGGCACCCATCGCCGACAGCTCGAAGGTGCCCGGGAACTGGAAGCCGTGTTCCGGATTGTCGGACTTGATCTCCATGCGCGGATTATGGGCGCCGGGGGCGGCGAACCCAAGCGCGCGGGCGCCGCGACGGCGGAACGGGACGTTCCAGCCGCCAATGAAAAGGGCTGCCCGGAGGCAGCCCTTGCAGACGTCCCGGGCAGGGAACCGCATCAGCGCTTGGACAGTTCCAGCAGGGTGGACGACACCCAGCCCTTGTTGCCCAGCTCGTCCTCGACCTCCCACATCACGCCCTGCTTGGTGCCGGTGGGGTACAGCATCATGCCGACGTCGAGCGAACGGACCACCTTCTTGCCGTCCGCCGCCGTGAACAGACGCGCGGGCTTGGTCACCGTCACCGCCTGCTGCGCGCTGGCCGCCGAAGCGCTGTCGGGCAGGCCGCCGAGCTGGCTGACGATGTCGGTGTAGGCCTGCAGGTAGGCCATGGTGACCACCTGGCCGATCTCGGTATTGGCGTAACCACCCACCCCCGCGCCGCCCAGGCCGCTGCCGCCGAACAGGCCGCCGCCGACGCCGAAGCCGATGTCGGTCTTCCTGGCGCTGCCCTCGGCCATGGCCACCTGCTCGGACGAGCGCACGTCGGTGACGGTCAGCACCACGTCGGCGGTCTTCTTCTTGAAATTCACCGCGCCGCCCAGCGCCGCACCGCGGCTGCCGCCGAGCAGACCACCGACGAGCGCGCCCACGCCGCTGCCGCCGGCATTGCTGTTCTGCGCGATCAGGTCGGGGACCATCACGTAGTCGGCCGCCTTGATCTGGCCCTTGCCGACGTTCGAGCGGCCGCGCAGCTCGCCGCTGGAGGCCAGTTCGCGCTCGCGCATCGCCGCGTCCATGCCGGCACCGCGATCGACCAGGGTGAAGCAGCGCGACTTGTTGACGAACACCTTGATCAGCTTCGACGGCGCCGGCAGCTGCTGCCCGGTCCACCAGTTGGTGGCGTCCTCGGGTTCGAGCACCGAGATGGTGCCGAGCTTCTTCGCGCAGACCGGGATCTGCTGCATCTGCTCCTTGCGCATGTCCTGCGCGCTCTGGCGTTGCGCCAGCGCCGGCGCGGCGGCCGTCGCGAGCAGGCTGCCGAGCAGGCAGATGCGGAGAAGCGTGTGGTTCGTGCCGTTGGTCATGTCCGTTCCCTTGTGGTGATTCCAGAAACGCAATGGCCGACCCGTGCTGGGTCGGCCACCGGTTCGATGCCCGAAAAGAACGTGAACGTGCGCGGATTCCGGACAGCGGCCCGGATGCCCGGCGGTTCGCGGAGCCGAGGCTCAGTCGGACTCCCACCACATCCAGAATTCGTCCCACAGGCGCTTGAAGAAGCCGCCCTCTTCCACCGCGTTGATCGCCACCAGCGGACGCTGCGCGATCACCTTGCCATCAAGCACGACCTTGACCGTGCCGATCTTCTGGCCCTGCTTGATCGGTGCGACCAGCGTCTTGGGCACGTCCATCGATGGCTTCAGCTGCGCGTAGCGGCCGCGCGGCACCGTGACCAGCAGCGGTTGGGCGACACCAAGCTGCACTTGGTCGCTCGCGCCCTTCCACACCTTCTGCTTGGCGATCGACTTGCCGGCGTCGTACAGCTTGTGGGTCTCGAAGAAGCGGAAGCCCCAGTTGAGAAGCGCCTGGCTGTCGCTGGTGCGCTGGTCGTCCGAAGTCGATCCCATCACCACGCTGATCAGGCGCTGGTCGCCGCGCTTGGCCGAGGCCATCAGGCAATAGCCGGCGCCGGAGTGGTGGCCGGTCTTGATGCCGTCGACGGTCGGATCCAGCCACAGCAGGCGATTGCGGTTGGGCTGGGTGATCGGACCGACGGTGAATTCCTTGATCTTGTTGTAGGCGTAGGTCTCGGGGAAATCGCGGATGAAGGCGCGGCCGAGCAAGGCGAGATCGCGCGCGGTCGAGTAGTGCTCGGGCGCCGACAGGCCGGTGGCGTTGACGAAGTGCGAGTTCTTCATGCCGATGCGCGCGGCGTAGGCGTTCATCAGCGAGGCGAAGGTCTGCTCGCTGCCGGCGACGTGCTCGGCCAGCGCGATCGCCGCGTCGTTGCCGGACTGGATCGCCATGCCCTTTTCCATCTGCTCCAGCGGCGCGGTCTTGTTGACCTCGAAGCCGCTGTAGCTGCCGTCGGTGCCGGCGCCGCCGGTGCGCCAGGCGTTCTCGCTCATCATCACCTGGTCGGTGGGCTTGACCTTGCCGCCGGCGACTTCCGCGGCGATCACGTAACTGGTCATCACCTTGGTGATGCTCGCCGGTTCCAGGCGGGTGTCGTAGCTGTCGCCGGCCAGCACGTTGCCGCTGGCGAAATCCATCAGCACCCACGAGGTACCCGTGATCTTCGGCGCCGGCGGCACCGGCAGCGCATCGCTGGCTGGCGGAAGCGCGGGCTTGGGCGCGGGCGCCTGCGCCAGGGCAAGGCCCAGCGTCGAGGTGAGCAGGAGGGCGGCGAGGGCGAAGCGCGATTGGAGCCGGCGCGAGGTCATTGGGCGCGAGGTCATTGCGGGAATTACTCCGGCGGCCGGCATGGGCGGCCTGTTACTGCGGGGGAAGAGGCGTCAAGGCGAAGCGAAAAACAAAACACGGAAATCTGGTGCGGGCTTGCGCCGGCTCCACGCCGGCCCGGCACGCGATCGCGGGCCGATCCTACTCCCGCACGCGTTGCGGCGTCCCGAAGCCCAGGCCAGCGATGCGCGCGGCGAGTTCCGGGGCGGCGGCGGCGGCCAGCGGGCCCACGCGCAGGCGCCAGATCCTGCGGCCGTTGGCGTCGCCGTCGGCGAGCGCGGCCGAATCGATGCCGGCGCCCTGCAGCAGGGCCAGTGCCCGGTCGGCATTGGCACGGGCGGAGAACGAGGCCACCTGCAGGACCACGCGCTCGCCGCGGGGCTGGGTGGCCGCGGGAGGCGCGCCGGCCGTGGCGTCCGCTGCCGCCGCCGTGCCCGCTAGCGCCGGCTTGCCTGTTGCGATGCGGACCTGGCGTGCCTTCATCCACGCGTCGAATTCGGCCGCGGTCATGGTCCGGCCGTCCTGGCGCATGTCGAAACGATGCTCGACGGCGCTCGCGGGCGCACCCGGTCGTTCCGCCGCTGCCACCGTGGCGACGGGGATGGCCGCGACCAGCTTGTCGATCGCGCTGGGGACGAAATCGTGGGACTTGGCCGGCGCCGGTTCGCGCTTCGCGACGGCGTGCGCGTCCTGCAGGTCGCGCGGCGTGAGCGCGCGCACTTCCACGCGCGCGGTGCCGTTCCTGACGTACCCGAGCTTGGTGGCCGCGGCGTAGCTCAGGTCGATCAGACGACCCTCGTGGAAGGGCCCGCGATCGTTCACGCGCACGATCACCGACTTGCCGTTGTCGAGGTTGGTCACGCGCGCGAAGCTCGGCAGCGGCAGCGTCTTGTGCGCGGCGCTGAAGGCGTACATGTCGTACACCTCCAGGTTCGAGGTGCGCCGGCCGTGGAATTTCTTGCCATAGAAGGATGCAACGCCGGTCTCGACGTAGCCTTCGGCTTCATCCATCACCTCGTACTTCTTGCCCAGCACGGCGTAGTTGCGGCGGTTGCCGACCGGCGAGCGCGGCTCGTCGGTCACCTCCGGCTCGGGAATGGCGTCGACGTCCGGAATGTCGTCGGGGACGCTGTCGCGCACCCCGGGCGCATACAGGCCGCCCGCGACATAGTCGCCGCGCTTGCCCGGATCTTCCTGCGCGGGTGCATACGGCGACTTGCGCCGCGGTGCGGTCGCGGTTTCCGCCTTGCTTTCGGGTTTGGCCGCCGCGGCGGGCGGCGGCGCGGATTTCTTCGGTGCGCCGGCGCAGGCCGCGAGGCCCAGTGCCAAGGCTGCGAGTAGACCGCTCATCCTGAGCCAGTGGAAGTGCCTCATGCGCCCGGCTGCCCGTTCTGCGTGTCCGCCGGCACCACTGCCGGCGCGACGCTCTCCGCCGGCTGCGCGATCAGCTGCGACAGCTGGTACACGGCGGTGGCGTAGCGGATCGAGTTGTTGTAGCTCCAGATCGCGCGGAAATTGCGGAACGTCAGCCAGTACTCCGGACTGTCGCCATCGAGCACGATCGGCGCGGCGGTGATGTTGGCCGGCACCGGCTCGAGCGGCTTGTAGCCGGCCTGCTCGAGCGTGGCCAGGGTGTGGATCGGATCGCCCTGCGAATCGACCAGCGCGACCGCGCCCGGCACGTAGCTGGCGCGCGCCATCACCGGCTGCCCGCGCACCCACCCGCCCTTCTTCACGAAGTAGTTGGCGACCGAGGCGAACACGTCGTCGAGGTCGTTGAACAGATCGCGCATGCCGTCGCCATCGCCATCGACGGCATAGGCGCGGTAGCTCGAGGGCATGAACTGCCCCCAGCCCATCGCGCCGGCGTAGCTGCCGGTGAGCGTGGTGATGTCCAGTCCGGTTTCCTTGCCCAGCTTCATCAGCTGCGCGAGTTCGTCGCGGAAGAAGGCTTCGCGCTGGTTCTCGCGCGCGACCTTGTCGGGCAGATTGGTGCGCGGGTAATTGAAGGCGAGCGTGTACAGCGCGTCCAGCACCGAGGTCTTGCCGGTGTTGCTGCCCCAGCCCGTCTCGACGCCAAGGATGGCGACGATGACTTCCGCCGGCACGCCGTACTGGCCTTCCACCCGCGCCAACTGGTCGCGGTGCTCGGCGAGGAAGGCACGGCCGCCGTCGATGCGTTGCTGGGTGACGAAGATCGGACGGTAGTCGCGCCACGGCTTGGTTTCGGCCGGTCGCGCCATCGCGGTGATCGTGGCCTCGCGGATCTGGGCGCGCGCGAGCACCGATTCGATGTAGGCGGCGTCGAGTCCGTACTTGGTGGCGGTCTCCGCGACGAAGGCCGCGCGGACTTCGTCACTGGGCGGTTGCGGCGGCGGCAACGGCGTGGAGATCGCGTCGGCCGGGGTCATGCCCGGCGCGACCGGAGCTGCAGCCGGCTTGGCGGCGGCGCGCTTGTGGGTGGAGTGCGAAGGCGGTGCCTGGGTGGCGCAGGCTGCGAGTGCGAGGCTCATCAGGCCGACCAATGCCGGCCGAACCGTCTTGAGCCGCGCACTGGAAAGGGACGGGCATCGGGTCATCGCGGCCGAGGGTAGCACGCGGCCCTGAGACGAAAAACCCTTGTTTTCCGCAGCATGAACGCGATGGTCAGCTTCGCCGGTTGGCCTAGCGCACGTCGCACCGCTCAGCGTGCATGCACCGGTCGATGCGCCTGCACCGCCATCACCACGCCCAGGCCGGCGAGCAGCGACACCGCCGAGGTGCCGCCGTAGCTCAGCAGCGGCATCGGCACGCCCACCACCGGCAGCAGGCCGGCGATCATGCCGCCGTTGACGATCACGTACACGCAGAACGCCAGGCCCAGCGCGCCGGCGACCAGGCGCGAATAGCCGTCGCGCGCGCCGGCCGCGATCCACAGGCAGCGGCCGATCACGAACAGGTACAGCGACAGCACCAGCACCACGCCGAGCCAGCCGAATTCCTCGCTGAACACCGCGAAGATGAAATCGGTGGTGTGCTCGGGGATGTAGTTGAGGTGCGACTGCGATCCCTGGCCCCAGCCGGTGCCGGTGACGCCGCCGCCACCGATGGCGATCTTCGACTGGATGATGTTCCAGCCGGTACCGAGGGGATCGGATTCGGGATTGAGGAAGGTGAGGATGCGGTCCTTCTGGTACGGGCGCAGCAGCCAGAACCACGCCACCGGCGCGATCGCGGCGATCGCGCTGAACGCCGCGCCGAACCACCACCACGGCAGTCCCGCCAGGTACAGCACGAACGCACCGCTGATCCCGACCAGCATCGCGGTGCCGAAGTCGGGCTGCAGCAGGATCAGTCCGGTCGGCACGCCGATGATCACCGCGGCGACGAGCACGACGCCGAAGCGCGGCGGCAACGGCCGGCGGTTGAGGTACCACGCGACCATCATCGGCAGACTCAGCTTGAGCACCTCGGCCGGCTGGAAATAGAACACGCCAAGGTTGATCCACAGGTTGCCGTGCTTGCCCTGCCCGATCACCAGCACGATCAGCAGCGGGATGAGCGACAGCGCGTACACCCACGGCGTCCAGTTGCGCAGTTGCGTCGGCGGCAGGCGCGACAGCATCCACATCACGCCCAGGCCCATGGCGAAACGCGAACCCTGCGCGAGCACGAGCCGCGTGGACTGGTCGCCGGCGCTGTACAGCACCGCCAGGCCGATCGCCATCAATGCGAGCAGGGCGCCGAGCAGCGGCAGGTCCAGCGTGCGCGTGAAGCGCAGCAGCAGGTCGAACAGCCAGCGCAGGATCAGTCTCATCGCGTCGGCTCCGTGGCCGGCGGCGCGGGCGCGGCGGGCGGAGGTACCGGCGCCGGCGCGGTGCCTTGCGGTTTCGCCTCGGCATCGCGCGCGGGCGCGCCCGGCGGCGCCGCGGTCGTGCCGGGCGCATGCGCCGGCGGCGTGGCGGCCTGCGTCGGCGTCGGCGTCGGCGTCGGCGTCGGCGTGGGCGCAGCGTTCGGCGGTTGCACCGCGGCCGGCGGCGTGCGCCCGGCCATCAGGATCCCGCCCTGCGGTGAACGCGTCACGCCTTCTACCGGTTCGGGCATCTTGCCCAGCAGCCAGGCGTCGAACAGCTTGCGCGCGATCGGACCGGCGGAGGACGCGCCGAAGCCGCCGTGCTCGACGGAAATGGCGACCGCGATGGTCGGGTTGTCCGCGGGCGCGTAACCGACGAACAGGGCCTGGTGGCGCAGGTTGTACGGCAGCGAGTGCGGGTCGAAGCTGACGTTGCCCTTGCGGCTGATCTTCTGCGCGGTGCCGGTCTTGCCCGCCATCATGTACGGCGCGCCGTGCGCCATCGAGGCGCCCGTGCCGCCGCCGTGGATCGTCGCGATCATGCCTTCCTGGACCGCACGCAGGTGGCTGGCGTTGTCGGTGATGCGCACCGGCGCCGGTTGCGGCAGCGGCGTCCAAGGCCGGTCGTAGCCGTCGCGGCGATCGTCGACCAGGTGCAGGCGGTGCAATTCGCCGCCGTTGGCGATCGCGCCGGTGCCGCGCACCAGTTGCAGCACGGTCGCGACCCAATAGCCCTGGCCGATGCCGGCGTTGACCGTCTCGCCCGGATACCAGTTTTCCTTCGAGCGCTTGCGCTTCCACTCCGGCGACGGCACCACGCCGACGTTCTCGCCGGCGAGGTCGATGCCGGTCTTGGCGCCGAAGCCGTACTTGTACATGTACTCGTCGAAGCGCTGGATCCCCATCTCGTAGGCCAGCTTGTAGTAGTAGAAGTTCACCGATTGCGAGATCGACTTGCGCAGGTCGGTCCAGCCCGCGCCGCCGTGCGCGTCGCGCCAGCCGCGGCGCTGTCCGGGAATGTAGAAGGTGCCGGTGGAGAACACCTTGGATTCGGGCGTGCGCAGGCCGCTGTCGAGGCCGGCCAGGCCGATCAGCGGCTTCACCGTCGAACCCGGCGGCCCGCCGCCGAGCACGTTGCGGTTGAACAGCGGCCGCGACGGGTCGTCCATCAGCGTGCGGTAGTCGTTGTGCGAGATGCCGTTGACGAACAGGTTGGTGTCGTAGCCGGGCAGGCTGACCATCGCCAGGATCTCGCCGGTGCGCGGGTCGATCGCCACCGCGGAGCCGTCCATGTCGCCGAACGCGGTGACCATCGCCTGCTGCAGGTCGAGATCGATGCTCAGGCGCAGGTCGGCGCCCGGTTGCGCGGGTACGCGCCCGGCCGAGCGCATCGGCCGGCCATCGACATTGGTGACGATCTTCTCGTAGCCGATCTTGCCGCGCAGGTCCTGTTCGTAGAAGCGCTCCAGCCCGGTCTTGCCGACGTGGCTCAGCGCCGCGTCGCTCTCGCTCATGGTCTTGAGGTCGTTGGCGTCGACGCGGCCGACGTAACCGATCACGTGCGAGAGCAGTTCGCCGTAAAGATAGCGGCGGTTGAGGTAGGACTGCAGTTCGATGCCGGGAAAGCGCCAGCGGTCGACCGCGAAGCGCGCGGCCTCCTCCTCGGTCAGGCGCAGCTTCAGCGTCACCGGCTTGTAGCCGCGGGCGACGTGGCGGTTGGCCTCGTAACTGGCGATGTCCTCGGGCGAGAGCGCGACGATCTTCGCCAGCTCCGGCAGCCACCGCTTGCTGTCGCCGGCCTCGTATGGAGTGACGTCGAGACGGTAGGCCGGCACGTTGTCGGCGAGGATGCGGCCCTTGCGGTCGTAGATCAGCCCGCGCGCGGGCACCACCGGGCGCAGCTTGATGCGGTTCTCTTCCGAGCGCGTGGCGTATTCGCTGTGCTGCCACACCTGCAGGCGGAAGTACCACAGCGCCAGCCCGCCCAGCGCCAGCAGCACGCCCATGAAGGCGACGAAGGCGCGGCGCCGGAACTGGTCGGCTTCCAGCGCGGCGTTCTTGAGCACACGGCGGCGCGGGCGGAACGACGACATCAGCGCCTCCGCAGCCCGCCCATGCGCAGCCCGTCGAGGAGCACGAACACCGGCCCCCACAACAGCATCCCCACCAGCGGCGAGAACCACGACAGCGAGGTCGGCACCGCTTCGCCCAGCGCCACGTGCACGGCGGTGGTGACGATGCGGTCATTGAGCAGCAGCGCGCCGATTGCCAGGGCCTGCTGCGACATCGGGAAGAAGCGCAGCCGCGCGCGGAAGCGCTGCAGGATGAAGGTGATCACCACCAGCCGCAGCGCCTGTTCGCCGAACAGGCTGCCGATGACCAGGTCGGCGACCAGTCCGACCAGGAAGGCGAAACCCAGGCCGACCCGGTCGGGATCTTCCATCACCCAGTAGGCCATCACGAGCGCCAGCCAGTACGGGCGCAACGCCTGCAGCAGCGGCGGCACCGGCAGCAAGGCGAGCAGCAGCGCGGCGAGCAGGCTGAGCGGCAGGATCCAGGGCGAACGCGAACGCATCAGCGCTGCTCCTCCGGCGGGGTGGCCGGCTTGGCGTCGGCCGGCGTGGCGGCCGGCTGCGCTTCCCGGTCATCCGCGGCCGGCGGCGACGATGCCGGAACCTGGACGGGCGGCGCGGTCGAAGACTTCGCGGGCGCCGGCGCGGCCGTCGTCCTGGTGCGGGGCGAGTTGGCCGGCGCCGTGGCGCTCGTCTTCGCATCGGCCGGCTTGGCGGTCTCGGCAGGCGTCGAGGGTGCGGGCGCAGGCGGCAGTCCGCCGATCACCGGCCGCGCCGGCAGGGTGCGTAGCAGCAGCACGTCGCGGCCGCGGTCGAGCTGGGCGGCGGGCTTCACGTCGCCCACCAGGAAGGCGCGGCTGTCGTCGGGCCGCAGGGCGGTGATCGTGCCGACCGGGAAGCCGGCGGCGAAGCGCCCGCCCAGGCCCGAGGTCACCAGCACGTCGCCGACCTTGACGTCGCTGGACAGCGGCACGCTCGCCAGCGCGAGCTGGTCGGCCCGGCCGGTGCCGTACGCGACCAGGCGCACGCCGTTGCGCGCGATCGCCACCGGAATGGCGTGGTCGGGGTCGGTCAGCAGCAGCACGGTCGACTGCAGCTGGGCTACCTCGATGATCTGTCCGAGCACACCGCCGGCGTCGATCACGGTCTGGCCCACCCGCACGCCATCGCTGCTCCCGGCACGCAGCACCAGGCGCTGGCGGGTCGGATCGAGGTCGATGTCGAGCACCGGCGCCAGCTGCACGTCGAGGCTGCCCTGCTCGGACGCGCCGAGCAGGCCGCGCAGGCGTGCGTTGTCCGCGTTCACCGTGGCCAGCCGCGCCATGCGCGCGCGCGTGACCAGCAGCTCGTTGCGCAGGCGACGGTTCTCGGCGGTGAGCTGGCCGAGCGTGCCGGCGTCGTTGGAAACGGTCTGGACCACGCGCCCAGGCAGGCCGGCGACGGCACGGACCGGCTGCACCAGCGCCTGCGCCTGCTGGCGCGTGCGCGCAAGCCAGCCGCCGCGGTGGTCGAGCACGATCAGGACGACCGCCAGGGTGAGATACGCCAGCAGCCGCAGGGTCGCGGCGATCTCGCCGGAGCGGCTTGCGGAAGGACCGGCGTAGGAAGGCACGTCAGCGGATCAACTGGAAGAAGGGTCGGAAGGAGCGATGCGGCGGATGCGCATGGCTAGCACTGCATTGTGCGCAAAGCCGGGAGACGATGTGTGGCGGTGGTCGAGCTTCCGCACAGCGCCTCCCGCGCTCCGGTCAATTCGTTCCGATCATTCCGGCGCGAAGAACTCGTTGCCGTGCATGTCGACCAGCTCCAGCGCGCGGCCGCCGCCGCGGGCCACGCAGGTCAGCGGATCGTCGGCCACCTGCACGTGCAGGCCGGTCTCGTCGCTGATCAGGCGATCCAGGTCGCGCAGCAGCGCGCCACCGCCGGTCAGGACGATGCCGCGCTCGGCGACGTCGGCGCACAGTTCCGGCGGGGTCTGCTCCAGGGCCAGCTTGATCGCGGCCACGATGCCGGCCAGCGGTTCGCGCAGCGCCTCGTAGACCTCGTTGGAGTTGATCTTCACCATCTTCGGCACGCCCTCGGCGAGGTTGCGGCCGGAGACCTCCATCGAGCGTGGGTCCTTCTGCGGCACCGCGCAGCCGATCTCGAGCTTGATGCGCTCGGCGGTGGTTTCGCCGATCAGGGTGCCGTAGGTACGGCGGACGTAGCTGATGATGGCTTCGTCGAAGCGGTCGCCGCCGATGCGCACCGACTGCGAGTAGACGATGCCGTTCAGGGCGATGACCGCGACTTCGGTGGTGCCGCCGCCGATGTCCACGACCATCGAACCGCGCGCCTCGGTCACCGGCATGCCGGCGCCGATCGCGGCGGCCATGGGCTCCTCGATCAGGTAGACCTCGCGCGCGCCGGCCTCCTCGGCCGATTCCTTGATCGCGCGGCGCTCGACCTGGGTCGAGCCGCAGGGCACGCACACCAGCACGCGCGGGCTGGGACGCAGGAAGCGCGACTTGTGCACCTTGCGGATGAAGTACTTGAGCATTTCCTCGGTGTAGGTGAAGTCGGCGATGACGCCGTCCTTCATCGGGCGGATCGTGTTGATGTGGCCCGGGGTGCGGCCGAGCATCTGCTTGGCCTCCGAACCGACCGCCGCCACCGAGCGGTTACCGCCGATCAGGCGGTCCTGGCGCACCGCCACCACGGACGGCTCGTTCAGCACGATGCCCTGGCCGCGCACGTAGATGAGGGTGTTGGCCGTGCCCAGGTCGATGGACAGGTCATTGGAGAACATGCCGCGGAACTTCTTGAACATCGGGGAATTGACCGTTTTGGCCGGCGTTCTGCCGACTGGGGGATGGGGGCACGAAGAGCCCGGTAGACTACGCCCAGCCCCTTGTCCAGACAAGGAAATTTTGCCCAAAAAGCGCATTGGCGCTGGCCCGGGCAGGGGCCAGCGGCTACCCTACGCGCCGCGCGGCGACCGCCGCCCCGGACATGCCCCGGACCGACCCCGATTCACTCTTCAGCTCGGCCCCACCCCCGGGGCTCCCCACCAGGACGATTTGCCGATGGCAGCCTTGATCTGCGGCTCGCTGGCCTACGACACCATCATGGTGTTCCCGGACCAGTTCAAGAACCACATCCTTCCGGACAAGGTGCACATCCTCAACGTGTCCTTCCTGGTGCCGCGCATGCGCCGCGAATTCGGCGGCTGCGCCGGCAACATCGCCTATAACCTCAAGCTGCTGGGCGGCGAGCCGATCCCGATGGCGACGGTCGGCCAGGACTTCGGCCCGTACCGCGAGCACTTCGAGCAGATGGGCGTGCGCCTGGACCGCATCAAGGTGATCGACGAGCTGTTCACCCCGCAGGCCTTCATCACCACCGACCACGACAACAACCAGATCACCGCCTTCCACCCGGGCGCGATGATGCGGTCGTACGAGAACCACGTGAAGGACGTGCCCGGCGTCAGCTTCGGCATCGTCAGCCCCGACGGCCGCGAAGGCATGCTGCAGAACGCGAAGGAATTCGCCGACGCCGGCATCCCCTTCATCTTCGACCCGGGCCAGGCCATGCCGTTGTTCAACGGCGCCGAGCTGCGCGACTTCATCGAGCTGGCCGACTACGTCACCGTCAACGACTACGAATCCAACCTGCTGCAGGAGCGCACCGGCTGGAGCGAGAAGGACATCGTGTCGCGGGTGAAGGCCTACATCTGCACCCGCGGCCCGAAGGGCGCGGAGATCCACACCGCCAAGGAAAAGCTCAACGTGCCGCCGGCGCACGAGCGCCGCGTCACCGATCCGACCGGCTGCGGCGACGCCTTCCGCGCGGGCCTGATCTTCGGCATCGAGAAGGGCTACGACTGGATGACCATCGGCCGCATCGGCAACCTGATGGGCGCGCTGAAGGTCGAGCATCCCGGCACCCAGAACCAGCGCTTCGACTACGACGAATTCGCCGAGCAGTTCAAGCAGCAGTTCGGCTACGCGCTGTAGGCATCGGCGGACACGACACCGGCCGTGGCGACGGCGCGGACATCACCAGCGCCTCGTCTAGGCCGCGGCGCGCGCTTCGACTACGACGAATTCGCCGAGCAGTTCAAGCAGCAGTTCGGCTACGCGCTGTAGGCATCGGCGCGGAGAGTTCGCCGGGCAGGTTCAAGCAGCAGTCCGGCTACGCGCTCCGATGGCGTTCGCAGCCTGAAAAGAGAGGCCGCCTCCGGGCGGCCTTTCCGGTTTTTGTGCCCGCGCCGATGCGATCCTAGGCGTCGCGCGATCTCGAGGTGACTGCATGCACGACATGACCCAAGGCTCCATTCCCCGGCACCTGTTGCGGATGGCGGTGCCGATCGCGATCGGCATGCTGTTCCAGACGGCATACGTGCTGATCGACCTGTACTTCGTCGCGCGCCTGGGCGGTGCGGCCATCGCCGGCGTCAGCGCCGCGGGCAACCTGCAGTTCATCGTCATGGGCATCACCCAGGTGCTCGGCGTAGGCACGATGGCGTTGATCGCGCAGGCGGTGGGCCGCAAGGACCAGGCCGACGCCAACCTGGTGTTCAACCAGAGCCTGCTGCTGTCGGCTGGCTGCGGCGTGCTGGTTCTGCTCGCCGGCTACGCGTTCGCCGCGGGCTTCATGCGCACCTTCGGCGCCGATGCCGCCACCGCGGCGGCCGGCACCACGTACCTGTACTGGTTCCTGCCCGGCCTGGCCCTGCAGTTCGCACTGATCTCGATGGGCTCGGCCCTGCGCGGCACCGGCATCGCCAAGCCGACGATGCTCGTGCAGATGGTGACCGTGGTGCTGAACGCGGTGCTGGCGCCGGTGCTGATCGCCGGCTGGGGTACCGGGATCGCGCTTGGCGTGGCGGGCGCGGCCCTGGCCAGCTCGCTGTCGATCGGCGTCGGCGTCGTGCTGATGACGCTGTATTTCGCGCGGCTCGAGCACTACGTCGGTTTCGACCGGTCGCTGCAGCGCGCGCGTCCGGACGTGTGGAAGCGCATCCTGCGCATCGGCCTGCCCCCCGGCGGCGAATTCCTGCTGATGTTCGTGTTCATCGGCGTGGTGTACTGGGTGATCCGCGATTTCGGCGCCAATGCGCAAGCGGGCTTCGGGATCGGATCGCGGGTCATGCAGGCCGCGTTCCTGCCGGTCATGGCGATCGCCTTCGCGGCATCGCCGGTCGCCGCGCAGAACTTCGGCGCGGGCCACGCGCAGCGCGTGCGCGAGACCTTCCGCATCGCGGCGTGGTACGGCGGCGTGATCATGCTGGGGCTCACCCTGCTGTGCCAATGGCGGCCGGAACTGCTGGTGCGCGGGTTCACCCACGACGCCGGCGTGCTCGCCGTGGCCAGCGAGTTCCTCGCTTACATCTCGTGGAATTTCCTCGCCTCCGGCCTGGTGTTCACCTGTTCGGGCATGTTCCAGGCGCTGGGCAACACGCTGCCGGCGTTGTTCAGCACCGCCACGCGCCTGCTCACCTTCGGCGTGCCGGCGCTGTGGCTGTCGCGCCAGCCCGGCTTCGAGCTGCGCCAGCTGTGGCTGCTGTCGATGGCGACGGTGGCGTTGCAGGCGATCGTGAGCCTGGGGCTGCTGCGGCGGGAATTCCGGCGGCGGTTGCCGGCCGCGACCGCGCGCACCACCGCCGCGGCGCAGCCAGCGACCGAATGAAACCAGCCACCACGCGCGAGCCAGAGGCCGCCTTGGAGCGGCTTCTGTTTTTTCGGCATGGTGCTTACGGCGTGTACTTGAACCGGCTGACGATGATCTCTACCGGCTGCCTGTTCGACGGCACCGCGTACAGCCACAGGTTCATGTGTACCGGCATCGCCGCATGGGCGATGCGCTTGGCGTAATCGGCCGGCGCGAAGGTCCAGTCGGCGATGGGATAGCGGTTGTCGTCGTAATGGCCGTGCGTGGACTGGTAGCGGATGTAGCTGGGCTGCCAGATGAAGCGGTGCGTGCTGAGGTCGCCGCTGAGCGCCAGCGGGAACGTGTTGCCCGAGGGGCCCAGCGACTGCTGCACCGGCCACGCGGTGTAGTTGAGCATGTCCGCGCTTGGGTCGCCCCAGCGGGCGAACTCGATGTCGATCTCGTTGGTGGCGTCGACGCCGACGTCGGCGGTGGGATAGTTGAACAATCCCAGCACCACGTTGCGGTCGAGCAGGTCGACGCGCCCCTTCAACTGGAACTGGTAGGTGCCGTAACCCAGGCGCGTGTCGCTGACGATCTCGGCGGCGCACCACTTGTTGCCCTTGGATTTGGTGAGGCGCAGGTGCAGCTCGCCGTTGGCATCGACGAATGCGTTGGCCTCGCACCAGTTGTTGTTGCGCGGGCCGCCTACGCCGTTCGGGCGCACGGTCCAGCTCATACCGGAGAACAGCAGCGTCTTCGCCGCGCACACCGGCGCAGCCACCAGGCCAATCAGGCCCGCCAGTGCGGGCGCCATCCAACCGCTGGGCAAACGATCCATCACCTGCTCCTCAGTCGTGGCCGGCGATTCGCGTGCGCGCTGCCGTGCCGGCCGCCATGCAGGGCGTCCGCGAAAGGTACGCGGCAACCCGGGAGCGCCGCCATGGCCCTCCCGGGTGAGGCTTACATCACATGCGCCAGCCAGAGCAGCTCGGGCTGGGCCAGCTTCTCGAACTCCTCGTACGGCATGCGCACGGCGTCGGTATGCGAGCCGGCGTTGAACGCGATCTCAGGCTGCTGCGCGAGGCGCGAATCGACGTATACCGGCATCCCGTAGAGGTGGCCGAACGGCGGCATCGCCCCGAGTTCGCAATCGGCGAAGGCGTCCTTGAATTCGGTTTCGCTGGCCAGCTCGACCAAGCCGCCGCCGAGCGCGCGGGACAGCCGGGTGAGATCGACGCGATAGGCCGCGGGCATCACCATCATCGCCAGCTTGCCGTCCACCTTGAGCATCACCGTCTTGGCGAACTGTTGCTGGTGGATGTGCGACGCGGCGGCGGTCTCGTGCGCGGTCACGGTGCGGTCGTGCACGACCGTCTGGTAAGGCGAGTGGTGCTCGTCGAGCAGGTTGTGCAGGCGTGGGGACAACATGACTCCCTCCGCGTGGCATCCGCCTTAAGTCCGGCGCGGCGGCGCCGCTGGTGGACGCGGCGCGCGCATCCTGCGGCGCCGACCGGGCGCCGCGGGGCCTGCAGCCACTGCGCGAAAACGCCGTCGCGACGAGACTACTCCGCCTGCGGTTGCCCCGCGTGAAACACTTGTTGTGCGGCGTGTCGTCGCGCGGCGGCGGCGTCGCGCCGGGTCACCACTTGGGCAGCTTGCCCGGATCCAGGCCGCCGACTTCGAACAGCGCCGTGCGCTTGCCGCCCATCTTCACCGGGAACTCGATGGTCATGGTCTTCGCGCTGCCGGCCATGCGCCACAACGCGCGCTCGTCCTCGATGAACATCGCGATCGCCTCGTCGGTCTTCGGACGCGAGGCGGCCATCGCCCTGGGCGCCTTGTCGTCGAGGGTGACCTGGACCTTGCAACCGCCGTAGCAGTCGAAGTCGCCGTTCTCCAGCACCAGGTAACTGCTGCGTCCCCACGATGGGTGGTCGCGGAAGATCAACCGCACCGGTTGCGCCGTGCCGACGCCGGTGTCCACCGGCTTCTTCGAATAGATCGCCGCGGACAGCTGGTTGCCGCCCTTCACCGCCACGCTCTGGTACTCCCACAGCGCCGCCATGCGTTGCTGCTCGCGCGCCTGCTCCGCCTTGGCCTTGGCTTCCTCGTATTGCGGGCGGATGCGCGCGGTCACCGGGCTGTCGGGGTACATGACCACCAGCTCCTCGCCGTGCGCGCGCGCGAGCAGCCAGTTGTGCTGCGCGTACTGCGCGTCGAACTGCTTGCCCAGCTCCTGCGCCTTCTGTTCCTTGGCCGCGGCCTGCGCGGCGGTGGCGGCCTGCGCGGCGGCCTGCTGCTGCTCGGCGGACTCGCAGGCGGTCAGGACCATGATGGCGGCGAGCAGGAGAGCGAATCGGATCGGTTTCATCGCGTCGGAGTTCCGGAAGGCGTTTCGATCAATGCGGTGACCGCGGCCGCGACCGCATCGGGCCGCTCCACGATGGACATGTGCCCGCAGCCGTCGAGCAGCACCTGCCGCGCCTGCGGAATGCGCGCAGCGTACAGGCCCGATGCGCTGGAATCGATCACCGCATCCTGCCGGCACCACAGCAGCAGCGTGGGCTGGCGGATGCGCGCGGCTTCCACGCCCGGCAGGAAACGTTCGGGGCCGCGGCCGATGCGATCGAGCACGGCCTGCTCGAACGGGGCGTCGCGGCGGCGGCGCGCGATCAGGCCGCTGGAGGCCGGCCAGGGAATGACCGGCTTGGCGGCGGCGTCGTGGAAGACGGTGTCGAGGTAACGCCGCAGCGAGGCCGGATCGGAGACGGCGAACGGGTTGCGGCCGGCCAGCACTTCGCGGCCGAACTCGTTGTCCGCGAAGCGCACGCCGGCGGCGTCGAACAGGCCCACGCGCGCGACATCACGCGGGTGCCGGGCCGCGACGAGGGCGACGATGCCACCACCCATCGAATGACCGAGCAGGACCACCGGGCGATCCGGCGCGAGCGTGCGCACGAAGGCATCGACGCGGGCGCCCTGCGCGGCGAAACCGTAGTCCTGTCCGGCCCGGCGTTCGCTCCCGCCCCAGCCGGGCAGGTCCGGGATCAGCAGCCGGTACTGCCCACGCAGGCGACGCGCAAGCGGGTACCAGTTCTCCTTGCTGCCGGTGAAGCCGTGCACCATCACCACGACCGGCGCGCCGCGCGGGGCGTCGTCGCTGTATGCGTAGACCCAGCGGTGGCCGGCCACCTCGACGCTGCCCTGCGACAGGCCCGCGCCCAGCCGTTGCCGCGCGAATTCCAGGCGTACCAATCGATATGGGTCCAGCGCGACCGCGAGCGCCGCGGCGGCAACCAGCAGCGCAAGCAGTACGGCCGCCACGAGGGCGGCCGTACGCAGGGAACGACGCATCCGCATCGCTTACTGCTTGGCCGCCCCGGCCGGCTTGGCGGCCTTGGCTTCCGCGATCGCGGCTTCGACCGAGCCGGTGGTGATCGGGTGGTAGCCCGGCTTGGCGCGGGCGAGGATCTCCTCGGCCAGCTTCAGCCCTTCCGGCGTTTTCACCAGTTCCTTGTAGGTCGGCATGATCAGCTTGCGGCGGCCGACGCGCTCCAGGAACTTCGCGATCTCCGCGTTGGCCTGGGTGTAGCCGCTACGCACCGCCAGCGGGTACCAGCGCTGCGCGATCTCGCCGTTGGGCGTGCCGGTGAAATGGAACGCGGCGTCGAGCGCGGCCAGCTGCTCGGGCTTCAACGTCTCCGGCATGCCCTCGATGAAGTGCACCCACTCCTGCGTGGTCCACTTCGCCGTCGCGTCCTTCGCCGGCAGCGTGCCGGCGTCCAGCCAGGCCTTGCGCGCGGCGTCGACGGCGTCGAAGCGCGCCGAGGTGACCTGCGGCGCGGTCGCCGGAATGCCCGGCTCATGCAGCCACGCGTCGAACTCGGCCTGGGTGACCTTGCCCGGATACTTGTCCAGCAGGTTGGCCTTGGCGTAGTCGGCGAACTGCTGCGAGGAAATCGACTGGAACGCGAAGTGGTCGAAGTAGCCGCGCAGGAACGCGTCGAAGTCGGCACGACCGAAGCGCTGCTCGAGGAACTGCATGAACCAGGCGCCCTTGGCGTAGACCGTGGAGCCCAGGTTGTCGTCCGGATCCTTGAGCTCGCCCGGCTTGCCGGCCAGCACCTGCAACGGCTTGTTCTCTTCGGTGAACTCGGCCTTGAGTTCGTTGCGCGCGATCACGCGCTCCATGTCGGCGCGGTCCTTGCCGTACAGCTCCTCGTCGATGCGGCCTTCGACGTACGTGGTCACGCCTTCGTTGAGCCAGGCATCCTTGGCCGTGGAGAAGGTGACCAGGTTGCCCGACCAGCTGTGCGCCAGCTCATGCGCGATCAGCGAGACCAGCGACTTGTCGCCGACGATCGCGGTCGGCGTCAGGAAGGTCATGCGCGGGTTTTCCATGCCGCCGTACGGGAACGACGGCGGCAGCAGCAGCATGTCGTAGCGTTCCCAGCGGTACGGGCCGTACAGCTTTTCCGCGGTCTGGATCATCTTCTCGGTGTCGGAGAACTCGCGGGCGGCGCGATCGACCGCGGCCGGCTCGGCCCACACGCCACTGCGGTTGCTGATCGGCTTGAACACCAGGTCGCCGACGCCGATCGCGAGCAGGTAGGACGGGATCGCGTTGGTCATCTTGAAGCTGTAGTCGCCGTCGCGCTGGTCGGCGCGGCTGCCGGCGCCATCGCCGGCGCCCGGCACCATCGCGGCGCTCATCACCACCATCGTGTCCTGCGGCGCGACCACGTGCGCGGTGTAGGTGAAGCGCACCGACGGCGTGTCCTGCAGCGGCACCCAGGAGCGCGCGTGGATCTGCTGCGACTGGCTGAACATGAAGGGCGTCTTCTTGCCCTCGGTCATCGCCGCGGTCAGCCACTGCAGGCCCGAGGCATTGGGCGAGGTCGTGTAGGTGATGCGCACGCGCGGGTTGCGCTTGGGCGTCTCGATGGTGAGCTTGCTGCCAAGGACCTTGTCGGCCGGGGCCAGCGTGTACTTCAGGTCCTCCCACTTGCCGTCGCTGCGCTCGCCGACGATCTTGCTGACGGTCAGGTCGCGGGTGTCGAGGTTCAGCTGGGTGGCCTTGGGATCGAGCCATTCCAGCGCGAGCGTGGCGCTGCCGTCGATCACCTTCCGGTCGAAGTCGACCTTCAGTTCGAGGGCCAGGTCCTTGGTCCGGACCTTGTCCGGTTCGGCGTAGGAATGCTCGTCGATCATGTGCACGGCCGTGGCGGCGGGAGCGGGGGCGGCGGCGGTCGGCGCGGCATCGCCGCCCGCGGGGGCTTCGCGCTTGCAGCCGGTGGTGGCGGCCAGCACGGCCGCGAGGGACAGCATCAGGAGCGAATGGCGCATGGAACGGGCCTGCGTACTTGGAAAGCGCGGAGTGTAGCGCCAGCCCCGTGAGGCCGGCTCCGCCCGCGCCCCCGACTTTCGACAGGGTCGGCAAAGGCCGCGTTCCGCGACAATGCACGCATGCACCCGACCCGACTGATCGGTGGCCTGCTCGCGCTGGCCGCCCTCCCCGCCCTTGCGTCCGAACCCCTCACCATCCCGCGCGTCGAAGGCGACATCGTCGTCGACGGCCACCTCGACGACCCGCTGTGGGCGCAGGCCGCCAGCGTGGATCTCGGCTACGAGGTCTCGCCCGGCGACAACCTGCCCGCCGCGGTGAAGACCACCGCGCGCATCGCCTACACCGACGACGCCGTGCTGATCTCCTTCCACGCGCAGGACCCGGACCCGGCGAAGATCCGCGCCTTCCTGCGCGACCGCGATGCGCTCTACAGCGACGACTTCGCCGGGGTCATGCTCGACACCTTCGACGACCAGCGCCGCGCCTACGAGTTCTTCGTCAATCCGCTCGGCGTGCAGGCCGACCTGATCAAGGAAGAAGCCACCGGCGACGAGGACGACTCCTGGGACGGGTTGTGGACCAGCGCCGCGCAGATCACCGACCAGGGCTACGACGTGGAGATGCGGATCCCGTTCGCGACGTTGCGCTTCCGCGACACCGACGGCCCGCGTCGCTGGGGCGCGGCGTTCCTGCGCATCCGCCCGCGCGAATTCCGCTACCAGTACTTCAACAACCGCGTGCCGCGCGGTTCGCGCTGCCTGACCTGCACCTTCGACAAGGTCGAGGGCTTCGCCGGGGTCCGGCAGGGCCGCAACCTCGAGATCGTGCCGACGCTCACCGTGATCCACGCCGAGCACCGCGACGCGCCGCAGGCGGCGTGGACCGGCGACGGCACCGACATCGAACCCGGCCTCGACGTGGCCTGGGCGCCGAGCCCCAACCTCACCCTCAACGGCACGCTCAACCCGGACTTCTCCCAGGTCGAGACCGACCAGGCGCAGCTCGACCTCAACACCAGCTTCGCGCTGTTCTTCCCGGAGAAGCGGCCGTTCTTCCTGGAAGGCGCGGACTACTTCACCACGCCGCTGCAGGTGCTCTACACCCGCCAGATCGCCGACCCCGACGTCGGCCTGCGCGTGACCGGTCGCAACGGCCAGCAGGCCTACGGCGTGATCACCGCGCGCGACGCGACCACGCAGCTGCTGGTGCCGGGCGTGCTGGGTTCGTCGTTCCGCGACCTCGACCAGGAAGCGGACGATTTCGTCGGCCGCTACCGCTACGACCTGGACGCCCATACCAGCATCGGCGGCGTCGCCACCTACCGCGGCGGCGGCGACTACCGCAACGCGCTGGCGGGCGCGGATGCGCGCTGGCAGAAGGACGCGCACACCCTGCGCGGGCAGTGGCTGCGCAGCGATTCGCGCTACCCCGACGGCTTCGACCTGCCCGACACCGCGCCCGCGGGCAACGCGCTGTACCTCAACTACAGCTACGGCAGCCGCAACTGGCGCGGCAACGTCGGCCACTGGGACATCGACCCGGGCTTCCGCTCGGACCTCGGCTTCATCACCCAGGTCGGCTACCGCAAGTCGGTGATCGGCGGCGGCCATACCTGGTTCCGTCCCGACGGCTCCACGGTCAGCCGCATCGAGTTCAACGGCGACTGGGACATCACCCACCGCTTCGACGGCCAGTTGCTGGAACGCGAGCTCGAGGGTTACCTGAGCGCGCGCGCCTCGCGCCAGGGCTACTACGAACTTGGCGGCCTGACCCGCGTGCGCTTCTGGAACGACCGCATGTTCGACGAGCACTGGGGCACGCTGTACGCGGAAGCCGTGCCGGTCTCCGGGCTCAAGCTCATGATGTCCGTGCGCGCGGGCCAGCAGCTGGACCTGCTCGCCGCGCGCACCGGGCGCGTGGTGGAGTGGCAGCCGTCGCTGCAATGGGACGTCGGCACCGGCGTCAACATCAACCTCAACTACACCCGGCAGCGCCTGCGGCGCGACGGCGGCACCGCCTTCGACGCGCAGGTGCTGGACGGACGCCTGAGCTGGCAATTCGATCCGCGCCAGCGCCTGCGCCTGTCGCTGCAGGGCAGCCACATCGAACGCGACCAGGCGCTGTACACGAGCGACGTCGACGACCGTTTCCGCGACCTCGCCGCGCAGCTGCTGTACTCGTACAAGCTCAATCCGCGCAGCGCGCTGTACGCCGGCTATTCGCAGGGCGGCTATGCGGACGACGAATTCCAGCAGCTGTTCAGCAGCGATCGCAGCCTGTTCCTGAAACTCAGCTACGCCTGGCAGCCGCGCGGCTGAGCGCGCGCGCTCATGCCCCGGCCGCGCGCAGCGGTTCGGGCGGGGCGTGCTCGCCGTCGTCGCACACCAGCATGGCGCCGCCCTGCGCCTTCGCCGCATACATCGCGGTGTCGGCCTCGCGGTACAGCTGCATCGCGTCCAGGCCCGGGCGGTACTGCGCGCAACCGACGCTGACCCGGATCGGGATGCCATCGGGCCGCGGCGTCTCCAGTTCGCGCAGCCACTGGCGCACCCGCTCGTTGCTCGCACGCTGGTTGTCGTGCATGCAGATCAGGAATTCATCGCCGCCCCAGCGTCCGATCCAGTCCTTGCCGCGCAGCCAGCGGCGCGAGCTCTCGACCAGGTCGACCAGCATGCGATCGCCGGCGGCATGGCCGTATTCGTCGTTGACCGGCTTGAGGTTGTCCACATCGAGCACGTACAGCACCAGCGGCGAGCCCCGCTCGGCGAGTTCTACGCAGTCGTGCAGATGCCGGTCGCTGCCGCGCCGGCTCAGCGCGTGGGTCAGCGGGTCTTCCAGGGCATTGCGTTCGAGTTCGCGCATGCCCTGGTCGATGTCGCGCAGGCCACAGTTGATGCCGCGCATCAGCAGGCCGACTTCGTCGCGGCCGTCCTCGGGCAGTTCCGGCAGGCGGTGCTCCTGCTGGTAGGCCTGCACCACGTCCGCCATCATCCGCAGCGGCGTGAGCAGGTGGTAGAGCAGGAACAGCGCGGCGAGCACCCCGAGCAGGGTGACGGCCACGGTCAGGCTGACACCGGTCACCAGCTGCAGCGGGCTGGGCCCCTCGTGCAGCAGCAGCCAGACCAGGAACACCGTAAGCGGCAGCAGCGTGCAGGTCACCACCACGGCCATGAGCTTGGCGCGGAAGGAATGCGGGAACACCCGCGAAAGCGCGCGATAAACGCCAAGCCCCGTCATTGTTCAGACCGCCAGGTTGCTGACTTCCTGGCCGAGGATATCGGTGCGCGTCACAAAGCTGAGTGACGCGTGGGCGGATGCACCCGTTCGGGTGATTCAGGTGTTCAGGCTTTGTAGCCGGTGTGGATAGCGACGATGCCGGCGCTGAGGTTGCGGTAGTTGCAGCGCGCGAAGCCCGCCGCTTCCATCATCGCCTTGAGTTCGTCCTGCGGCGGGTGCTTGCGGATGGACTCGGCGAGGTACTGGTAGCTGTGCGCGTCGTTGGCGAACAGCTTGCCGAGCCTGGGCAGGATGTTGAACGAGTGGAAGTCGTAGATCGGCTTGAACCAGTCCGCCTTCACTTCCGAGAACTCCAGCACGCGCGCCTGGCCGCCGACCTTCAGCACGCGGTGCATCTCGCGCAGCGCGGCGTCCTTGTCGGTGACGTTGCGCAGGCCGAAGGCGATCGTGACCAAGTCGAAACTGGCGTCCGGGAACGGCAGCTTCTCCGCGTTGCACTCGACGAATTCGATGCCCGCCACCACGCCACGGTCGGTCATGCGGTCGCGGCCGACCTTGAGCATCTCGCCGTTGATGTCGCCGAGCACGATGCTGCCGTTCGCGCCGACGCGGTCGCGCAGCAGCAGCGCGATGTCGCCGGTGCCGCCGGCGAGGTCGAGCACGCGGTCGCCGCGCTTCACCTGGCAGGTGCCGACGAAATAGCGCTTCCACACCCGGTGCACGCCCAGCGACATCAGGTCGTTCATCAGGTCGTACTTGCCGGCGACCGAGGAGAAGACTTCGCCGACCAGCTTCTGCTTGTCGGCGACGGGCACGTCGCGGAAGCCGAAGTGGGTGGTGCCGCTGCGGGTGTCGTGTTCGCTCATGCGGGGATTATCGCATCGCCTCCGCGGAAAGGCCGAAAGACGCGGGCCACCGCAGCCGGATCAGCTTCCGCGGTCAATACGGGATCTCGGCGATGTTGGAACAGGAACCGGTGCCGGCATTGCAGACCCGATACGCCACCATGGCGCTGGCGCGCAACCGGAGCGAGTCGGTCGCGCCCAAGGCATTGGCGACCGCGGACTTGATCCGGGTGCCGCCCCGATAGATGTCGACCCTGCTCGCACCTCCCTGCCAGCGCAGGCCGACCTGCAGCCAGGCCCCGTAGGTGCCCCTGTTGCTCAGGCTCAGGCTGGTCGGAGCGGTGGCGCCGGCGGTAATCGCATCGGCGGCGGCGAGCGCCTGCACCAAGCCGTAGCCGAACGCGTTGTCGCGTCCGGGCGCGCCCAGGTCGAGCGCGCGGGTTTCCAGGGCATTGCGGACCGCGGTGTTGCTCGCCGCCGGATTCGCGCTCCAGACCAGCGCGGCCACGCCGCTCACGTGGGGCGTCGCCATCGACGTGCCATCCATGTAGGCGTAGCCGTTGGCGTTGCTGTGCGGGATCGTGCTCACGCTCGCCATCTGGCCGAGGCGGCCGAGGCGCGCGTTGACCAGGGCCTTGCCGTCTTCCTGGGTCGCGGAGACCGCGGGGATCGTCGACCGGCCCCCGAGCGTGCCGGCGAAACCGCCGGGCAGGTTGTTGTAGACGACCACGGCGACGGCGCCGCCGGCGGTCGCATTGGCGGTCTTGGCCGCAAAGGTGATGCTGCCGCGCTCGCACAGCACGACCTTGCCCGCCCAGTTGCCCGCACTCGTGCACAGGCCGCCGTCCACCAGCGCCCCTGCCACCTCCGCCTGCGCGGTGCCCTCGATCGGCCCGACCACGTAGCCGGCGGCGCCCACGTCCAGCGATGCGTCCTTGCGCGGGTAGGTGCTGAACACGCCGACGCCGGGCGCGGCGATGTCCACCGCGGCGTTGGACTGCGAGAAGCTGGCGTGCGCGTTGTTGGCGTCGGTGGCCGCCACCGACATCACGCTGGCATAGGAAGCCGGATAGCTCATGGCCGTGGTACCGGCGTTGCCGGCGGCGGCGATGCTGAGGATGCCCTGGTCGTTGAGCGCATCGAAGTACATCGCTTCGGGGAGGACGGCCTCAGTGCCGCCCAGGCTCATGTTGATGATCCGGGCGCCGGCGTCGCGGCAATGCATCGCGGCGTCGACCAGGTCCGAGCTGTAACTCCAGGCGCAGGAATCCCCGAACACCTTCACGATGTACAGCGAGACCTTGGCCGGACTCACGCCGACCACGCCACGGTTGTTGCTGGCGGCGGCGATGGTGCCGGCGACGTGCGTGCCGTGGCCGCACTGGTCGTTGTCCCAGCCCGCGGGGTAGCCCGCCATCGCGATGCCGGCAAAGTCCTCGTGCCCGGCGTGGATGCCCGAATCGATGACGCACACCTTGATGCCGGTGCCGTCGGCGCCGGCCGCCGCCGCCTGGGGCGCCTGCACCTTGCCGATGCCATAGGGCGTGATCTGGCCGAACGGATAGCGCGGCGCATCGGGCTCGACGGACTCGACCTTGGGATTGTGGCGCAGTCCGCTCAGTGCCTGCGGCGGCAGCGTCACCGAGAACGCACGCAGCTTGTCGAAGCGGTAGTGCACCTTGCCACCGGCGGCACGCAGCGTGCGCTCGACCTGCGGCCCGGCGCCAGGCTTGAACTTCACCCAGACGCGATTGGCGTCAGGCTGCGCGGCCAGCGCGCTGCCCAAGGCCGAAACCGCCAGCGTGGCGCCCAGCGCCGCAACGAGTGCCTGTTGCTTCATGGTGGATCCCCTGTGGTGACGGAATTCGGGGCGCATGCGCGCGCTCCTCACCGTGCGCCGCCATTAACCGGGACCGCGGCCGCCTTGTCCAGTCCAGGTGCGGCATGCCGCGAGCGCGTCCGCGATCGGCCGCACGCTCGACGCGGCGATGCGCTGGCGGTCGGGCGAATCCGGCATGATGACCGCGCCCCACGCCCGAGCCGCCATGATCGACACCCCCGACTACCGCGCCCTCCTCGCCACTGCCGTCGCCGAAGCCCGCCAGGGGCTCGCCGAGGGCGGCATCCCGATCGGCGCCGCGCTCTACCGCAACGATGGCGCCCTGCTCGGCTGCGGCCACAACCGCCGCATCCAGGAAGGCGATCCGTCGGTGCACGGCGAGACCGATGCCTTCCGCAAGGCCGGCCGCCAGCGCCGCTACCGCGACACCATCATGGTCACCACGCTGGCCCCGTGCTGGTACTGCAGCGGGCTGGTGCGGCAGTTCAACATCGGCACGGTGGTGGTCGGCGAGTCGGTGAACTTCCGTGGCGGCATCGACTGGCTGCGCGAGCACGGGGTCAACGTGATCGACCTGGCCGACGCCGAATGCATCGGCATGCTCGGCGACTGGATCGCCGCCCATCCCGACGTGTGGAACGAAGACATCGGCGAAGACTGAGCCGCGTCGGATGGCCCTGCGCGCGCAACCGGTCGACTTCCATGGCACGCCCTGCGTGCGCCTGCACGGCGCGGACGGCGGCAGTGCGCTGGTCGCGCTGCACGGCGCGCAGGTGCTGTCGTGGATCCCCGCCGACGGCCGCGAACGCCTGTTCCTCGGCGAACGCGCGCTGTTCGCGCCGGGCGCGGCGATCCGCGGCGGCATCCCGGTGGTCTTCCCGCAGTTCGCCGGGCGCGGGCCACTGGTGAAGCACGGTTTCGCGCGCACCCTGCCCTGGCGTTTCGCCGGCGCCGATGCGCGGGCGACATTCGAACTGGCGTCCGGCGCCGCGACGCAGGCCTGGCCGCACGCCTTCGGCGCGCGCCTGCACGTCGCGCTGGAAGGACCGGCGCTCGCGGTGACGCTCGCCGTCCACAACACCGGCAACGAGGCATTCGCGTTCACCGCGGCCCTGCATACCTACCTGGCGGTCGACGACGTGGCGGCCGCCACGCTGCACGGACTCGGCGGCTGCCGCTACGAGGACACCGCGCAAGCCGGCACGATCCGGCAGCAGCACGACGACGCGCTGCGCTTCGCCGGCGAGATCGATCGCATCTACGTCGCGCCGCCGCCGGCGCTGGAGTTGCGCGACGGCGGCGACGGCATCCGCATCGTCCAGCAGGGCTTCGCGGACACCATCGTGTGGAATCCGGGCGAGGTGCTGGGCGGTCGCATCGGCGACCTCGCCCCGGGCGAATACCGCCGCTTCGTCTGCGTCGAGGCCGGGCAGGTGCTGCAGCCGGTGCACCTGCGGCCCGGCGAGCACTGGTCCGGTATCCAGCGCCTGGCCTGAGCCCGCCGCGCCTGTCGCACTGCCTTAACGGCAACGGGGAACAATTCGCATGCCCGGCCGCGCCGCGGCCGCAGGCATTCATCCCGGTCCGTCCGGCTCCCCGCGGCGGACCGCCACAGCGGAGATGCCCGATGAAACCGTCCCTCCTGTTAGGCCTGTGCCTGCTGCCCGGCTGCCTGCTGGCCGCGGAACCGACCACCCCTGCCGCCGACATGCCCGCCTCCGGCCATGTGATGGTGCGCGCGTCCTCGATCCAGTGGGGCGATGCACCGCCCATGCTGCCGCGCGGGGCGCAGGCCGCGGTGTTGGCGGGCGATCCGGGCAAGGCCGGTCCGTTCGTCATCCGGATCAAGGCGCCGGCCGGCTACCGCGTGCCGCGCCACTGGCATCCCACCGAGGAGCAGGTGACGTTGCTCGAAGGCGACCTCACCCTGGCCATGGGCGATGGCGCCGGTGCGCATTCGGCCGATTTCGTCCCCGGCGACTTCGTGGTCCTGCCGATGAAGATGCTGCACGAAGCGAGCACGCGTGGCGGCGCGACGCTGCAGATCCAGAGCAACGGGCCGTTCGAGATCAACTACGTGAATCCGGCCGACGACCCGCGCAAGCAGGCACCGCCCGAGAAGCAGGCGAAGCCCGAAAAGAAGAAGTAGCGCCCCGGCGCGACGAAGCCGACCCCGTGCGGGTCGGCTCTCGGATGCTTCCAGCGCGTGCGTTACAGGATGTAGCGGCTCAGGTCCGGATCCTTGACCAGCTCGTTGAGGTGCGCGTCGACGTAGGCGCGGTCGATCGCGACCGCGGCGCCGTTGCGGTCGGGCGCTTCGAAGCTGAGCGTATCGAGCAGGCGTTCGAGCACCGTGTGCAGGCGGCGCGCGCCGATGTTCTCCTGGCGTTCGTTCACCTGCGCGGCGATCTCGGCCAGCCGCTCGATGGCGTCGGGCGCGAAGTCGAGCGACACGCCCTCGGTCCGGAGCAGTTCGGTGTACTGCGTGGTCAATGCCGCCTTGGGCTCGGTGAGGATGCGCACGAAGTCGTCCTTGCTCAGCGCCCCCAGTTCGACGCGGATCGGGAAGCGGCCCTGCAGTTCCGGGATCAGGTCGGAAGGCTTGGCCAGGTGGAACGCGCCGGAGGCGATGAACAGGATGTGGTCGGTCTTCACCGAGCCGTACTTGGTGCTGACGGTGGACCCCTCGACCAACGGCAGCAGGTCGCGCTGCACGCCCTCGCGGCTGACGTCGCCGCCGATGGTGCCGGCGTCGCTGCGCTTGGCGACCTTGTCGATCTCGTCGATGAAGACGATGCCGTGCTGCTCGCAGGCCTCGATCGCCGCGGCACGCACGTCGTCCTCGTTGACCAGGCGTGCGGCTTCCTCCTCGATCAGCTGCCCGCGCGCGGCCTTGATCGCCAGTTTCCGCTTGTGCGTCTTGCCGCCGGCGACCTGCGAGAACATCTGCCGCAGTTGCTGGCCCATCTCTTCCATGCCCGGCGGCGCCATGATGTCGACGCCGACGTTCATCGCGAAGTCGAGCTCGATCTCACGGTCGTCCAGTTCCCCCGCGCGCAGCTGCTTGCGCAGCTTGGCCCGGGTCTTGTCGTCGGCTTCCGATTCGGTTGGCGGCTTGTCGTTCTGCACGCCATCCGGGTCGCCCTGGAAGCCGAACAGGGTGACCGCGCGCCGCGGCAGCAGCGCCTCGAGGATGCGTTCCTCGGCGCTTTCCTCGGCCTGGGTGCGCACGCGGTGCTTGGCCTGCTCGCGGTACATCTTCACAGCGGTGTCGGCGAGGTCGCGCACGATCTGCTCGACGTCCTTGCCGACGTAACCGACCTCGGTGAAGCGCGTGGCCTCGACCTTCACGAACGGCGCATTGGCGAGCGTCGCCAGGCGGCGCGCGATCTCGGTCTTGCCCACGCCGGTGGGGCCGATCATCAGGATGTTCTTGGGCATCACCTCGTCGCGCAGTTCCGGCGCCAGCTGCATGCGCCGCCAGCGGTTGCGCAGGGCGATGGCGACGGCGCGCTTGGCGGCCTGCTGGCCGACGATGTGCTTGTCCAGCTCCTGCACGATCTCGCGCGGGGTCATCGTGTCGGAAGTGTTCACGAGCTTGTTCATCACAGTTCTTCCACCACGACGTTGCGGTTGGTGTAGATGCAGATGTCGCCGGCGATGTTCAGCGCCTCGCTGGCGATCGCCTTTGCATCGAGGTCGGTGTGCGCGGCCAGCGCGCGCGCGGCGGCCAGCGCATAGGAACCACCGGAGCCGATCGCGACGATGCCGTCCTCCGGTTCGATCACGTCGCCGGTGCCGCCCACGATCAGCGAGGTTTCCTTGTCGGCCACGATCAGCAGCGCCTCGAGCTTGCCCAGGCGGCGCTCGGTGCGCCATTCCTTCGCCAGCTCCACGGCGGCGCGGGTCAGCTGGCCATACTTCTCGAGCTTGGCCTCGAACAGTTCGAACAGGGTGAAGGCATCCGCGGCGGCGCCGGCGAACCCGGCGAGCACCTGGCCGTCGCGGCCGAGGCGGCGCACCTTGCGCGCGTTCGACTTCATCACCGTGTGGCCGAGCGTGACCTGGCCATCGCCGGCGACGGCGACGTGGCCGTTGCGGCGCACCGACACGATGGTCGTGGCGTGGAAGACATCGGGATTGCGGCTGGGATCCATGGGGTTCTCCGTGGGGTTCCCACGAATTGGGGGCCGCGGCGCGGGGTTCAAGCGGTCCGGAAGTCACGCTGGTGCATTCCGTCCCCGTTCCACCGCGCATCCTGAGCGTAGCCGTGGCGGCGCGAAGTCGAAGTAAGCGTTGCGCCAGGCGCCGGCATCAACGCCCGCCGTGCCACGGGCTAGCGACGCTCCCAGCCAAGCGGAATTGCACGAGCGCCAGATCGGCGCTACTTCCTGCGCTTCGCCCGCGGATGCGCGGCGTCGTACACCTTGGCCAGATGCTGGTAGTCCAGGTGCGTGTAGATCTGGGTGGTGGCGATGTCGGCATGGCCAAGCAGCTCCTGGACGCCGCGCAGATCCCCGGACGACTCGAGGATGTGGCTGGCGAAGGAGTGCCGCAGCAGGTGCGGGTGCACCCGCTTGAACAGTCCCTGTTGCTGGGCGAGCTGGCGCACGCGCAATTGGATCGCACGCGGCGTGATCGGACCGTTGCGACCAGGAAACACCGGCGCGTCCGAAGCCGCCTGGGTCGACGCACGCCACGCCTGCAAGGCGCCGCGCGCGTGCGAACCGAGCGGCACGCTGCGCTGCTTGCTGCCCTTGCCGAGCACGGTGACCAGGGCCTCGGCGAAGTCGAGGTCGCGCCAGCGCAGCGCGCACAGTTCGCTCAGGCGCAGGCCGGAGGAATAGAACAGTTCCAGCAGCGCGCGATCGCGCAGGCCCAGGGGCGCGTCGGTGGATACTTCCACCAGGGCCTTGGCCTCGTCCGGGTCGAGCACCTGCGGCAGCTTGCGCGGCGCCTTGGGCGCGCGCACCGCCGCGGCGGGATTGGCGTCGATGCGCCCATGCTTGAGCAGCCACGCGTAGAAGCTGCGACAGGCCGACAGGCGCCGTTGCAGCGACTTCGGCGACAGGCCGCGGCGGTGTTCGCCGGCGACGAACTGGCGCAGCTGGTCCGCGTGCAGTTCGCCGGCCTGCACGCCCTGCGCCTGTGCCCACGCGTCCAAGGCCGCCAGGTCACGCCGGTAGGCGTCGAGCGTGTGCGGCGACATCCGCCGTTCCACCGCGAGATGGGACAGGAACTCTTCCGCTGCCGAGCTCATGGCGTCACCGGCAGCGCATCACTGGCGCCGCTGCTACGCCGCCGGTGCATACCGCTGCAGCGCGGTACCCAGCGCCTCGCACATCATGCGCAGGAACAACGTGCCCATGCCCGGGAAGAAACGGTTGGGATCGCGGCTGCCGACCGCGACCAGCCCGATGCCCGCGACGGGCAGCAGCGCGCTCGACTCCACTTCATCCGCGCGCGCGCCGTACAGCAACGCGTGCTTCTCCGGCTGCAGGCGGCCGCACAACGGCTCGCCGCTGGCCATCAGGTCGCGGAAGGGCTGCAGGCGCGCGTCGCCGGGCGCGATGTGCTGCAACCACCCGGCGTCGCCCAGGCCCGCGACCGGCGCGAAGGTCACGATGCGCACGAGGTCGCCGTTGAAATCCTCGGCCAGCGACGCCGCCATCGCCCGCAGCGTATCGGCCGCGTTGCCCTGCTTCATCAGCGCGAGCGTGAGCTGGTGCGTGCGCACGGCCAGGCGCTCGTTCTCCTGCGCGTTGCCGAACAGGTCCTGCAGGCGGCGCGCGAGTTCGCGGTTCTTGTCGCGCAGCACCTCGAGCTGGTAGCTCGCCAGCGACGCGGCCGGGCCCTCGTCGCGCGGCACCACCAGGCTCAGCGCCAGGTCCGGGAACTGCTTGAGGAACTGCGGATGCCGCCGCAGCCACGCCGCGACTTCATGCGCGCCCAGCTTTTCCTGCACGTCGCTCATGCCAATCCCGCTCCCATCAAGAATGATCCTTCGAATACGAATGCGGCCGGGCCGGCCATGGTGACCGGGCCATCGTCGCGCGGCCACGCGATCTGCAACTCGCCGCCGGGCAGCGCGATGGTCACCTCGCGCCCCACCAGGCGGCGCTTCATCAGGACCACGCCCGCCGCGCAGGCGCCGCTGCCGCAGGCAAGCGTTTCCCCGGCGCCGCGCTCGTACACGCGCAGGCGCACGCGCTCGCGCGATTCGACCTGGGCGAAGCCGATGTTGGCGCTGTCCGGGAACGCCGGCAGCGACTGCAGCAGCGGCCCGACCGCTTCCACGGGGGCGGCGTCGACATCGTCGACCTGGATCACCGCATGCGGATTGCCCATCGAGACCGCGCCGAACGCGTACACCGCATCGTTGTACTCGATCACGTACTCGTCGCGCGTGCCGTCGAAGCCGTGCAGGGGCACGTCGGCAGGCGCGAACCGCGGCACGCCCATGGCGATGCGGAAGCGCCCGTCGGCGAGCCGCTCGACGTGGTGGGTGTCCACCGGACTGTCGACGTCGAAGCGATCGCCGCGCGCGGTGCCGTCGCGCAGCAGCCAGGCGGCCACGCAGCGCGCGCCGTTGCCGCACTGGCGGGCAAGCGAGCCGTCGGAATTCCAGATGCGGTAGCTGGCCACGGCGTTGGCGCTGCGCGGTGGCTCGATCGTGAGGATCTGGTCGCAGCCCACGCCGGTATGGCGGTCGCCGAGCGCGCGGCACAGCGCGGCATCCAGCGTGTGTTCGCCGCCGCGCAGGTCGATCACGACGAAGTCGTTGCCGGCACCGTGCATCTTGCTGAAGCGCAGCGCGCGCTGGCCGTACGGCAAGGGCGCAGCCGACGATGCAGCCGTTTCAGCCATTGCCTTCGCTGGGCGTGGCGGGCGGCGGCGGCAGCGGTTCTTCGACGGGGGGCGGCGCCTGCTCCGGGGCCGGTGCCGCTTCGGCCGGCGCAGCGGCCGGCTCTGCCGGTTCCACCGGTTCGACCGGCGCGGGCGGGGTCGGCAGTACCAGCGGCCCCTTGTTGCCGCAACCGGCCAGGGCGGCCACTGCGGCGGCGATGACGACGAGACGGGAAATGCGGTTCATGCCCGGGAGTGTAGCGCGCCGCCACGCCAACTCCGCATCGCTTCAGCGCGGTTCGGGGCGCCGCCACAGCCACGCGGCCACCACGGCCATGACCGCGGTGCCGGTCGCGGCCATCCACGCCTCGGGCGCGGTGAGGAACATCACGACGGCGCAGGCGGCCATCATCAGCGTCGCCAGGCGCTTGGCGCGACGACTGACCGCGCCGTGCGCTTCCCAGTCGCGGATCATCGGCCCGAAGTGGCGGTGCGCCAGCAGCCAATCGCGCAGGCGCTGCGAACCGCGCGCCGCCGCGAACGCCGCCAGCAGCACGAACGGCACGGTCGGCAGCCCCGGCACGACGATGCCGATGAGGCCCAGGGCGAGGCTGGCGTAGGCCAGCAGCCACCACAGCCGCGCCGCGATCACCTTCCGCAACCGCTGCCTACGTGCCGCCGCGGCGGCCTGCACCGCAGGCGCGCCCATTCCGTCGCGGTCGTGGCTGCGGCGAAGCATGCGCAGGCTGGGACTATTTGCCCGCGTCCACGCCCAACTGGTCGAGCATGAACGCGTACATTTCCGCGCGCTCCTTGTGGCGGCGGAAACGCCCGGACTTGCCGCCGTGGCCGGCGTCCATGTTGGTGCGGAAGATCACCGTGCGGCCGGAGGTGTTCAGGTCGCGCAGCTTGGCCACGTACTTGGCCGGCTCGTAGTACTGCACCTGCGAATCCCACAGGCCGGTGCCGACGAACATCGCCGGATACGCCTGCGCGGAAAGGTTGTCGTAGGGCGAGTACGACAGCATGTAGTCGTAGTACTCCTTCTTCTCGGGATTGCCCCACTCGTCGTATTCGTTGGTGGTCAGCGGAATGCTGGCGTCGAGCATGGTCGTGACCACGTCGACGAAGGGCACTTCGGTCAGGATCACCCGGTAACGGTCGGGCGCCATGTTGCTGATCGCGCCCATCAGCAGGCCGCCGGCGCTGCCGCCGTGCGCGGCGACCCGATCCTTCGCGGCATAGCCCTGCTGGACCAGGAAATCGGTGACGTCGATGAAGTCGGTGAAGGTGTTCTGCTTCTTGAACAGCTTGCCGTTGTCGTACCAGGCGCGGCCCATCTCCTCGCCGCCACGGATGTGCGCGATCGCGTAGACCATGCCGCGGTCGAGCAGGCTCACCACCGCGTTGTTGAAGCCCGGATCCATGGACGCGCCGTAGCTGCCGTAGCCGTACTGCAGCAACGCGGCGGTGCCGTCCTTCCTGAAACCCTTCTTGTAGACCAGCGATACCGGCACCTTGGTGCCATCGCGCGCGGTCGCCCACTGGCGCTCGGTCACGTACTGGCTCGGGTCGTAGCCGGGCACCGGATCGCGCTTGAGCAGGCGGCGCTCGCCGGTGCGCGTGTTGAGTTCGTAGGTGGTGTTGGGCGTGGTCATCGAGGTGTAGCTGTAGCGCAGCCACTCGGTGTCCGGTTCGGCGTTGACCGCCAGGCCCATCGAATACGCCGGCTCGTCGGCCTTGACGTGCTCGGACTTGCCCTCGTTGCCGAGCACGCGCACGCGCTCCAGGCCCTCGGACCGCTCGGCGATCGCGGTGAAGCCGTCGAACAGCTCGAAGCCGTCGATGTAGACGTCGTCGCGCGCGGCGATCCAGTCCTGCCAGTCCTTGCGCGAGGTCGCGCCGGTCGGGGCCGTGACCAGCTTGAAGTTCTTCGCCGGCTTGCCGTCGGCGCCCGGGGCGTTGGTGCGGATCACCCAGCGGCCGCCATGGTGGTCGGCGTCGTATTCCACGTCGCGCTCGCGCGGCGCCAACACCACGAAGGTCTTCGGGTCGGCGGCCGGCGCGCAGCGCAGCTCGTCCGAGACCGTGCTGCTCACGCCGATGCAGATGTACTGGTCGTCGCGCGTGCGCGAGACGCCCATGTAGAAGCTGTCGTCCTTCTCCTCGTACACCAGCGCGTCCTGCGCGGCCGGCGTGCCGAGCACGTGCTTCTTCACGCGCACGGTCAGCAGGGTCTCCGGATCGTTCTCGACGTAGAACAGGGTCTTGTTGTCGTCCGCCCAGACCAGGTTGGGGGAGACGCCCTGCACCGCGTCGGCATAGACCTCGCCGGTGTCCAGGTTCTTGAAGCGGATCGTGTACTGGCGGCGGCCGACGTCGTCCTCGGCCCAGGCCAGGATGCGGTTGTCCTGGCTCACCTCGTAGTCGCCGACGCTGAAGTACTCCTTGCCCGCGGCCATCGCGTTGACGTCGAGCAGCACCTGCTCGGCGGCGAAGTCCGCGCCCGCGTTGGCCTGCTGGATCGAGGTCGCGTCAACGCCCGCGCCGTCCTTGCGGCGCGCATGCACCGGATAGTCCTTGCCGGTCTCGAAGCGCGAGTAGTACCACCAGCCGCGCTCGCGGTACGGCACCGAGGCGTCATCCTGCTTGATGCGCGCGACGATCTCGTCGTACAGCTTGGACTGCAGCGGCCGCAGCGGCTGCATCACCGCGTCGGCGTAGGCGTTCTCGGCATTGAGGTACGCCAGCATCTCCGGGTTCTTGCGCGTGTCGTCGCGCAGCCAGTAGTAGTCGTCGTTGCGCGTGGCGCCGTGCGGCGCCTTCACGGCGTGCGGCTTCTTGGCCGCATCGGGCGGCGGCGGCAGGTCGGCGGCGGGTGCGGAGAAGGTGGTCATCAGGAACGTACTCGTGAGAAGCGTGGCCAGCAGGGCGGAATGCTTCATGCAATGGGGTCCGGATAGGCGGTGCGCAATGGGCCGGGCCGCGCCGCGGGAACCTTCACTCCGCGGCACCGCTCAACGCGCCGCAGCGCGCGAGCAAGATCAGTATGCGGGAGCCCGGATGTCGTGGATGCGAAGACCTGGAACGCGAATCGTGTGGCCCGGGTACGCCGCGCTACCCGGGCCACGTGCTGCTTACTTCAGCTTTTCCCACAGGAACGTGTAGGCGAGCGCGCTCATGTGCGCGGCCTGCGCGTTGTTGGCCGAACCACCGTGGCCGCCTTCGATGTTCTCGTAGTAGGTCACGTCCTTGCCGGCCTCGAGCATCTTCGCCGCCATCTTGCGGGCGTGGCCCGGGTGCACGCGGTCGTCCTTGGTCGAGGTCATGAAGATCACCGGCGGATAGCTCCGCTTGGCGTCGAACAGGTGGTAGGGCGAGAAGCTGCGGATGAATTCCCAGTCGGCGGTATCGGGATCGCCGTACTCGGCCATCCACGACGCACCGGCGAGCAGGTGGCTGTAGCGCTTCATGTCGAGCAGCGGCACCTGCACGACGACCGCACCGAACAGGTCCGGATACTGGGTCAGCATGTTGCCGGTGAGCAGGCCGCCATTGCTGCCGCCCTGCACGCCCAGGTGCTTGGCCGAGGTGATCTTGTTCGCGATCAGGTCCCGCGCGACCGCGGCGAAGTCTTCATACGCCTTGTGCCGGTTCGCCTTCAGCGCCGCCTGGTGCCAGCGCGGGCCGTACTCGCCGCCGCCGCGGATGTTGGCGACGACGTACACGCCGCCCTTCTCCAGCCAGCCCTTGCCGACGCTGCCCGAATAGCCCGGGGTGAGCGAGATCTCGAAGCCGCCGTAGCCGTACAGCAGCGTCGGCGCGGAGCCGTCGAGCTTGAGGTTCTTCGGCTTGACCAGGAAGTACGGGACCTTGGTGCCGTCCTTGCTCGTCGCGAAGTGCTGTTCGACCACGTTCCTGCTGGCGTCGAAGAACACCGGGTTGGTCTTGAGCACTTCCGGCGCGCGGCCGGCCTCCACCAGGGCGAGCGTGGTCGGGGTGAGGTAGTCGGTGGCGGTCATCCACACCGCGTCGGAGCTGTCGGCATCGACCGCGCCTACGCTGACCGTGCCGATGGTCGGCGCGCCGGCGAAGGCCTCGCGCTTCCACTCGCCGGTGCCGGTCGCGGCCGAAGACGGCGTCAGCACACTGATGCGGTTCTTGACGTCCTCCAGCACGTTGATGAGCAGGCGGCTCCGGGTCCAGGCGTAGCTCGACAGCGAGGTGCGTTCGGTGGGCGCGAACAGCGTGGTGAATTCGCGTTTGCCGGCCATGAAGTCGTCGAACTTCGCCGCGATCAGGCTGCCGGACGGATAGGTCTTGCCGCCGGCCGTGTACGCGTCGCGCAGTTCCAGCAGCAGCCACTCCTTGTGCACCGACTTGTTGGCGGAATTGGGCGCGTCGACCTTGACGAGCTTGCCGTCGCCGCCGCGCAGGAACAGCTCGTCGTTGTAGAACGCGAGCGTGCGGCTGACGAAGTCACGCTCGAAGCCCGGCGTGTCGTCGTGGAAGGCGGCGATGTACATGTCGTCGGCGTGGCCTTCGTACACGGTCTTCGCGGCGGCCAGCGGCGTGCCCCGCCGCCATTCCTTGACGATGCGCGGATAGCCCGACGGGGTCATCGAAGACATGCCCTTCGCGTCCGGGCCGAAGTCGGTGTACACGTACACGCGATCCTGGTCGATCCAGCCCAGCCCGCCCTTGGCTTCCGGACGGTAGAAGCCGTCCTTGACCCAGGCCTTGCTGGCGAGGTCGAACTCGCGGGTGACGTCGGCGTCGGAGCCGCCGCGCGACAGCGCGATCAGGCAGCGCTCGTACTTCGGCTTCAGGCACTGCGCGCCATGCCACACCCACTTCTCGTTCTCGGTGGCGTTGAGCGCGTCGAGGTCGAGCACGGTTTCCCATTGCGGCTCGGCCTTGCGGTATTCGTCCAGCGTGGTCCGGCGCCACAGGCCGCGCTGGTGCTGCGCGTCCTTCCAGAAGTTGTAGTAGTACGCGCCGATCTTCTCCACGCCGGGGATCTTGGCGTTGGAGTCGAGGATGGCGCGGATGTCGCCCTCGAGCTGCTTGAACTGCGGCGTCGCCGCCAGCGCCGTTTCGGTCCGGGCGTTCTGCGCGCGCACCCAGTCCAGCGGCTGGCTGCCTTCGACCTCTTCAAGCCAGGCGAACGGATCGGAAGGGGCTTTCATCTTGGGAGCGTCCTCGGCGTGGGCGGCGCCCAGGGTCGCGGCGAGGCCGGCGGACAGGAGCACGCACAGCGTCGCGCTTTTGGCGGCCTTGCGGGCCTTCGGCAGTTGCAGCATGGGCATCGGGCACTGGTGGAAAGGCCCGCACGCTAGCACAGGGTCCTGGGCCGGGCGGCGTGCCCGAGGTCATGCCGCGCCGCGATTCACCCGAACGCGCAAGATGCCCCAGTGCGCCGCAGTGCGCAGGGAGAAACGGCGTGCGGCCCCGGGCGCCGGCAGCCCGCCCTGCTCACGCCGCACGCGCCAGGGGGCGACGGCTGACTGCGCCTTGGCGGCGCCGCGCCTGCGGGATGGAGCGACGGCGGCGATGTTCGCAGGCGCCAGTCGGCGGCGCCCGCCGCGGCAGCGGGAATCCGCGCAGGGCCCATAGCGCCACCGCCGGCATGGCCAGCAGCCACAGCGGCAACCAGCCGAGCGCCTCGCTGAAGCCACGCGCGCCCGGAAACAGCACGACCAGGGTGCCGCCGATGGCGAGGGCATAGCGCAGCGCGCCCTCGAGGCGCGGCTGGAAGTCGGGGGCGGCAGGGTCGGCATGGCGCATGGCACGGGCTCCGTTGGGTCGGGAGCCAGACTGGCGCGGGCGCATCTCAGGGGCTGCGACGCTGGCGCCGCCCTCCTTGCGCGCCGGCTCAGCGCTCGTAGTTGCTGAGCGCCAGCGCCAGCAGCGAGCGCGCCTGCTCGCGCAACGAGGCGGGCTCGACGATCTCCGCGTCGCTGCCGTAATGCATCACGTCCATCAGCAGTTCGCGGCCGGCGCTGTAGGGCAGTTTGAGCTCGTAGCGGCCGTCGGGCAGGTAGCGGCCCTGCTGCTGCGAATGCCAGTGCTCGTCGGCGACCCAGCGCGCCGCCTTGGCGCTGAACAGGATCGTCGCCCAGCCCTTGGGCGTGCCGGAGAAGATCCCGTAGCTCGAGGCGAGGTGGCGGTCGAGTTCCTCGTCCGGCACGTCGCGCGCGACGTCCTCCGACACCTTGGCCGCGCTGATGCGGTCGACGGAGAAGCTGCGCAACGCGTCGCGATCGTGGTCCCAGGCATCGAGGTACCAGTTGTCGCGGTAGTGCGTCAGCCGTTGCGGGGAGACGATGCGGCGGGTGCGTTCGTCGGTCGAGCGTGCGCGGTATTCGAAACTGAGCTGCCTGCGATCCAGCACCGCGGTGGCAACCATGCGGAAGGCGGTCTCGTCGAGCTTGCGGGTCCGGTGCGGGACCACGCGCACGCGCTCGACCGGCAGGCGGCGCCCGCCCGCGTGTTCGTCCAGCAGCTTCTCGATGCGCTGCTGCAGCGGCGCCAGTGCATTCGAGAGCACGCCGCCACCGCTGCGCACCAGCAGCTGCTGGGCGGCGAGCAGGGCGTGCAGTTCTTCCGAACTCAACCACAGGCCCGGCAACTCGAAACGTTGCGCGTCCTTGTGGTCGTACTGGAAGCCGGCTTCGCCGTTGCCGACCACCGGCGCCATCAGGTAGTCGCGCAGGTAGGCGAGGTCGCGGTAGACGGTCGCACGCGAACACTCCAGGTCTTCCTGCAGGCGTTGCACGGTTACCGGATAGCGCGCGGCGCTGAGGATGCGGTGCAAGGCGTGGATGCGTTCGATGCGTTCCATGAGCGGAGGCCGGGAGAGCGTGCGGGAGAGGGCAGCGGGAGCCGCGCGCGGCTGCCCTGTGCGTGCAAGTATGGCAAAACATGGAGACCGCCCGCTTCGCACCCGCAGCTGGCCGGATCGGACGTACCGATGGCGTTCTCCATGGCAGTGCATCGGCTGGTGAGCTGCACGCATTCCGCACCTCCCCCCGCGTTGACCGGAGCCGTCATGAGCACCCTGCGTCCACCTGCCCTCTTGCTGCTTGCCTCGGTCGTGGTGGCCGTGCTCGGCGCGTGCCAGCGCGATGCGGCGCCCCCCGCCAGCGCGGCTCGTACCGCGACGAGCGCACCGGCGGCGCTCGTCGCCGCCACCGCGGAAGCCGTCAACCCACTCAGTGCCAAGGACGAGATCGGCGAGGCGATGGACCGCTTCCTCGCGGTGAAGAGCTACCACGCCACGATGGATGCCTCGACCGGCAAGGGCGCGATGACCATCGAGATGGATTTCGTCGCCCCCGACCGCTACCGCATGCAGACGCCGATGGGCACGCAATACGTGATCGGCGACACGATGTACATGACGGCGCAGGGCCGGACCATGAAGGTGCCGCTGCCCAAGGGGCGGATCACCGGCTACCGCGACCCCGCCAGCTTCCAGGAGAACAAGGCGTCGATGACGGTCGAAGCGCTGGGCAGCGACAGCGTCGATGGCCAGGCCGCGAAGAAGTACCTGCTGCACAGCACCCAACCCAGGCCCGGGGAATCGATGCTGTGGGTGGATGGCGCCGGTTACCCGCTGAAGATCGAAGTGACGGGCGACGCCGGCGGTACCGCGACCCGCACCACCATCCGCTATTCGCGCTTCAACGATCCCGCCATCCGCGTCGAGCCGCCGCAGTAAGCATCGACGCGGCGGCTTGGGGGGCTCGAGCCCGCCGCTGGAACTCACCGGCGCGGGGCGACCCCGGCTGCAGCTGATCACGCCGGCACGGCACGGCGGGCTGGAGCCCGCCCTACAATGCGCGCATGCGCACGCCCGCCGCTCCTGACGAATCCGCGATCATCGAAGGTTGCATGCCCATGCGCTGCCAATGGCATCGCGGATGCGGCCCGAGGGTCCGCGCTTCGTGGCGAACCACGCCATGAAGCAGCCGGACATCAACCTCTCCCCCTCGCCGGGCGACGGGTTCAAGACCACCACCTGCTACATGTGCGCCTGCCGCTGCGGCATCAAGGTTTGGCTGCAGGACGGCAAGGTCCGCTACATCCAGGGCAACCCCGAGCATCCGGTCAACAAGGGCGTGCTGTGCGCCAAGGGCTCGGCCGGGATCATGCAGCACTACTCGCCCGCGCGGCTGGACAAGCCGCTGCTGCGCGTGGGCGAACGCGGCAAGGCCGAGTTCCGCGAGATCGAGTGGGACGAAGCGCTGGAGATCGCGACCTCGTGGCTGGCGCCGATCCGCGAACGCAATCCCGACGAGCTCGCCTTCTTCACCGGCCGCGACCAGTCGCAGGCGCTGACCGGCTGGTGGGCGCAGCAGTTCGGCACCATCAACTACGCCGCGCACGGCGGCTTCTGCTCGGTGAACATGGCCGCGGGCGGCCTGTACACGCTGGGCGGGTCGTTCTGGGAATTCGGCGAGCCCGACTGGGAGCACGCGAAGTACCTGATGATGTGGGGCGTGGCCGAAGACCACGACTCCAATCCGATCAAGCTCGGCCTGGGCAAGCTCAAGGCGCACGGCGCCAAGATCGTCGCGGTCAATCCGGTGCGCACCGGCTACGGCGCGATCGCCGACGAATGGATCGGCATCCGTCCCGGCACCGACGGCCTGTTCGCCTTTGCGCTGATCCACGAGCTGCTCAAGGCCGACCGCATCGACCTCGATTACCTGGTGCGCTACACCAACGCGCACTGGCTGGTGGTGCGCAACCCGGGCGGCGCCGACGACGGCCTGTTCGTGCGCGACGCCGACGGCAAGCCGCAATGCTTCGACAAGCGCAGCAACGCGGCGGCCGATGCGGATTCCATCGACGTGTCGCCGGCGGTCGTCGGCGAAGTGACGCTGGCCGACGGCCGCCGAGCCGTGCCGGTGTTCCACCTGGTGGTCGAGCGCTATCTCGATCCGTCGTTCTCGCCCGACGCGGTGAGCGAACGCTGCGGCGTGCCCGCCGACACCATCCGCCGCATCGCCCGCGAACTGGCGGAAGCCGCATTCGACCACGAGATCCGCCTGCCCGTGCGCTGGACCGACGCCCACGGGCGCGTGCACGAAGAGATGATCGGCCGCCCGGTCGCGATGCACGCGATGCGCGGCATCAGCGCGCACAGCAACGGCTTCCACACCTGTCGCGCGCTGCACCTGCTGCAGCTGCTGCTGGGCGCGGTGGATACGCCGGGCTCGTTCCGCTACCAGCCGCCGTTCCCGAAACCGATCGCCCCGCCGAACCGGCCCGGCAAGGCACGCCAGGCCAATGGCGTGCTCGATGCGGCGCCGCTCGGCTTCGTGCACGCGCCGGAAGACCTGGTGGTCGACGCGGACGGCAATCCGCGCCGCATCGACCACGCCTATTCGTGGGCGTACCCGCTGTCCGCGCACGGGATGATGCACGGGGTGATCCGCAACGCGTGGGCGGGCGATCCCTACCGGATCGACACGCTGATGATGTTCATGGCGAACATGAGCTGGAACTCGTCGATGAACACCCGCGAGACCATCGCGATGCTCACCGACCAGGACGAAAGCGGCGAATACCGGATCCCGCGCATCATCTATGCCGACGCCTACGCCAGCGAGATGGTCGCCTACGCCGACCTGGTGCTGCCGGACACCACCTACCTCGAGCGCTTCGACGCGATCTCGCTGCTGGACCGGCCGATCTCCGATGCCGACGCGGCGATCGATGCGATCCGCCATCCGGTGCTGGACGCGGCCACGCAGCAGGAAGGCCGCGACGTGCGCGGCTTCCAGAGTGTGCTGATCGACCTGGGCGCGCGCCTGGGCCTGCCCGGCCTGTGCAACGAGGACGGCTCGCCGAAGTACCGCGATTACGCCGACTACATCCAGCGCCACGAGCGCGCGCCGGGCGTCGGCCTGCTCGCCGGCTGGCGCGGCGAGGACGGCGCGCTGGAAGCCAAGGGCGCACCGAATCCGCAGCAGCTGCAGCGCTACATCGCCAACGGCGGCTTCTGGCGCAGCGAGATTCCGGAGGACGCGCGCTACTACAAGATGGCCAACCGCGGCTACCTGGAGTGGGCGCAGCGCATGGGCTTCCTTGCCGGCACCGCGCCGATCACGCTGCAGCTGTATTCGGAGACGCTGCAGAAGTTCCGCCTGGCCGCGCTGGGCTTCGGCGATCGGCAACCGCCGGCGCAGCATCGCGAGCGCGTGGCGACCTATTTCGATCCGTTGCCGATCTGGTACGAGCCCTTCGAGGGCGAGCAGATCGCGGACGTGGACGCGCAATTCCCGCTCAGCGCGATCACCCAGCGGCCGATGTTCATGTACCACGCCTGGGGTTCGCAGAACGCGTGGCTGCGCCAGATCACCACGCGCAACTACCTGTACCTGCATCCGGACACCGGGGTGAAGTACGGACTCGCCGACGAGGACTGGATCACCGTGGCCTCGCACCACGGCACCATCACCGTGCAGGCGAAGTTCGCCGCCAACGTGCAGCCCGACACGGTGTGGACCTGGAATGCGATCGGCAAGCGCCGTGGCGCCTGGCGCCTGGGCAAGGACGCGCCGGAAGGCGAGAAGGGCTTCCTGCTCAACCACCTGATCAGCGACATCACCCCGCGCGGCGACTACTTCAACGCCGATCCGGTGACCGGCCAGGCGGCGTGGTTCGACCTGCGCGTGCGCATCGCCAAGGCCGGACATCCCACGCAACAGAGCGCGCCGCAGTTCGCCGCGCTGGCCATGGGCGAGGCCGACAACCGTCCGCTGCGCTACGGCGCCGACTTCCGCGCGGCACGCGCGGAAGCAGAACAAGCGCGTGACCGCGCGGCGCGCGCGGAGGCAGAACAACCGCATGACCGCGCCGCGCGCCAACACGAGGACAAGGCATGAATCCACGCAAGCTCGCCGGCTATTTCTGCGTCGTCCTCGGCTTCGCCCTGGTGCTGCTGCTCGGGTATGGCGTGATCGATCCGATCGGCGGCCTGCCCGCCAACGCCACGTCGATGCGCGACGTGCTGATCGGCCTGATGCCGAGCGTGTTGCTCGCGCTGGGCGCCTTCGTCATCGGCCTGTGGTTGCTGAAGGGATCCCGCAACGGGGGCGCGAAGAAGTGACCGCGCTGCCGCCGCCCTCGACGAAGAAACTCGGCCTGGTGATCGACCTCGACACCTGCGTGGGCTGCCACGCCTGCGCGGTCGGCTGCAAGCAATGGAATTCGGGCGGCTTCGCCGCGCCTCTCACCGACGAACAGCCGTACGGCAAGGATCCCAGCGGCGTGTGGTTCAACCGCGTGCACAGCTACGAAATCGCCGCGACCGACTTCAGCACGCCCGCGCACGATCCCGGTGAGCACGACGCACTGAATCTCGCGCAAAGCACGTCCGCCACGGCGTGCAGCTCGAATGCTCCGTTGGCGCAGCAGCTCGTCGCGCAACCGGCGATGACCCTGCACTTCCCGCGTTCGTGCCTGCACTGCGAGACGCCGGCCTGCGTCACCGTGTGCCCGACCGGCGCCAGCTACAAGCGCGCCGAGGATGGCATCGTCCTGGTCGACGAGGACAAGTGCATCGGCTGCAAGCTGTGCTCGTGGGCCTGTCCGTACGGCGCGCGCGAGTACTCGCCGGTCGAAGGCGTGATGAAGAAATGCACGTTGTGCATCGACCGCATCTACAACGAGAACCTGCCCGAAGCCGAACGCGAACCGGCCTGCGTGCAGGTCTGCCCCACCCGCGCGCGTCACTTCGGCGATCTGGGCGATCCCGAGTCGAAGGTGTCGAAGCTCGTCGCCGAACGCGGCGGCGTCGCGCTGATGCCGGAACTGGGTTATGCCCCGGTCAACCGCTACCTGCCGCCACGCCCGCGCCGGGCCGGCCAGGACGACGCGAGGTCGACGCGCGAGCCGCCCGCCGAGGCGCTCGATGCCGCGTCGTTGCCGCCGGTGCTGCGCTGGCTCGACCGCGTGCTCTCGCGCTGACCAGGACGAGAACGACCCGACATGCATCCCGCCCTCTCCGTCATCTTCTTCACCACCTTGTCCGGCGCCGGCTACGGACTGCTGGCCTGGAGCGCGCTCGCCGCCCTCTTCCGCTGGTCAGGCGCGAAGCCGCTGCTCGCCTGCGTGCTGCTCGCGCTGGTGCTGGTCACGATCGGGCTGTCCAGTTCGATGGCGCACCTGGGCAAGCCGCAGCGGGCGTGGCGCGCGTTCTCGCAATGGCGCACCTCGTGGCTGTCGCGCGAAGGCGTGATGGCGGTGGCGACGTACCTGCCGGCGCTCGCATTCGCGGTCTTGCTCGCGGTGGTCGTGTTCGCCTCGCACGGCGACGACCGCATCCCCGCCGTGTTCGTGCCCGTGCTCGCGGTGATCGCGCCACTGCTCGTGGCAGGCGCGCTGGCCACGGTGGTGTGCACGGCGATGATCTATGCCTCGCTGCCGCCGATTCCGGCCTGGCGCCATCGCGCGGTGGTTCCGGTCTACCTGCTGTTCGCCCTGCTTACCGGCGGCCTGCTGTGGGCGGCGATCGCCAGCGCCCTGGGTTCGGTCGGCAATGGCGTCGCCCTGCTCGGGATGCCGGTGGCGATCGTGCTGGCGCTGCTGAAGTCGCACTACTGGCACGACATCGACAGCACGCCGCTGACGATGACGCGCGCCGATGCGGTCGGCCTGCCCGGCCGCCAAGTGGGCGTGTTCGAACGCCCGCATACCGAAGCCAACTACCTGACCCGTGACATGGGCTTCGTGGTCGCGCGCAGGCATTCGCGCCGGCTGCGGCGGATCGCGATCGCGCTGTTCGCGGTGCTGCCGGTGCTGCTGCTGGTGCCGGTGTGGCTGTTCGTGCACATCGACGCGCTGCCGTGGCTGCTGGTGGCCGCGGCGTGCGCGCTGGCCGGGGCTTTCGTCGAGCGCTGGCTGTTCTTCGCCGAGGCGCGGCACATGGTCACGCTGTACTACTGAGGCGCGGGGCGCAGCGCCGCTTCCGCCGGCATCCGTTGTGTTGCGTGCGTTCCGCCGGCGGTGCTGCGGCGGCCGGCGGATCAGCCCAGGTCGAGCAACGCGTCCGCGCCCTGTTCGCGCAGCAGGCCGGCGACTTCCAGGCCCAGGCATTCGGGCGCGTCGCCGCGGCCGAGCGCCTGCGCGCGCACTGCGCGTCCATCGCCGGCCGAGCCGACCAGGCCCTGCAGGTGCAGGTGCTCGCCGTCCAGGCTGGCGAACGCCGCGACCGGCACGTGGCAGCTGCCGTGCAGCGCGCGGTTCATCGCCCGCTCGGCCTCCACGCAGGTGCGGGTGGCGGCATCGTCGAGCGTGGCGCACACGGCGCGCGTGGCCGCGTCGTCGTCGCGGCATTCGATCGCGATCGCGCCCTGCGCGGGCGCCGGCAACCACTGCGGCGCATCCATGCGGGAACGGATGCGCGCCTCGAACCCCAGGCGCTGCAGCCCCGCGCACGCGAGCACGATGGCGTCATAGTCGCCGGCGTCGAGCTTGGCCAGGCGCGTGTTGACGTTGCCGCGCAAATCGCGCAGCTGCAGGTCCGGGCGCAGCGCGCGCAGCTGCGCCTGGCGGCGCAGCGACGAGGTGCCGACCACCGCGCCCTGCGGCAATGCGGCGATGTCGTCGTAGTGGTTGCTGACGAATGCGTCGGCGTGGTCCGCGCGCCGCAGGATCGCCGGCAGGGCGAAGCCCGGTTCCAGTTCCATCGGCACGTCCTTGAGCGAGTGCACCGCGCAGTCGGCTTCGCCGCGCAGCATCGCCAGCTCGAGCTCCTTCAGGAACAGGCCCTTGCCGCCGATCGCCGCCAGCGAGCGGTCCAGGACCTCGTCGCCGCGCGTGCTCATCGGCACCAGCACCACCTCGAGGTTCGGATGCGCGGCGCGCAGGGCGGCGGCGACGTGTTCGCTCTGCCACAGGGCGAGCGGGCTCTTGCGGGTGGCGATGCGCAGGACGGTCATGCGGGCATTATCGCCGGCTTGGCCGTTGCGCCCAAAAAACCGCGGGGACGGGGCCGGGTTGCGCGACCAGCGCGGGTTGGCCGGCCTTAGCGGCGTGCGACGCCGCCGGCCCCGCCCGGGCGCGGCGCAGCGCGCGCTTACAGGTGCTTCAGGGTATCGCGCAGGCCCGCCACGCAGCGGCGGCTCACTTCCAGCGGCTGCTTGCCATGGCGCAGCAGCGCCTGCACGTGGCCGTCGGGGCTGCGCTTGAGCTCGACGATCTCGTGGCGCGCCACCAGGCAGTTGCGGTGGATGCGGACGAAGCGTTCGCCGAACTCCTCTTCCAGCGACTTCAGCGATTCCTCGATCAGGTCCTCGCCGCGCGCGTGGTGGACGATGACGTACTTCTCCTCCGCATGGAGGTAATGCACGTCCTCGAGCGGGATCAGGCGCAGGCTGCCACGCAGGCGCGCGCACAGGTGCGTGCGCCGTTGCGCCGGCGCGGCCGGCGAGCCGGTCGACTGGCCGCGGCCGGCCGCGAAGGTGCGGACGCGGTCGATGGCGGCGGCGAGCCGTTCGGGGCGCACGGGCTTGACCAGGTAGTCGATGGCCTCGGCCTCGAACGCCGACAGCGCGTGGGCGTCGTAGGCGGTGCAGAACACCACGGCCGGGCGCGGTTCGAACGCCGCGAGGTGGCGCGCGGCCTCGAGCCCGTCGATGCCCGGCATCGCGATGTCGAGCAGCACCAGGTCGGGATGGTGGGTGGCGCACGCATGCAGGGCCTCGTGGCCGTCGGCGGCATCGGCGACGATCTCCACGCCCTTGATGTCCGCGAGCAGGCCGCGCAGTCGCTCGCGTGCCAGCGGCTCGTCGTCGGCGATCACTACCTTCATGCGGTCCTCTTGCTTCCCGTGCCGTTGCTGGCGGGCCCGGGACTGGCGGTGGTGACCGGCAGCCTCAGGTCGACCTGATAGTAGCCCTCGTTCCATGCGGCGGCCATCCGGGCGCGCGGCCCGTACGCGTAGCGCAGGCGCTGGGCGATGCTGAACTGTGCGTGGCGGTTGCCGCTGCGCGCCGCGTCGTTGCTGGCGTCCAGGGTCGGCAGGATGTCGCCCTCGCGGGGCGTCGGCGCCGGATTGCGGATGCAGATCGCGAGCTCGTCGCCGACCTGGGCCAGCTCGACCTCGATCTCGCCGCCGCCGGGCAGGCGCGAGATGCCGTGCAGCACCGCGTTCTCGAGCAGCGGCTGCAGCACCAGGCGCGGCATCGGCATCCGCCAGGGCAAGGGCTCACCCTTGCGCCAGGCCACGCGCAGGCGGTTGCCAAGGCGCAACTGCTCGATCGCGAAATAGCGCTCGCACAGTTCCACTTCCTCGCGCAGGGTGGAGTCGGACTCGCCGGCGCCGAGCGCGGCGCGGAACAGGTCGGACAGGTCGAGCACGGCGCGCTCGGCCACGACCGGATCACTGCGCACCAGCCCGGCGATGGTGTTCATGCTGTTGAAGAGAAAGTGCGGCTTGATCCGCGCCTGCAACGCATCGGCCTCGGCGCGCGCGCTGGCGCGCACCTGCGCCGCCCAGCCATCGTTGACGTAGAGGTAGCGCAGCACGATCGCGACGATCAGCGCGGTCGTCGCCGCCGAGCCCCACAGGAACCGCGGCATCGACACGTCGTTCGGCACCAGCCCGTAGCCGAGGCTGTCGTCGATCACGTAGGCCATGGATGCGCCCAGGGCCGCCACCGCGCCGCTGCCGAACAGCGCCACCGCGGTGCCGACCGGCTGCGACAGCTTCGACACCCAGCTCCGCGACACACACAGCAACACCGACGCGGTGAGCGCCAGCCACTGCGAAAAGGCGCTGGCGGTGACGAAGCGTTCGAGGTCCCAATGCGCGCCACCCGGGGCCAGCGCGAGCACCACCACGACCAGCTCGGCCATGCCGAGCATCACCGCGAGACGCGGCAGCCGGCACAGGTCGGGCAGCCAGGGTTCGCGCGGTTCGCGGGGGGCCATGGGCAGTGGCTCAGGCGGCCGCGCCCGCGGCGGCGAAGCGACCGGTCATCCAGTCGCCCAGATCGCGGATCTCCTCCGCGCACACCTGGTGCGCCATCGGATAGGCATGCCAGTCGACGGTGAAACCGAGCCCGCGCAGGGCGCGCGCGCTGAGGTCGCCGCCGGCGTAGGGCACCACCGGATCGAACTGCCCGTGCGCCATGAACACCGGCTGCGCCGGCGCCGCGACCGTGGCCTCCTGCACCAGGCGCTCGGCCATCGGCAGGTAGGTCGACAGCGCGATCACCCCGGCCAGCGGTTGCGTGCGGCGCATCGCCGTCGCCAGCGCGATCGCGCCGCCCTGCGAGAAGCCGGCCAGCAGCACGCGTTGCGCCGGGATGCCGCGCGCAGCCTCGCGCGCGAGCAGGGCTTCGGTCTGCGCGACCGATTCATCCACGCCGGCCTCGTCGGCGCGGTTGGCGAGGTTCATGTCGCGGATGTCGTACCAGGCGCGCATGCGCACGCCGTTGTTGATCGTCACCGCGCGCACCGGCGCATGCGGGAAGACGAACCGCAGCGCGGGCCAGCCCGGCCGCACCAGCTCGGGCACGATCGGGGCGAAGTCGTGGCCGTCCGCACCCAGGCCGTGCAGCCACAGCACGCTCCATTGCGGCGACGGGCCGGTCTCGTGTTCGACGGTGTCGAGGGAAGCGGTTGCTGACTCGTTCATGCGGGCATTGTGGCTGTTGGGTCTGTGCTCTGCCAGCGCGGTCGCTCCCACAATCGACGCGGGATCCGGCCTGGCGCGGCCTCGCCGTCGCAGATCCTGAGACGGGTCGCACGCACCATCGCGCGATGCAGGATCAGATCCGCCTGGACTTCAGCGACGAAACCCGCGCCCGCACCGTTCAGGACCCGCCGGCGCCGCGGCGGGATAATGGCGCGGTGTCGCACTCCCCCGCCCCCCTGGAAGGCTTCCATCCCGCGGTTGCCGGCTGGTTCCAACGCGCCTTCCCCGGCCCGACCGAAGCGCAGACGCTTGCGTGGCCGGCGATCCGCTCCGGTCGCAACACGCTGGTGGCGGCGCCGACCGGCTCGGGCAAGACGCTCACCGCCTTTCTCTCCGCGATCGACGCCCTGGTGCGCGAAGGCCTGGCGCAGGGGCTGCCGGATGAAACCCACGTCGTCTACGTCTCGCCGCTCAAGGCGCTGTCCAACGACATCCACCTCAACCTCGAAGCCCCGCTGGCCGGTATTCGCGAGGAACTCGCGCGCCTGGGCCTGCCCGACGTCGAGATCCGCACCGCGGTGCGCACCGGCGACACCCCGCAGAGCGAGCGTGCGCAACTGCGCAAGAAGCCGCCGCACATCCTGGTCACCACGCCCGAATCGCTGTACGTGCTGCTCGGCTCGGATTCCGGGCGCGCGATGCTGGCGACGGCGCGCACGGTGATCGTCGACGAAATCCACGCCGTCGCCGCGAGCAAGCGCGGCAGCCACCTCGCGCTGTCGCTGGAGCGGCTGGAAGCGCTGTGCGCCGGGCAGGACGCCCAAGTGCCGCGGAGGGCAGGATGCCCGGGAGCGGCCAGCCGGGGCCTCACGCGCGTGGGCCTGTCGGCGACGCAGAAGCCGATCGATGAGGTCGCGCGCTTCCTGGTCGGCGGCTCGCACGTCGCCGCGGACGGCACGACCGACTGCGAGATCGTCGACATCGGCTACGCCAAGCAGCGCGACCTCGCCCTGGAAGTGCCGCCGACGCCGCTGCAGGCGGTGATGTCGAACGACCAGTGGGAGCAGGTCTACGCGCGCATCGCCGAACTGGTCGCACAGCATTCGACCACGCTGGTCTTCGTCAACACCCGGCGCATGGCCGAGCGTGCCGCGCGCCATCTCGGCGAGCGCCTGGGCAAGGAACACGTCGCCGCGCACCACGGCAGCCTGGCGAAGGAGCTGCGCCTCGACGCCGAGCAACGCTTGAAGAACGGCCAGCTCAAGGTGCTGGTCGCCACCGCGTCGCTGGAACTGGGCATCGACATCGGCGACGTCGACCTGGTCTGCCAGCTCGGTTCGCCGCGCGCGATCGCCGCGTTCCTGCAGCGCGTGGGCCGCTCCGGCCACCACGTCGGCGGCGTGCCCAAGGGCCGGCTGTTCCCGTCCTCGCGCGACGACCTCGCCGAATGCGCGGCGCTGCTCGACTGCGTGCGCCGCGGCGAACTCGATGCGCTGGTGATGCCACCCGCGCCACTCGACGTGCTCGCGCAGCAGATCGTCGCCGAAGTCGCCGCGCGCGAATGGGCAGAGGACGCGCTGTACGACTGGTTCCGCCGCGCCTGGCCGTATGCGCGGCTCGAGCGCGCGGACTTCGACGCGGTGGTGAAGATGCTCTCCGACGGCTTCACCACCCGCCGCGGCACGCGCGCCGGCTACCTGCATCGCGACGCCGTGCACAAGCGCCTGCGCGGGCGCGCCGGCGGACGCATGACCGCGGTGATGTCGGGCGGCACGATTCCCGATACCGGCGACTACAGCGTCATCCTCGAGCCGCAGTCGCAGAACATCGGCACGATCAACGAAGACTTCGCCATCGAGAGCATCGCCGGCGACATCTTCCAGCTCGGCAATGCCAGCTACCGCATCCTGCGCGTCGAACCCGGGCGCGTGCGCGTCGAGGACGCGCAGGGGATGCCGCCTAGCATTCCGTTCTGGCTGGGCGAGGCGCCCGGGCGCAGCGACGAGCTGTCGCACGGGGTGTCGCGGCTGCGCGCGGAAGTGGCCTCGCGCCTCGACTTCGCCAGCGCCAGCAACGAGACCGCGCAGGTCGCCGACGTGCCCAGCAACGAAGGCGCGACCGCCAGGGCCGCGCGCTGGCTGGTCGACGAGGTCGGGCTGACGCCGCCCGCGGCCGTGCAGCTCGCCGATTACCTCGGCCGCCAGCACGCCGCCTACGGACTGCTGCCGACGCAGGAGACGATCGCGCTGGAGCGCTTCTTCGACGAGTCCGGCGGCACCCAGCTGATCATCCATTCGCCCTTTGGCAGCCGCCTCAACCGCGCCTGGGGCCTGGCGCTGCGCAAGCGCTTCTGCCGCAAGTTCAACTTCGAACTGCAGGCGGCCGCGACCGAGGATGCGATCGTGCTGTCGCTCTCGACCAGCCACAGCTTCCCGCTGATCGAAGTCGCCAGGTACCTGCATTCGTCCTCCGCCGAGGACATCCTGGTCCAGGCGCTGCTCGACGCGCCGCTGTTCGGCGTGCGCTGGCGCTGGAACGCGACCACCGCGCTCGCCCTGCCGCGCTTCGTCGGCGGCAAGAAGGTGCCGCCGCAACTGCAGCGGATGAATTCGGAGGATTTGCTGGCGACGGTGTTCCCCGACCAGGTCGCGTGCCAGGAGAACATCGTCGGCGAACGCGAGGTACCCGACCATCCGCTGGTCGCGCAGACCCTCGACGACTGCCTGCACGAGGCCATGGACACCGAAGGCTGGCTGGCGCTGCTGCGCCGGATGGAAAGCGGCGAGGTGCAGGTGGTCGCGCGCGACCTCACCGCGCCCTCGCCGTTCGCCGCCGAGGCCTTGAACGCGCGCCCGTACGCCTTCCTCGACGACGCGCCGCTGGAGGAGCGCCGCACCCAGGCGGTGATGGCGCGCCGTTACGCCGACGCCGACAGTGCCGACGACCTCGGCCGCCTCGACCCCGCCGCGATCGAGGACGTCCGCGAACAGGCCTGGCCGCAGGTGCGCAACGCCGACGAAATGCACGACGCGCTGATGGGCCTGGGCTGCGTCGGCGACGACGAGGCGCAGGCGCACGGCTGGAGCGGTTGGTTACAGCAACTGGCACTGGATCATCGCGCCACGTGCGTGACCCCTGCAGGCACGGGTGGACCCGCGAAGCTCTGGTTCGCCGCCGAACGCCTGCCGCAAGCGGACGCCGTGCATCCCGGCGCCACCCGCGCGCCGGCGATCGAAGCGCCGGCGGAATTCGTACAGCAGCCGTGGACCCGCGAGGACGCGCTGGTCGAATTGCTGCGTTCGCGCCTCACCGGCCTCGGCCCGACCCCGGCGGCGACGCTCGCGGCATCGCTCGCCCTGCCGCCAGCGGAAGTCGACGTCGCCCTGCTCGCGCTGGAGAACGAAGGCTATGTGATGCGCGGGCGCTTCACGCCGCACGCGATCGAGGAGGAATGGTGCGAGCGCCACCTGCTCGCGCGCATCCACCGCTACACCATCGGCAAGCTGCGGCGCGAGATCGAGCCGGTCGAACCGCGCGACTTCATGCGTTTCCTGTTCGACTGGCAGCGCGTGTCGAAGTCGGCGCGGGTCAGCGGTCCGGAAGCGCTCGCGGGCGTGCTGGCGCAACTGGAAGGCTTCGAGGCGCCCGCCGCGGCCTGGGAGGGCGAATTGTTGCCGGCGCGCGTCAGCGATTATTCGATCTCGTGGCTGGACGACCTGTGCACCGCCGGCCGCATCGCCTGGACGCGCCTGCGCGGCGCGACCTCCGACGCCGCCGGCAACGGCCGCACCGCACCGGTGCGCGCGACCCCGGTGGTGCTGCTGCCGCGCCGCCACCTCGCGCACTGGACCCCGCTCACCGCGAACTCGCTCGACGACGGTCCCACGCTGTCCTCGCGCGCGCAACGCGTCGCCGATTACCTGCGCGACCACGGCGCCTCGTTCTTCGACGAACTGGTGAGCGGCGCGCACCTGCTGCACACCGAACTGGAGGACGCGCTGGCCGAACTGGTCGCGCGCGGCCGCGTCACCTGCGACAGCTACGCCGGCCTGCGCGCGCTGCTGGTGCCGCAGTCCAAGCGGCCCAGCGCCTTTGACGGCCGCGGCCGCCGTGGCCGCCGCACCGCACTGCTGGGCATCGAGGACGCCGGCCGCTGGACGCTGACCCGTCGCGCACCGCGTGCCGAGGGCGATGACGCCAGACTGGAAGCGGACAGCATCGAACACATCGCCCGCACCCTGCTGCGTCGCTACGGCGTGGTCAGCTGGCGCCTGCTCGAACGCGAAGCGCCGTGGCTGCCGCCGTGGCGCGAGCTGCTGCGCGTGTACCACCGGCTCGAGGCCCGCGGCGAGATCCGCGGCGGCCGCTTCATCGCCGGATTGTCGGGCGAGCAGTTCGCCCTGCCCGAAGCGATCGCCGCGCTGCGCCAGGTGCGCAAGCGCACGCCCGATGGCGACTGGCTGGCGCTGTCGGCGCTGGATCCGCTCAACCTGGTCGGCACCGTCGTGGCCGGCGCCAAGGTGCCGCGCCAGCTTGGCGCGCGCGTGCTGTGGCGCGACGGCCTGCCGGTGGCGACGCTGGTCGCCGGCGAGGGCAGCTGGCTGGCCGAACTGCCTGCCGCCGAGCAGCGCACCGCGCACAAGGTGCTGATGCGCGAGCCGGAGCTGTACGCGGCCGGCGGCCTCGACCTGACCGCGGACATCCGCGCGTGGATCGACGAGCGCGCCGCGACGCTGGCGGCGCCCCCGGGCCGCCCAAAGGCGTAACGCCCCGCCGCACGGCGTGGGCTCGCGCCGCGATCGGGCGGCTCCGGTCCACGCCCGCACGCCATCCCGGTTCGAGACGATTCCACCACCCGCGCGCAAGTGGCAGGCACTCGCGCCTGAGTGGATGTCACTCACGCGCCAGTGGATTTCACTCACACATGAGTGGATATCACTCACGAACGAGTGGATTTTGCTCAAGCGCGAGTGGATTTCGCTCGATCACCAGTGGCTTTCACTCACGCGCCACTGGTATCCACTGACGAACGAGTGGATTTCACTCACCCGCGAGTGGATTTCATTGAAGCACGCGTGCATTTCACTCACGCGCCAGTGGCAGGCACTCACGCCTGAGTGGATTTCACTCGCGCGCGTCCGGAAATCACTCGCACGCCGGCAGGCCGTGTCCACCGGCGGGGCGCGCCGATCCGCGGCGCGATGGCCCCGATCCGGGCCCTGCGTCAGAATCCCGGCACCGCCCCCACGGCCCCGCCCCATGCGCCTGCTCCGGTCCCTGCTGGCCTGCCTCCTCGTCGCCGGTGCCCCGGCGCAGGTCGCGCCCGCACGCGCCGCCGGCCCCGACGGCGAAGCCCCGGTCCGCGTGTTCGCCGCCGCCAGCCTGACCGACGCGCTCAACGACGCGGCCGCGCAGTGGCGCCGCGCCGGCCATCCGCAACCCAGCCTGGCCTTCGGTGCGTCATCGACGCTGGCCAAACAGGTCGAAGCGGGTGCGCCGGCGGACATCTTCGTATCCGCCGACCTGAAGTGGATGGATTACCTGGCCCAGCGCGGCCGCATCGACGCCGCGTCGCGGGTGGACCTGCTCGGCAACACCCTGGTGCTGATCGCGCCGAGGCAGAAGCCGTTCCAGGCGCGGCTGCAGTCCGGCTTCCCCATCGCCAAGGCATTCAAGGGAAAGCTGTGCACCGGCGAACCCGGTGTCGTGCCGGCCGGCATCTACGCCAGGCAAGCACTGGAAAAACTCGGCTGGTGGCCGTCGCTGCAGGGGCGCATCGTCGGCACCGACGACGTGCGAACCGCACTGGCGTTCGTGGAGCGCGGCGAATGCGGTGCCGGCATCGTGTACGCGACCGATGCGCGCATCAGCGGCGCGGTCGTCACCGTCGCGGCATTCCCGCCGCGGACGCACGCGCCGATCGTGTACCCCTTCGCGCTGACGAAGAATGCACGGCCCGAAGCAGCCGCCTTCCTGCGCTATCTGCAAACGCCGCAGGCGGCGGCGATCTTCCGTCGCCACGGCTTCACCGTGCGGAAGGAATGACATGACCGCGTGGCTGTCGGCGGAGGAATCGCAGGCACTGTGGCTTTCGGCCAAGGTCGCGCTGTGCGCCACCGCCGTCTGCCTGCCGCCCGCGATCGCGCTGGCGTGGTGGCTGGAGCGCCGCCGCTTCCCGGGACGCTTCCTGGTCGATGCGCTGGTGCAGTTGCCGATGGTGCTGCCGCCGGTGGTGCCGGGTTACCTGCTGCTGTTGCTGCTGGGCACGCAGGGCCCGCTCGGGCGCTGGCTCGACAACAGCTTCGGCATCGTCATCGCCTTTACCTGGAAAGGCGCCGCGCTCGCCTCGGCGGTGATGGCGTTCCCCTTGATGGTGCAGCCGATCCGCCTCGCCTTCCGCCTGATCGATTCGCGCCTGGAGCATGCCGCCGCGACGCTCGGCGCGCGGCCGTGGCGCGTGTTCGCCACCATCACCCTGCCGCTGGCCGCGCCCGGCCTAATCGCCGGTTGCGTGCTGTGCTTCTCGCGCAGCCTCGGCGAGTTCGGCGCGACCATGGCCTTCGTCGGCAACATCCCCGGCGAGACCCGCACGCTGCCGCTGGCGATCTACTCGCTGACCCACGTGCCGGGCGGCGAAGCCGGCGCGCTGCGGCTCGCGCTGCTGTCGATCGCGCTCGCGATCGCGGCGCTGCTGGTGAGCCACTGGATCACCGCGCGCACCGAACGCCGCCTCGGCTTCGCCGATCACCGGAGCGCGCATGCTGAACTTTGAGTTCGCCTACGCCCGCGGCTCCTTCCAGCTCGAGGCGAACGCGCGCCTCGAAGGCGGCGTGACCGGCATCTGCGGCCCGTCCGGCTCGGGCAAGAGCACGCTGCTGCTGCTGATCGCCGGCCTGCTCAAGCCGCAGTCGGGCACGTTGCGGATGGGCGACGACGTGCTGGTCGATCGCGCGCGGCGCGTGTTCGTGCCGGCGTGGCAGCGCCACTTCGGCCTGGTGTTCCAGGACGGCCAGCTGTTTCCGCACCTGAGCGTGCGCGACAACCTGCTCTACGGGCATGCGCGCCTGCCTGCGGAACGTCGCCTGTTCACCCTGGACACGGTGCTGCAGCTGCTGGAGATCGGCCATCTGCTCGACCGCCGCCCGGCCCTGCTCTCCGGCGGCGAGCGCCAGCGCGTCGCGCTCGGCCGCGCCCTGCTGTATTCGCCGCGCCTGCTGCTGCTCGACGAGCCGCTGTCGTCGCTGGACGAGCGCCTGAAGCAGCAGATCCTGCCGTTCCTCAAGCGGGTGAAGGACGAGACGCGCATCCCGATGCTGTACGTCACCCACGCCCGCGCCGAAGTCGATTTCCTCGCCGACCGCGTGCTGCTGATGGATCGTGGCCGGCTAGGCGGCGAGGACCGCGTCGCCGCCGTGGCACTTGAGCGCTGAAGCACGCGGCATTCACCCGAAACCGGCTGATCCTGGCCGCAGGATTGCGGGATAATCGGCAGCTTCCGTCCCTCCCGGGTCTCCGCGTCGTGGCACGCCCACCGCGCTGACGCCGTCGCCCCGCGCGATCCCGCCCTGACTGCAGCCAACGCCATGAATTCCCAGCACCGCAAGCCGCTCCCCGGTACCCAGCTCGACTACTTCGACGCGCGCGCCGCGATCGAAGCCCTGTCTCCCGGCGCCTGGGACACGCTGCCGTACACCTCGCGCGTGCATGCGGAGAACCTGGTGCGTCGCGCCGAGCCGGCGATGCTCGATGCGTACCTGACCCAGCTGATCGAGCGCCGCCGCGACCAGGACTTCCCCTGGTTCCCGGCGCGCGTGGTGTGCCATGACATCCTCGGCCAGACCGCGCTGGTCGATCTGGCCGGCCTGCGCGATGCGATCGCGGAAAGGGGCGGCGATCCGGCGCAGATCAACCCGGTGGTGCCGACGCAGCTGATCGTCGACCATTCGCTCGCGGTGGAGGCGCCGGGCTTCGACAAGAACGCGTTCGCCAAGAATCGCGCGATCGAGGACCGCCGCAACGAAGACCGTTTCCACTTCATCGACTGGACCCGGAAGGCGTTCAAGAACGTCGACGTGATCCCGCCGGGCAACGGGATCATGCACCAGATCAACCTGGAGAAGATGTCGCCGGTGATCCACGACGACCATGGCGTCGCCTATCCGGACACCTGCGTCGGCACCGACAGCCACACGCCGCACGTCGATGCGCTGGGCGTGATCGCGGTCGGCGTGGGCGGCCTGGAAGCGGAGAACGTGATGCTCGGCCGCGCCTCGTGGATGCGCCTGCCCGAGATCGTCGGCGTCGAGCTCACCGGCAAGCCTGCGCCGGGCATCACCGCCACCGACATCGTGCTGGCGCTGACCGAGTTCCTGCGCCAGTCGAAGGTCGTCGGCGCCTACCTGGAATTCCGCGGCGAAGGCGCCGCCGCGCTGACCCTCGGCGACCGCGCCACGATCTCCAACATGGCGCCCGAATACGGCGCGACCGCGGCGATGTTCTTCATCGACGACAAGACCATCGACTACCTGCGCCTGACCGGCCGCGACGACGCGCAGGTCAAGCTGGTCGAGACCTACGCCAGGCACACCGGCCTGTGGGCCGATGCGCTGAAGAACGCCCGGTACGAGCGCACGCTGGCCTTCGACCTGGCGACCGTGGTGCGCAACATGGCCGGCCCGTCCAACCCGCACAAGCGCCTGCCGACCTCCGCGCTGGCCGAGCGCGGCATCGCCGGCAATCTCGACGCCGCGCGCGCCCAGGAGGCCGAAGGCCTGATGCCCGACGGCGCGGTGATCATCGCCGCGATCACCAGCTGCACCAACACCAGCAACCCGCGCAACGTGATCGCCGCCGGCCTGCTCGCGCGCAATGCCAACGCGCGCGGCCTGACCCGCAAGCCGTGGGTGAAGACTTCGCTCGCGCCCGGCTCCAAGGCCGTGCAGTTGTACCTGGAAGAAGCCAGGTTGCTGCCGGAGCTGGAGCAGCTCGGCTTCGGCATCGTCGCCTTCGCCTGCACCACCTGCAACGGCATGAGCGGCGCGCTGGATCCGGCGATCCAGCAGGAAGTGATCGCGCGCGACCTGTACGCCACCGCGGTGCTGTCGGGCAACCGCAACTTCGACGGCCGCATCCATCCGTACGCGAAGCAGGCCTTCCTGGCCTCGCCGCCGCTGGTGGTGGCCTATGCGATCGCCGGCACGGTGCGCTTCGACATCGAGAAGGACGCGCTCGGCTTCGACGCCGGTGGCAATGCGATCACGTTGAAGGACATCTGGCCGAGCGACGAGGAGATCGACGCGATCGTCGCGTCCAGCGTGAAGCCCGAGCATTTCCGTCGCGTCTACGATCCGATGTTCAAGGTCCGCGTCGAAACCGGCGAACAGGTCAGCCCGCTGTACGACTGGCGCCCGCAGAGCACCTACATCCGCCGCCCGCCGTACTGGGAAGGCGCGCTCGCCGGAGAACGCACGCTCGCGGGCATGCGCCCGCTCGCCGTGCTCGGCGACAACATCACCACCGACCACCTGTCGCCGTCGAACGCGATCATGCTCGACAGCGCCGCCGGCGAGTACCTGGCGAAGATGGGCCTGCCGGAAGAGGACTTCAACTCCTACGCCACCCACCGCGGCGACCATCTCACCGCGCAGCGCGCGACCTTCGCCAACCCGAAGCTGCTCAATGAAATGGTGCGCAACGCCGACGGCAGCGTGCGACAGGGTTCGCTCGCACGGATCGAACCGGAAGGCCGGGTCACGCGCATGTGGGAGGCGATCGAGACCTACATGGATCGCGGCCAGCCGCTGATCATCATCGCCGGCGCCGACTACGGCCAGGGCTCCTCGCGCGACTGGGCCGCCAAGGGCGTGCGCCTGGCCGGCGTGGAAGCGATCGTGGCCGAGGGCTTCGAGCGGATCCACCGCACCAACCTGATCGGCATGGGCGTGCTGCCGCTGGAATTCCTGCCGGGCACCGACCGCACGACGCTGGGGATCGATGGCACCGAGACCTTCGACGTCGTCGGTGCGCGCACGCCACGCGCGACGCTCACGCTGGTGATCCACCGCCGCAACGGCGATCGCGTCGAAGTGCCGGTGACCTGCCGCCTCGACACCGCCGAGGAGGTGTCGATCTACGACGCCGGCGGCGTGCTGCAACGCTTCGCCAACGATTTCCTCGAGTCGGCGCAGGCCGCCTGAGACAGTACGTCTTCCACCCAGCGCAAGGAGCCCGCGACATGCCCGGAACCGTCACCCTGCACCGCGTCCTCAAGGCGCCCGCCGAGCGCATCTACCGCGCCTTCCTCGATGCCGACGCGATGGCGAAGTGGCTGCCGCCGCACGGCTTCACCGGCAAGGTGCATGCAATGGACGCACGCGTGGGTGGCACATACCGCATGTCGTTCACCAACTTCGGCACCGGCAGCAGCCATGCGTTCGGCGGCACCTACCTGGAACTCGTCCCGAACGAGAAGCTGCGCTACAACGACCGCTTCGACGATCCCTCGCTGCCCGGCGAGATGGACACGACGGTCACGCTCAAGCCGGTGATGACGGGCACCGAACTGCAGGTGGTCCAGCAGGGCATCCCCGACGCGATCCCGGTCGAGTTCTGCTACCTGGGCTGGCAGGAATCGCTGGCCCTGCTCGCGCAGCTGGTCGAGCCGAACATTCCCGACAATCCCTGATCGTCCCCACCGCTGCTTCCGCACGAGAACACCATGAGCCACGGCCCGCAACTCCGCATCCCCGCCACCTACATGCGCGGCGGCACCAGCAAGGGCGTGTTCTTCCGCCTGGAGGACCTGCCCGCCGCGGCGCAGGTGCCGGGGCCGGCGCGTGATGCGTTGCTGATGCGGGTGATCGGCTCGCCCGACCCCTACGGCAAGCACACCGATGGCATGGGTGGCGCGACCTCGAGCACCAGCAAGTGCGTGATCATCTCCAAGTCGGCGACCCCGGACCACGATGTCGATTACCTCTACGGCCAGGTGTCGATCGACAGCGCGTTCGTCGACTGGAGCGGCAACTGCGGCAACCTGAGCGCGGCCGTGGGTCCGTTCGCCATCGCCAACGGCCTGGTCAACATCCGCCACGTGCCGCAGGACGGCATCGCCAGCGTTCGCATCTGGCAGGCCAACATCGGCAAGACCATCGTCGCGCACGTGCCGATGAGCAATGGCGAGGTGCAGGAAACCGGCGACTTCGAACTCGACGGCGTGACCTTCCCGGCGGCGGAGATCCAGTTGGAATTCCTCCATCCCTCCGACGAGGGCGAAGGCGGCGGCGCGATGTTCCCGACCGGCAACCTCGTCGACGATCTCGACGTGCCCGGCGTGGGCACGTTCAAGGCGACCCTGATCAACGCCGGCATTCCCACCATCTTCCTCAATGCCGCGGACCTGGGTTACAGCGGCACCGAGCTGCAGGGCGCGATCAACGACGACAAGGCCGCGCTGGCGAAGTTCGAGGCGATCCGCGCGCACGGCGCGGTGCGGATGGGCCTGATCGCCAGGCCCGAGGACGCGGCCACGCGCCAGCACACGCCGAAGGTCGCCTTCGTCGCGCCCGCGCAGGACTACGTGTCCTCCAGCGGCAAGCGCATCGCCGCGAGCGACATGGACCTGCACGTGCGCGCGCTGTCGATGGGCAAGCTGCACCACGCGATGATGGGCACCGCCGCGGTCGCGATCGGTACCGCGGCATCGATTCCCGGCACGCTGGTGAACCTCGCCGCCGGCGGTGGCGAGCCCGAAGCCGTCCGCTTCGGCCACCCGTCCGGCACGCTGCGCGTCGGCGCGCAGGCGCGCCAGGTCAATGGCGAGTGGCACGTCACCAAGGCGATCATGAGTCGCAGCGCGCGCGTGCTGATGGAAGGCTGGGTGCGCGTGCCGGACGACACGTTCTGACCCGCCAAGCTCGCCAGGATGATTCGACGAGCCAGGATTTGCATCCCGCTGGAATCACTCTTCGCGCGGACGGTCGGGTCGAGTCCGGCTTGGATCGACAGGACAAACCATCCGGCTCAGGGCCGACGCAGTAGCGCGACCGTGCCGTGTCCACCATCGGCGCAGATGCTGACAACCGCGTGCGAACCCGACCGCATCGGCCACAGCTCCTTCACCGCCTGGCTCAGGTCGCGCGCGCCCGTCGCGGCAAACGGGTGGCCGAGGGCCACCGAGCCGCCGTTGGGATTGATCCGGTCCCAGGGGAACGGGCCGAAATCAAACTCCACGCCGGCTCTTGCGCGCGTCCAGCCTGGCTTCTCGAGCGCGGCGATGTTGGCCAGCACCTGGGCCGCGAACGCCTCGTGGATCTCCCACAGTTCGACGTCGGCATAGCGCAGGCCATTGCGGGCGAGCAGGCCCGCGATGGCGAAGCTTGGGGCCATCAGCAGTCCATCGACCGCATGGTCGACGGCGCTGATTTCATAGTCCATCAATTGCGCGTGCGGCGTGCCGCCGGGCAATCTCGACAGCCCTGCCTCGGTCGCGATCCAGCAGGCCGCGGCACCGTCGGTAATCGGAGAACTGTTGCCGGCCGTGATCGTTCCCCTGCCCGTCCTGTCGAAGGCGGGCATCAGTGCAGCGAGTTTCCCAGCAGACGTGTCGGGTCGCGGATTGGCATCGCGAGCGATCCCGGGAAGGGGAAGGACAAGATCGTCGAAGAAGCCGCGCTCCCAGCCCGCCACGGCGCGCTGATGGCTCTGGAGCGCCCAGTCATCCTGGGCTTCCCTGCCGATCGACCACGCCTGCGCGGTTTCCTCCATGTGGTCACCCATCGACCTGCCCGTGATGCGATTGACCCAGCCCTTGGCCGGCAGCACCAGGTCATCGGCCGTCAGCTCCCGTAGCGCCGCAAGGCCGGTGAGCGGATTCTCCCGGTACAGGTCTGCAATCCGCCTGGAAGCTGCGTCCTTCAATCCGACGGTCGGCTTGCTCATCACTTCCGACCCGCCCACCAGCGCGAGCTCGGCATTGCCGCCAAGCATTCCCGCGGCAGCGAACGCCGCGAGCATGCTGGTCGCGCAGGCGAGCACCGTCGAGAACGCGGGCACGGTCGGATCGAGCGCGGCGTCGAGCCAGATCTCGCGGCCGATGTTGCTCCAGCCCAATCCCGGGATCACCGTTCCCCAGACGAACACGTCAGGACGCGCGGAGGCCGCCAGGGCCTTGACGAGCGGTACCGACACGCTGATGGCATCATGGCCTGCGAGCGCGCCACCGCCGCGGGCAAAGGGCGTCCGCAATCCGGACGCGACGTGGATGGGTTGAGGAAAGCGTTGCATGGGCATCTCCGACAGGCGGTGCAGCGTGGTTCGGGCCGAGGGCCCGTGCGGCATGTTCGTCTTCCCGAGCGGGAAGAGACGCTATACGTGAATATGATCTGCATTCCGTAGGGGCTGATTGACAACCGGTATCCACGCCTTCTGGTGCGCACCATCGACTGGTCGGATTCAGTGTCGAACACGAGCTTCATGATCGGCTTGGCCGCGATCGGCGTCTGGGGTTATGCGACCCAACGCGGAGGCGCCTGTGCGGTGGCGTCGATCGTGGAAGTCGTGACCGAGCGTCGCCTGGGGCGATTGCTGGCACTGGTGGAATCCTCGCTGGTGGTCGCGGCCGGCCTGGTGCTGTTGAACCGCGCGGGCCTGTTGCCGGCGGTGCCTCGCGGCTATTCCGCCAGTGCAATGACCGTTGCCGGAGGCGTGGTGTTCGGCCTCGGCGCCTTCTTGAATCGTTCCTGCGCCATCGGAACCATCGCGCGGATCGGATCGGGCCAAGTCGCTTACGTGGCGACCCTGGTCGGTTACTTCCTCGGCTGCCTGCTGATGTCGCGGTGGTTCCAGCCAGTGCGCCTTGCGGGCGAGCCATCTCTCGTCGCCACGACCTGGACTCTGCCCGTGGTGATTGGCCTGGGCGTCGCGCTGCGATTGTTCACCGGTGGCTTGTCCGCGTGGAAATCGGGTTCAGGACGGCCACTGCCCTACACCTGGCCCCCGCATGTGGCGACCACTATCGCCGCCGTGGCGTTTCTTGTGGTTCTTCTCACCGCGGGCGGATGGACCTATTCCGGTGCCCTTGCCGCCCTGGCCAGGGGCGAGACATTCGATGCGACGCATGAAGCCTCGCTCTTCGCGGCGCTGCTTGCGGGTGCGGTGGCCGGGGGATGGACCAGCGGACTCAGGCCGCGGAAGCCGCGCGTGGCCAAGGTGGGACGCTGCTTCTGCGGCGGAGGCATGATGGGAATCGGCGCCACGCTTATCCCGGGCGGCACCGATGGGCTGACGCTGGTCGGAATGCCATTGCTCTGGCCCTACGCCTGGCTCGCCTTCGTGACCATGTGCATCACGATCTACGTCGCGGTGAAGGTGTCGCTCCCCTCATCCACCACGCCGGCGCGCTCCTAGATGCCGGTGGCTCGGCTCGAGCGCAGCGGTCACGGTGCGACCGGATAGCGACTGGGGATGGCAATCCGGTTCCAGGCGTTGATGACGACGGCGAGCCATTCGACTGCGGCGATCTCCTCGTCCGACAGCACCGCGGTGGCCATGGCGTAAACGGCGTCGGGCACCTGTCCATCGGAAATCAGGGTCACCGCTTCGACCAGGGCGATGGCGGCGCGCTCTTTCCCGCTGAAGTATTGCGTTTCCTGCCATGCCGGCAGGACGCTGATGCGATCGCTGGACTCGCCGCTGGCCAGGGCATCGCGGGTGTGCAGCCTGACGCAGTAGGCGCACTGGTTGATCTGGGAGGCCCGCAGCCGCAGCAGGTGCACGAAGCCCTCGGCCAGCCCCGCGGAGGCAGCAAGCTCGCTTGCGGAGCGGTCAAGGTTGGCAATGCCCTGGTACAGCTGGGGCGCGGCTTTGGAAAGGTTGACGCGATTGTTCATGGATGGAATCTCTTGGGGTGACCCGGGCAAGGGCTTGGCGAATCAGGGAGCGTGGCGCTGCACGTGCCGTGCCTTACAGCGTTTCCAGGCTGCGGACGGGCTCGAAGGACGGACGCGTTGCACGCTCATGCATGTGCGCCGTCGGCGTGCGGTCGATCAGGAGGCCGAGCAGTTCCGGCCGGTTGTAGTGACCCGCCGAGTCCATCAGCAGCTTGCGCCGGTCGATGGCCGCGAAATCAAGGTCGGCGATGACTTCGCCTTCGCCCGTGCGCAGGGGTTCGCCCAGGAGCATGCCGTCGGGCGTGACGATCGCGGTGAAACAGCCGCCGGAAATCGCCCCGATCTCGCAACCGGTGTCCTGCATGATCCGCGCCTGCTGGTCGGCATCCAGCCACGCCGTCGCGTTCACGACGAAACAACCGGACTCGAGGGCGTGCTGGCGGATATTGAGTTCCATCCGCTGCGCGAAACCTTCGCCGAAGGCCGAGCCCGGATACATGGCCGCATGGATCTGCTCGCCGTCGGCGATCAATGCATAGCGCGCGAGCGGGTTGTTGTGCTCGAAGCACGCCAGTTGCCCGATCCGTCCGACCTTGCTGTCGACCGCGCGCAGGCCCGAGCCGTCGCCCTGCCCCCAGATCATGCGCTCGAAGTGCGTGGGCGTGATCTTGCGCCGGCGCTGGATCAGGGTGCCGTCGGCATCGAACAGCAACTGCGTGTTGTAGATCGTGCCGCCATCGCGTTCGTTGACGCCGATGGAGACGACCATCCCTGCCTCGCGCGCCGCCTCGGCGATGGCATCGGTCGCCGCGGAGGGCACCGTCACCGCCTGCTCGAGCAGCCGCAGGTGTTCGCTGCCGGAGAGGATCTGCAGCGGCGTCTGCACTGCGGAAAAATACGGGTAGTAGGGAACGACCGTTTCCGGGAAGACGGCGAACTGCACGCCCTTGCTGCCCAGCTCGCGGATCTTGCGCACCACCTTTTCGATGGTGCCCTCGCGGCTGTAGAGCACCGGGGCGATCTGGACGGCAGCGGCTTTGATGGTTGTCATGTGGGGATCCGATGGTGTCGACGCCGTCATGCGCATCGGCTCGGGCCGACGAGGGATTCGACCGGCCGCCGGCTGGCGAGGCGTAGTTGTGCGGAGTGGGACCGGCGCTGTTGCTGCCGGCTTCCCCCAAGGAGCGGGGGCTGGCGTCAGGGCAACCAGCCCCCGCCGGCAGACTCACTGCCGGTGGCATCGCGTTTTGGGGGAAGGGGCCGCGCTGCCACGGAGCCATCATCCCGTCGGCGCTCGCGCGTCACCATCAGACCGCGGGATGCACGACATCATCCGTTGATATGAGCGGCGCGCCGCGCGTGGCCGGCAAACCAGGCGACGCGCAGGCACGCCACCACCTCAGGAAGGCCGCATGACCGCGCGCAGGATGTCGGCCAGCGCGTCGCACGCGAACGGCTTGCGCAGCACCACCTTGGTATTGGCTGGCAGCGCGGGCAGGCGCTCGCCGGCACGGGCCGTCATCAGGACGACGGGGAGATGGATGTCGCGTTCGGCGAGCCAACCCGCCAGCGCCGGGCCATCCATGCCCGGCATCTGCACATCGCTGACCAGGCAGCCGTACTTGCCTGCCTGGAAGCTCTGGATGAACTGCTCCGCCGAGTCGAAGCCCATGGCCGCATGTCCGTGGGACCGCAGCAGCATCACGATCGCCTCGCGGACGGACCGGTCGTCATCGACCACGGCGATGGGCAGGCTGGAAGGCACCGGGCGCTCGTTCGCGGATATGCGCCATCTTCGCCATGCGACAGCACGCTTGCCATTGTACGGAGGTATGGGTTTTGCCCCTCCGCCGGCCGCACGCGGGGCGCGTATGATCTCCGGCCAGAGTCACGCCGGCATTCGCGATGAGCACGGCATATCGCTTTGGTCCGTTCACGGTGCTTCCCGAGGATCGCCTGTTGCTGCGGTCGGGACGGCCGGTGCGTGTTGGCAGCCATCCGTTCGACATCCTCCTGGTCCTGTGCCGGCACGCCGGAGACGCCGTCTCCAAGGAAACCTTGGCCGCCGCAATCTGGGGTGACCAGGCCGGACCGGAAGGCAACCTGCGCCTGCACATGACCGCCTTGCGGAAGGCGCTCGACGACGGCCACGCGGGCCATCGCTATATCGCCGACATACCGCTGCGCGGCTACGCGCTGGTGACCCCGGTCACCGCCGTCCAGGAAGTGACGCACTCCGGCTTCGAGGAATCCGTCCGCGCACAGGATCCCGCGGCTGCCGCCTCGTCGCTGGTGCACATCATCGACGACGATCCGGGCGTGCGGAGCGCCCTCGATACCCTGCTGCGCTCGGTGGGCATGCAGACGCGCACCTACGGCGATGCAGCCGCGTTCCTGTCGGCGCAGCGGCCGGACATTCCTTCGTGCATCGTGCTCGACATCCGGATGCCCGGGATGAGCGGCCTGGATTTCCAAGCCCAGCTCAACCAGCACCAGGTCCAGCTGCCGATCGTCTTCATGACCGGATTCGGCGACATCGCGATGTCGGTCAAGGCGATGAAGGCCGGTGCCGTGGATTTCCTCACCAAGCCGTTCCGCGACCAGGACATGCTGGATGCGATCACCCGCGCGATCGAAGTGGACCGGGTGGGCCGCGCCGAGCAGCAGGACGATGCGAGCCTGCGGCTGCGCTATTCGCACCTGAGCCCGCGCGAGCGCGAGGTCATGGCCCAGGTGGTCATGGGCAGGATGAACAAGCAGATCGCGGCCGACCTCGGCCTCAGCGAGATCACGGTCAAGATCCACCGCGGCAATGCGATGCGAAAGATGGGCGCACGCTCGCTGGCCGCGCTGGTCAAGATGGCGTCCGCACTGCGCCTGGAAGGCGCCGGCTCGCGCTAGGTCAGTTGCCAGGCTGCGGAGCGGATGCCGGCAACCGGAGCAGGAAGCGCGCGCCGCCCAGTTCCGAGGCGTTGTCGGCGGTGAGCTGGCCGCCGTGCGCTTCGACGATGCTGCGGCTGATGGCCAGGCCCATGCCCAGGCCATCGGCCTTGGTCGTGAAGAAGCTGTCGAACAGATTGGGCAGGTCGCCCTCCGCGATGCCCGGCCCGCTGTCTTCCAGCGAGCACTGCAGCGCCCCGTCGCCCGCACGCCACGCACGAATCCTGAGGATGCGCCGCAGGCTGTCGCCCGCCATCGCCTGGACCGCATTCAGCACGAGGTTCACCAGCACCTGCTGCAACTGCGTGCGATCGCCCGCGATTGCGGGAAGCGTCTCATCCAGCGCCAGCCGCACGGTCACGTTGTGGGCCTTGAACTCGTGCTGGAGGAAGGCGGTGGACTCGCGCACGACGTCGGCGAACTCCAGCGGCTTCAGCTCCGGCTCGCGGCGCGTGGCCATGGCGCGGATGTTGCGGATGATCTGCGCCGCGCGTTCGGCATCGGCCACGATCCGTTGCAGCAGCGTCAATGTTTCCCGCAGCTCGGGCTGCGGCCGGTCGATCCAGCGGATGCCCGCGCCGCCGTTGGCGATGATCGCCGCCAGCGGCTGGTTGATCTCGTGCGCGATCGACGCGACCAGTTCGCCGAGCAGCGAAACCCGGGCCGCGTGCGCGAGTTCCGCTTGCACGCGTCGCAGCCGCTCCTGCGCCCGCGTACGTTCGGTGACATCGATCAGCCCGATGATGCTGGCGTTCAAGCGGTCGGGCGGTCCCGGACGCGCAGCGGTGAACAACGCATCGACCAGGCGGCCGTCGAGCGTGCGGAAGCGCGCCTCTTCCTGGAAGACGGCCTCGCCACGGAAGCGCGCCTCCATGGCGCGGCGAAAGGTGCCCGGACTCTCGTCCCAGTACCGGGTCGTGCCGCGCAGCTGGTCGGCATCGCGCGCGCCGTACAGCTGCACCGCGTACTGGTTGACCTCCTCCACGCGCAACGCATCCATCAGCCGCTCGAGGAACCCGGGATGCGCATCCAGGTATTGGCCGAGGTCGGTCACGCCCTGCGACCGCAGTTGCTTGAATGTGTCCGCGACCGCGCTGGCGTCGAGCTGCCACAGGGCGATGGGCATGTACTGGAACAGGTGCTCGTAGCGTTCCTTGGCCTGTCGCAGCACTTCGGTGGTACGCATCCGGTCGGAAACGTCGAGGAGTCCGACGACCACCCTGCCTTCCCTGACCTCGCGCGGATTGAGGCAGGCGCTGACCAGGACGTCGATGCGCGCGCCCGATGCCGACTGCAGGCGCGCTTCGCCCGAGAACCCGCGCCGGCCTTCGTTCGCGGCGACGATGGCCTCGGCCAGCACCGGCAGGCTTTCCTCGGCCAGGACCTGCGCGAGCGTGCCCGGCGCCTGCACGCTTCGTCCCAGGAGCACGGCTGCCTGTGCGTTGGCGCGCGCGATCGGCATCGCGCGCGCGAGCTCGTGCACGAACCCGGGGCGGCTGGCCAAATGCCGGCGCACTTCGTCGGCATCGCGCATGCCGAGCGTGGCAAGCAGCGGCACCGCGGCCGAAACATCCAGCTCCAGGATCGCCACCTGCATGGCGCGGGCCAGGCGCATGTAGCGCCTCAGGAGCCCACGGATCTGCCGGTCGCGGGAAGGTCCCCGCCGAGCCTCGCGCATGGCCCCTCCGGTCGCGACGTCAGGCCGGGAAGTGTACGCCCGGCGCTCGCGCGCACCGCGCGTCGCGCACCTATACGCAGGGATGAGCCGGCGCATGCCACGGCCTGATGGGCGTTGCCCGGGCATCGGCCGAGCATGCACGCAGTACTCATCAGGGTGAGCTGCGTCATGACCAACCTTTCCGCCATCGGCAACGTCCCCGAGCTCGAATCCGCCCCCAGGCGCCCGTGGCTGCGGCGCCGCACGCTGCTCTGGAGCGGCCTCGCCGCGCTCGCATTCATCGGTGGCGGCGCTTACGCGGCCCATTGGTGGACGCATGGCCGCTTCGTCGAGGAAACCGATGACGCCTACGTCGGCGGCGACGTCACCGTCATCGCGCCCCGGGTCGCCGGGTACATCGCGGAGCTCGCGGTCCACGACAACCAGCGCGTGCGCAAGGGCGACCTGCTGTTCCGCATCGACGACCGCGACTTCCGCGCCGCGCTGGCCAAGGCCGAAGGCGCCGTTGCCGCGCAGGAAGCGCTGCTCGCCAACCTCGACGCCACCGAGCGCCTGCAGCAGGCCGTGATCCACCAGGCGCGCGCCAGCGTCAGCGCCGCGGCGGCCGAAACGGCGCGCTCCCGCAACGACCAGGCACGTTATGCCGCGCTTGCCGCGCAACGGCTGGTGTCCGCCGAAAGCGCCGAGCGCGTGGATGCCGATTACCGCACCGCGCTCGCCAACGCCGACCACGCCGTGGCGGGCGTGGTCGCCGCGCAGCGCCAGAGCGAAGTGATCTGGACGCAGCGGCGGCAGGCGGAGGCCGCGCTCGCCCAGGCCAAGGCCGACCGCGAAACGGCGCGCCTTCTGCTCAGCTATGCCGAAGTGCACGCGCCGGTCGATGGCGTGGTCGGCAATCGTCGCGCCCGCCTCGGAGCCTACGCCGCTGCCGGCGGCCAGTTGCTGGCCATCGTCCCTTCGCGCGGGTTGTGGGTGGACGCCAATTTCAAGGAGGACCAGCTCGCCCGCATGCGCGAAGGCGCATCCGTCGAGGTCCGCGCCGACGTACTGCCCGGCAAGGTCTTCCAAGGCCATCTCGCCAGCCTCGCGCCGGCCACGGGTGCCCAGTTCAGCGTGTTGCCGCCCGAGAACGCCACCGGCAATTTCACCAAGATCGTGCAGCGCGTGCCCGTGCGCATCCTGCTCGAGTCGAAGGATGGGACGCTCGGGATGCTGCGCCCGGGACTGTCGGTGGTGGCGGAAGTGGACACCCATCCGGCCCGTCAGGCGGGTGCGCCGTGAGCCGCCAGGCCGACACCGTCGCGCCGCCGAGCCCGGCGTCGCTGCCGACGCTGCACAAGATCCTCGCGTTCGGCACGATGGGCCTGGGCATGTTCATCGCCCTGCTCGACATCCAGATCGTGTCGGCCTCGCTGAAGGACATCGGGGGCGGCCTGTCCGCCGGCGTCGACGAAACCGCATGGGTGCAGACCAGCTACCTGATCGCCGAGATCGTCGTCATTCCGCTGTCGGGCTGGCTGTCGCGGCTGATGTCGACGCGCTGGCTGTTCTTGGCCTCCGCGGTCGGGTTCACGTTGGCCAGCCTGCTCTGCGCCTTCGCGTGGAACATCGAAAGCATGATCGCGTTCCGGGCGCTGCAGGGGTTCCTCGGCGGCTCGATGATCCCGACCGTCTTCACCGCCGCCTTCATCTTCTTCGATGCCAAGCAGCGGGTGGTCGCGGCCTCCACGCTCGGCGTGCTCGCATCGCTCGCGCCGACGCTCGGTCCGACGCTCGGCGGCTGGATCACCGATCATTTCTCCTGGCACTGGCTGTTCCTGATCAACCTGGTGCCGGGCATCTTCGTCGCGGTGGTGGTGCCGATGCTGGTGAAGATCGACAAACCGGACCTGTCCCTTCTGCGTGGTGCGGACTACGTCGGCATGGTGCTGCTGGCGCTGTTCCTGGGCTGCCTCGAGTACACGCTCGAGGAAGGACCGCGCCTTGGCTGGTTCAGCGATGCGACGATCACCACCACCGGGTGGATCGCGGCGCTGTCCGGCATCGCCTTCATCGCGCGCACGCTCAGCTACGCGCAACCCCTGGTGGACCTGCGCGCGCTGCGGGATCGCACCTTTGCCCTGGGTTGCTTCTTCTCGTTCGTCACCGGCCTCGGCCTCTTTTCCACGATCTACCTGACCCCGCTGTTTCTCGCCCGGGTGCGCGGGTACAGCGCGTTGCAGATCGGCGAAGCGGTCTTCTCGACCGGAATCTTCCAGATCCTCACCGTCCCCGTGTATTCGTGGCTGGCGAGACGCTACGACCTGCGCTGGATCCTGATGGCCGGCCTGAGCCTGTTCGCCGTGTCGATGTGGGAGTTCGCGCCGATCACCCACGACTGGGGGGCCTCGCAGCTGCTGCTACCGCAGGCGCTGCGCGGCGTGGCGCAGCAACTGTCGGTGGCGCCGACGGTGACGCTGAGCCTGGGCAGCCTCGCCCCGGCGCGCCTGAAGCTCGCCTCGGGCCTGTTCAACCTGATGCGCAACCTGGGTGGCGCGATCGGCATCGCGGTGTGCGCCACCCTGCTCAACGACCGGACCAACCTGCATTTCTTCCGCTTGGCGGAACATCTCACCTACGCGAACGATGCGACCGCCGACTTCCTCGCCAATGCTTCCCATCGCTTCGGCAGCGTCGCGCAGGAGCCGGGTTTGCGCCTGCTGTGGCAGATGACCCTCCGCGAAGCGCAAACCCTCGCGTATTCCGACACTTTCCTGGTCGTCATGGCCTGCATGGCGGTAACGGCCGCCATGGTGCCGCTGATGCGAAAGGCGGGCGCGCCAAGTGCCGGCAGCGCGGCCGAAGCGCACTGACCCGATGCAACGGGCGGCACTGTCCGCCGATCCCCCAACTTCTACTGCAAGGCCACTGACATGTCCGACGCCAACACACCTCCCCATGCCCTCGCTTCTTCCGTCGTCAACGCGGACGTAGGCGCCCCCAGGATCGACATCGGTTTCCTTGAAGCGGGTGGCCTCACGCTCAGGCGGATGCTGGTGCGCGGACCGCGATCGAAGGGCACGGTGCTCCTGCTGCACGGCTTTCCCGAGAGCGTGCATGCCTGGAAGGACATCGCGCTGTCGCTCGGTCGCGACCACGAGGTCCACGCGTTCGACTGGCCGGGCTTCGGTTTCTCCTCGCGTCCCGATGCGGACGCATTCCCGTATTCGCCAAGGGACTATGCGCGCGTCCTGGCTGCGTACATCGACGCTGCCGGCATCGACAGGACGACGCTGACCATCTACGCAACCGACATCGGCGCGCTGCCGACCCTGCTGCTTGCCCTCGAGCGGCCAGACGTCGCCAGGGCTCTCATCGTCGGTGACTTCGCGCCGTTCGACCGGCCCGAGCTGATGTCACCGAACCTGCAGGCGCTCAAGGCCGAGCCGTCAGCGGAAGCGGTGCGGACCCGGATGAACGCGAACGCCGACGAGATCATCCAGAACACCTTCACCCGAGGCCTGCCGGACGACGCCCGCTATGAGGTATCCGATGAATTGAGGGATGACATAACGCGCGCCTGGAACCACGGCGCGATGACCTCCGTGGATGCCTTCGCCCACTACTACCGCCAGTTCTCGCGCGACCAGCAGTACCTCGAAGCCAACATCGGCAGGCTCAAGGCGCCGGTCAAGGTCGTGTGGGGAGAGAAGGATCTCTACATCAGCAGGGACATGGGCATCGAATTCGCCGCCAAGGCCAGGGCGCCGCTCACGGTGCTCTCGGGGATCGGCCATTACCCGCACCTCCAGGCGCCGGACGCGGCGATCGCCGAGATCCGCGCCAGCTTCGATTGAGCTCGCAGTCGATCGAGTCACCCGGCGCGCGCGGTTCCATCACTACCGGCTTTGCGAACGCTCGCGTGAGCGCCAACGGGTCCCGGATTGCGCCACTTCTGGTTCGCCGGGCACGAAGCCGATTCTGCGCCCCCCCAATCCATTGGATCCCAACGATGAAATTCACCGACACCGCACCCACCCTGCCGCGCCCGGCGGGCCCGCCGCCTTGGCTTGGCAACATCGCGCCGGACGCCACGCTGGAAGGCGCCGTGCTGAGGCACGCCGTCCATGGCAGGGACAACATCCTCGCCCTCATCTCGCATGCCCGCACCCTCTACGAATTCCAGGACTACACCCACTACGGGCACCTGGGCAGCGAGTTCTTCCTGGAAGCGTACCGGTCAAGCATCAACGGCGTTCCGGTGGAGTGCTCGGTGCTCGTGCATCTCAACGAAAACGGCGAAGCGGACTCGCTATTGATCCACCACTACCCACTCGATGCCACCGTGGAGTTTTCACGTCTCATGGGCGAGAAGTTCGGCGAGCAGTTCCCGGGGTTGTACCTCGACGCCACGGAAGCCGCGAGCCTGGCGAAAGCCGCGGATCGGTGATCGATCGCAACCGGGCCAGTGGACGCCGACGCGCACGATGCGATTGATGGCAACCAAGGCTCGGCGCACTGGAAGCCGTTCCGCCACAAGGGCTTTGCATCGAGCGCATGACACGCGCCTGGACCGCAACGTCACGGCACCGGCAACGAGGCTGCTTGCAGCGCGCGCAATGCCAGGTCGCGCTAGGAGTCAACTTGGGCGAGCCTTGGCCCGGCGATGGAGCACGACCAATCTGGTGGGCCCACCAGGACTCGAACCTGGAACCAAAGGATTATGAGTCCTCTGCTCTAACCATTGAGCTATAGGCCCGCCGCCACGCGATTATGGAGTCACTGCGGGGAAACAAGAAACCGGGCGACGCACGGAAACGCGGGCCCCGGAACGACGAAGCCCCGCAACCAGGCGGGGCTTCGCGTTTCACGTTGGGCCGGACTCAGTCGATGTCTAGGAACGAACGCAGCTGTTCCGAACGGCTCGGATGGCGCAGCTTGCGCAGTGCCTTCGCCTCGATCTGGCGGATGCGCTCGCGGGTGACGTCGAACTGCTTGCCGACTTCCTCGAGGGTGTGGTCGGTGTTCATGTCGATGCCGAAGCGCATGCGCAGGACCTTGGCTTCCCGCGGCGTCAGGCCGGCGAGCACTTCGCGCACGGTTTCCGACAGGTTGATGTTGGTCGTCGCATCCACCGGGGACTCCACGTTGGTGTCCTCGATGAAGTCGCCCAGGTGCGAATCCTCGTCGTCGCCGATCGGCGTCTCCATGGAGATCGGCTCCTTCGCGATCTTCATGACCTTGCGGATCTTGTCCTCGGGCATGTCCATTTCCTTGGCCAGCTCCTCCGGCGTGGCCTCGCGGCCGTACTGCTGGAGCATCTGGCGGGAAATGCGGTTGAGCTTGTTGATCGTCTCGATCATGTGCACCGGGATGCGGATGGTGCGCGCCTGGTCGGCGATCGAGCGGGTGATCGCCTGGCGGATCCACCAGGTCGCATAGGTCGAGAACTTGTAGCCGCGGCGGTACTCGAACTTGTCGACCGCCTTCATCAGGCCGATGTTGCCTTCCTGGATCAGGTCGAGGAACTGCAGGCCGCGGTTGGTGTACTTCTTGGCGATCGAGATCACCAGGCGCAGGTTGGCCTCGACCATTTCCTTCTTGGCCTTGCGCGCCTTGGCTTCGCCGTAGGCCATCGCGCGGCTGATGTCCTTGATGTCGGCCAGGCTCAGGAAGTTCGCCTGTTCGATGGCGATGGTGGCTTCCTGCTCGGAAACGATCTGGTCCTTGACGTCGCGCAGGCCCGAAGACCACTTCTGCTTGCGCTTGAGCACGTCGTCGACCCAGGCCAGGTTGGTCTGGTTGCCTTCCCATGCGCGGATGAAGTCCTTGCGCGGCATCTTGGCGACGCGCGTGGACAGGTCGAGGATGCGGCGCTCGTGTTCCTTGATCTTGTTCTGCACGTCGCGCAGGTTCTTCACCAGCGTGTCGGTCAGGCCCAGCGGAAGCTTGAGCGTGACGAAGACTTCCGCCATCTCCTCGCGCGCCTTGACCACGGTCTTGTGGCCGGCGCCGTGCTTGGCGTAGGCCTTCTCGAAACGGCCCCAGGCGTCGGCGATCTTGCCGATGCGCACGGCGACTTCGGCCGGATCCGGACCGGTCGGGCCTTCCTCGGCGGCTTCTTCGTCGCCACCGGCGACTTCGACGTCCTCATCCTCCTCGTCCGCATCGACTTCTGCGGCGGCCACGACCGGGACCGGCTCGGGTTCCGGCTCGGCATCGAGGAAGCCCACGACGATCTCGGCCAGGCGCTTCTTGCCGGTCTTGTGGATTTCGTAGTCGCCGAGGATCTGCTGGATCGTGGCCGGGAACGAGGCGAGCGCGGCCTGCATCTGGTTCAGGCCTTCCTCGATGCGCTTGGCGATGGCGATTTCGCCTTCGCGCGTCAGCAGCTCGACCGTGCCCATCTCGCGCATGTACATGCGCACCGGGTCGGTGGTGCGGCCGCCTTCGCCATCGAGCGCAGTCAGCGCGGCGGCAGCTTCTTCGGCGGCGGTTTCGTCGACATCACGGCCGCCCGGGCTGGCTTCGCCGGCGAGCAGCAGGGTTTCGGCGTCGGGCGCAACTTCGTGCACCTCGATGCCCATGCCGTTGATCATGCCGATGATGTCTTCGATCTGCTCCGCATCGACCATGTCGTCGGGGAGGTGATCGTTGACTTCGGCGTAGGTCAGGTAGCCCTGCTCCAGGCCCTTGCTGATCAGCTGCTTGATGTCGGACTGGGGCGCCGGACGTTCGTTGGCCATGGAGTGGACACCAGGAGGGGTACTAAGGGAACCAAGCATTATACCGCGCAGCGGCAGGCTTGGCTTGCGAAACTGGTCAACGCGCCGCTGCGCGCCCGCAGGCCACGGGCGCGATGCCGGCCTGGAGGTTCGGCGACGGGACCTACGCCTTGAGCAGGAAGGTCACCGGGCCGTCGTTGACCAGGCTGATCACCATATGGGCGCCGAAGCGGCCGGTTTCCACCCCCGGCGCGTGCTGTTGCCGGCACGTTGCCAGCAGGCGGTTGAACACGGGTTCAGCCAGTTCCGGCGGCGCGGCCGTGGAGAAGCCGGGCCGCATGCCGCTGCGGGTGTCCGCCGCCAAGGTGAACTGGCTGACCAGCAGCAGCCCGCCGCCGGTGTCGGCCAGTCCCAGGTTCATGCGTCCCTGCCCGTCGGCGAAGACGCGGTAGCCGAGCAGGCGCTCGGCCATGCGCGTGACCTGCGCGTCGCCATCGCCGGGCTCGACGCCGACCAGGGCCAGCAGGCCGGGACCGATCGCGCCCACGGTTTCGCCATCGACGCTGACGCGGGCTTCGGTGACGCGCTGGATCAGGGCAAGCATGCGAGCGCCGGGGAAATCGGGACGGGGCATCGTAAGAGCAACGCGGCCGCGGCGACACGACCACGCCTTGGGGACATGGTGACGGACGCTACACTCGCCTCCCAATGGCCGACCTCCTCGCCCGCCTCGCCTACTTCCTCGCCGCCCTGCTCACCCGCCTGCCCTGGCCCTGGCTGCTGCGCCTGGGCGACGGCATCGCGGCGCTGATGCTGCGCCGGAACACGCGCGAGGCCCGCGTCGCCCGCCGCAACCTCGAGCTCATTGACCCGGCCGCATCGCCCGCCCAGCGCGAGGACATGCAGCAGCGCGTCGTGCGCACCACCGCGCGCCAGGCGATCGAAACGATGCGGCTGTGGACCCGGCCGCACGCAGAGAACCTCGCGCTCATTCGCGAGCACCACGGCGTGGATCTGTTCGACGCGGCGATCCGCGCCGGGCGGGGGGTGATCGTCGCCGCACCGCATTACGGCAACTGGGAACTGTTGAACCAGTGGCTGGCCGCACACACGCCGCTGGCGATCCTGTATGCGCCACCCGAATCCGCGATCGGCGACGCCTTCCTGCGTCGGGTGCGCGCCGATGACGCCCACGCGCAGCGCGTGACCCAGGTTCGCGCCGAAGGCCCCGGCGTGCGCCAACTGTTCAAGCTGCTCAAGGACGGCGGCGTGGTGGGCATCCTGCCCGACCAGCAGCCCAAGCAGGGCGATGGCGAATTCGCGCCGTTCTTCGGCGTGCCCGCACTGACCATGACCCTGCTCGGCCGGCTCGCGCATCGCACCGGCGCGGCGGTGGTGTTCGCCTATTGCGAACGCATCGACAGTGGCCGCCACGGTGCGCCCGCGTTCGCGCTGCGCATCGAAGCCGCGCCGGAAGGAGTGGACGATGCCGATCCGGTGGCGGCGGTGGCGGCACTCAACGCGGGGCTGGAGCGCATCGCCCGGCGCGATCCATCGCAGTACCAATGGACCTACAAGCGCTACACGCTGCGGCCTTCGGGCAGCGGCTACGACAATCCGTACCGGGGGATCCGTTGAGCATCGAGGAAGGCACGTCCGCGCGCGCAGCCACCCCCGGCTGGCAGCCACTGCCGGCGCGGGCCCGCCCCCTGTTTGCGATCTCGCGCGTCGGTCTTGCGATACCAGCCGCCGTGGCGGGCTTCGTGCTCTTGGAAGCGCTCGACCGCCCCGGCCTCGCCGGCGCAGCGGGCGCCGGCGTGCTGGTGGCGATGCTGGGACTGTGGCTCGGCGTCCGCCAGTTCCGCCACATCGCTTGGCGCCTCGACGACGAAGGCCTGGCCATCCGTCGCGGCCGGATGTTCCAGCGCGAGACCCGCGTCCCCGCGACGCGCGTGCAGCATCTCGACCTGAAGCGGGGTCCCTGGCAACGCCGGCGCGGGCTCGCGACCCTGGTCGTGCACACCGCCGGCACGCGCCACAGCGCGGTCACGCTGCCGCACCTGGATGCGGACGATGCCGAACGCCTGCGCGATGTCCTGGGCCGGCAGGTCGACCGCGATGACGACGAGTGACCCCGTAGCCACTGCGGCCGCCGCGCAGGCCGACCATCGCCTGCACCCGATGTCGTGGTTGTTCGTGCTGCTGCAGCAGCTCAAGCAGTTCATCTTCCCGCTGGTCGCGGCGTTCTTCTTCGGCGGCGACCGCAATGAGCTGTGGCCGTTGATCGGCGTCGGCGTGCTCGCCCTGCTGGCGGTGTGGCGTTACTTCACCTACCGCTACGGCGTGGCGGGCGACGCGCTGGTGGTGCGCAGCGGCGTGCTCGAGCGCAGCGTGCGCGTGATTCCCTTCGCCCGCATCCACAACGTCGCGCTGCAGCAGTCGGTGCTGCACCGGATCTTCGGCGTGGCCGAAGTCCGGCTGGAATCGGCCGGTGGGCAGAAGCCCGAGGCCGAGATGCGCGTGCTCAAGCTGGGCGACGCGCTGGCGCTGGAGGCGCTGGTGCGTCGACGTGGCGCGGCGTCCGAGGCCACCGCCGTGGCCACGCCGGAGTCGGCGCGGTTGCTGACGCTGTCGCCCGGCGAGGTCATGCGGCTTGGCTTGGTGTCCAATCGCGGCCTGATCGTGCTCGGCGCGGCGATCGGTGGCCTCTCGCAGTTCAGCCCGCGCCTGTTGCCCAACCTGATGGAGCGCTGGGGCAACTGGGTCTTCGGCTGGATCTCGCACAACGGCGCGCAGCATCCGGCGTCGACCGCGCTTGCCGGGATCACCCTGGCGCTGCTGGCACTCGCGCTGCTGCGCGCGTTCTCGATCCTGCTGGCGCTGTTGCAGTACTACGGCTTCAGCCTGAGCGAAAGCGGACGGCGGCTGACCGTGGAGCGCGGCCTGTTCGCACGCTGGCGCACCAGTGCGTCGCGCCGGCGCATCCAGGCATGGACGTTGCGCGAGGGCTTCATGCATCGCGTGCTCAAGCGACGCAGCCTGGAGGTGGACACCGCGGTCGCCGAGCAGCAGCACCAGCAGCGCTCGCTGCGCGAACTCGCCCCGGTCGCCACCCCCGCGGCCTGCGATGCCTTGATCGAACACCTGCTGCCGCGCGCCGCATGGGCACGGCTGGAATGGCGCGGCCTGGCACGCGCGTCATGGTGGCGCCTGGCGCTGCCCGCTGTACCGTTCGCGCTGTTGGGTAGCGCGATTGCGGCGTGGTGGCTGCAGGGGTGGGCATTGCTCGTGCTGCTGTGGCTGCCGTGGGCGGCCTACGTCGCCCATCGCCACATGCGCACGGCCGGTTACGCGATCAGCCGCGATCTGGTCGCCGTGCGCGAGGGCTGGTGGAGCCGGCATTGGCGCTTCGCCGAGATCGACAAGCTGCAGGTCGTGCAGCTCACGCGCAACCCGCTGGATCGCCGCTGCGGCACCGCGACGCTGTGGCTCGACACCGCCGGCGCCAGCGCGCTGGCGCCCCCGCTGCGCATCCGCTTCCTGCCGGACGCCGAAGCGCAGGCGTTGCATGCGCAACTGGCGCGCACGCTGGCGCGGCGACCGCTGCGCTGGTGAATTTCAGGGCACGGCGCAACCCGCGTTACGCACGCCAATAGCCCAGCTCGCGCCGGGTCTGCAGGCCACGCCACAGCGCCGCCAGCGGCTTGCGCGCCAGCGTCCCCAGATCACCGCGCAGCAACGCCTCGGTCGCAGCGAGGACCCGCTCGGACGAGCGGCCGTCCCGCCAGGGATGGATCGCGTCGGCATAGGCGGCCAACGCGGCCTGCAGCGCCGGCGTGGGCGCGAAGGCCTGGGCAAGCAGCTCCGGCAGGCGCGCGGGCTCGGAGAAATCCAGCATGTGCGGCTTGGGCGCGCGATTGCGGAAGGTCACCACCGGCTTGCGCTGCACCACGAACTCCGACACCACCGAGGTGGTGTCGGCGACCAGCACGTCCGCGGCGCGCTGCGCGGCCACCAGTTGTTCGGTTTCCACGAACGCGGCATTGGGGCCGGCCAGCGCGCGATAGCGCGCGACCAGCTCCGCCGGGCACTTGGGGTGCAGGGTCAGCAGCCAGTAGCGCTCGCCGCGGGCGATGTCCGCCGCGATGGCTTCATGGAGATGCGGCGCGGCGCTGAGGCGTTCGGTGAAGGTCGACGCGAACAGCGCCACCGGGCGCGCGCCCGCCGGCGCGCGCAGGACGGCCGCGCTGCCGTCGTCGTCGCGGAACAGCGGATCGAGCTTGGGCCAGCCGGTTTCGACCACGGCGAAGTGGCGCTCGCGCGCCGCCAGCGCCTGGAATGGCGCGGTGGTCGCCGGTCCCTGCGTGCAGTACAGGTCGAACAGGCCGCGCACGCGGAAATGCCCGCGCTCGTCCGAGCGCTTCTCGACGTTGAAGCCGTGGAACAGCTGCACCTTGGCGCCGTGAACGAAGGTCGGCACCCAGTTGGCCGCGCTGAAGATCGCGCGTGGCCGCAACGCCACTGCGCCGCGCACGTCCACGCTGCGCACCGCTCCGGCGAGGCGCGCGCCGGCGGCGCCGTCGACGAGCAGGGCATGCGCGCCATGGCCCGCGGCTTGCAGCGCATCCGCCAGCGGTTGCAGGATGGGCAGCGCATAGCGCTCGGTCGCGAACAACAGGTACTCCGCCATCAACGCTTCCTCATCCACTGCGACGCCGGCTTCGGGCACGAGTCCGGCCTGCCCGATTTCGGGCTGCATTATCACGTTCAACGAGGCCGACCGCATCGCCGACTGCATCGCCTCGCTGGCGTTCTGCGACGAGATCGTGGTGGTCGATTCGCATTCGACCGATGCCACCGTCGAGATCGCCCGGAAACTGGGCGCACGGGTGCTGTTGCGGCCGTTCGATGGGTTCCGCAGCCAGAAGCAGTTCGCGATCGACCAGGCCGCGCACGACTGGGTGCTGTGCCTGGATGCCGACGAGCGCGTCGACGAGCACCTGCGCGCCGCGATCGAAGCCGAGCGTGCGCGCGGATTCGACGGCGCCGCCGGCTTTCGCTTCGCGCGCCTGAGCGAGTACTTCGGCAAGTTCCTGCGCCACGGCAACGCCTATCCCGATCGCGTCCTGCGGTTGTTCGACCGCCGCCGCGGCGGCTGGCGCGGCACGCGCGAAGTGCATGAAGCGGCGAGCGTGGACGGTGCCGTCCGCACCTTGCGCGGCGACCTGGTCCATTACCCGTACCGTTCGCTCGAGCAGCAGCTGCAGAAGACCCAGCGCTACGCGCGGATGATGGCCGAGCACGACTTCGCCCGGGGCAAGCGCGCGACGCTGGGCAAGCTGATCGTGTCGCCGGCGTGGCGCTTCTGGCGCGGGTATCTTCTGCGCGGCGGCTTCCTCGACGGCTGGCACGGCCTGGTCTACGCCTATGTCCGCGCCAACTACGTGCGGCAGAAGACCATCATGCTGTGGCTGCTGCAGAACGGCCAAAAGCCCTAGCGCCGGCGGTCGGCGCCCGCGCCGTCAGCCGGATTCGTCGGTACCCGTTTCCAGTTCCTTGCCGCCCGGCACGCAGCCGGGAATGACCGCCGCCGCCGGCACCAGCCACCAGGCGCGCCGGTTCGAGCGGCCGGCGAACTCGGCCTTGCTGCGATCGACACACGTCGACAGCGCCGGCTCCTGCACCAGCAGCCAGCGTTGCGCCGGCGCCTGGCTCTGCCATTCGATGCCGTGGCGCAACTGCTCGCCCCACGGCATGCGGAACCCGAAGGTCGTGACCTTGCGCTGGGCCATCAGCAGGTTCTGTTCCTTCCACGCCACCAGGCCCAGCTGCGCCTGCGCCGGCAGGCGCCGGTCCACGGCGGTCATTAGGCCGCGCGCGGAGCTGGAGTCGTTGAGCAGCGGATAGACCAGCAGGCCGTACAGCACCCAGATCACGGTCAGCGTCGACAGCATCGCCGCAATCGGCCGGCGCCGCCCGAACCACAGCAGGCTGGCCCAGGCGCCGATGCCCATCGCCAGCAGCGACCAGGCGAACGGCGCCGAATCCGAACTCAAGCCACGGTCACCGATCAGCTTGTCCTCGAACCCGGGATGACCGAACAGCATCGCCAGCCCGGCGCCGGTCATCGCCACGGCGAATGCGGTGGCGAACAGCAGCGCGATGCGGCGCGGCCACGCCTTGCGCAGGATGCCCGGCAGCAACGGCGCGAACGCCAGGCACGCCATCGGCAACGCGGGCAGGATGTAGACGTCGCGCTTGCCATGCGGGATCGAGAAGAACAACACGATCAGCGCCCACCACACCAGCGGCAGCAGGTAGCGCGGATCGCGCCGTTGCAGCCGGCGCTTCCACGCGGGCAACGCCCATGGCAGCGCGAACACCAGCGGCAGCCACATCGAGAGCATCACCCCGAGGTGATACCACGCCGGCTGGTGATGGTCCCAGGAACGCGTGTAGCGCCCCGCGGTCTGGCGGAACAGGATGTCGTCGAGATAGGCGCGATAGGCCGGATCGGGATGGTGCAAGGCGCTCGTCACCATCGGCACCAGCCACAACGAGATCGCGACGAGGAAGGCCAATGGTCCCAGCAGCACGCGCCAGCGCCGCAGCGGGAACACCACGCCATTCCAGCCATGCATCGCCGCGAACGCGGCCGGCACCAGCATGATGAGCGCGAGCGCGCCCACGCCCTTGGTGATCGTGCCCATGCCCGCGGCGAACCAGCCGAGCATCCACATGCGCCAGTCGCCGCCGCGCAGCAGGTGCCGCAGCAGGCCGTAGTTGGCCAGGGTGATCCAGAACACCACGGTGGGATCGATCTGCGCCTTCTTCGCCTGGTAGGTGAAGTGCAGGGTGAACAGCAGCGCGTAACCGGCGTACAGGCCGACGCGACGCGTCCACAGGCGCTTGCCCAGGTCGGTCACGCACCACAGCGTGCCCAGCGCGGCGAGCAGCGACGGCAGCAGGAACGCGACGCGCCAGTTGCCGAACAGGGTGTAGGCCGTCGCCTGCAGCCACATGAAGAACGGCGGCTTGTCCGAGTACAACTCGGTGCCGCGATGCGGGAACAGCCAGTCGCCGCTTTCGATCATGTGCTTGGCGACGAGGGTGAAGCGCGGCTCGTCCGCGGGCCAGGGGTCGCGCAGGCCGAGGCCGGCGCCGAGCACCAGCAGGGCCAGGATCCAGAACAACCAGGTTTCGCGGGATTTGGCGGTCTTCAGCATGGCGCGGAATGATAGTGGCGTGGCGTGGGAAGCGTGTCGGAGCGGAGTCGTGCGCCACCGCAATGCGGCGCCTGCCTACGCGTCACGGCCCGCGGCGCAGGCGTGCGTAGTAGAACCCATCGGCGTGATTCTCACCGGGCAGGCGCTGGCGTCCCGGCCCGCTCGGGCGGCCGAACCCTTCATCGAGCGCCTCGGCGCGCGCGTCGGGCGTGCGCGCCAGGAAAGCCTCGACCTGCGCTGCGTTCTCCGCCTTCAGCACCGAGCAGGTCGCATACAGCAGCGTGCCGCCGGGCGCGAGCGTGGTCCACAGGCTGTCGAGCAGGCGTGCCTGCGTGGCCAGCAGGGGCGCCAGGTCGGAAGCGCGCCGATGCAGCAGCACGTCCGGCTGCCGGCGCACGATCCCGGTGGCCGAGCAGGGCGCGTCGATCAGGATCGCGTCCAGCGGCGTGCCGTCCCACCAGCTCTCCAGACGGGCCGCATCGGCGGCGAGCAGGCGCGCGCCGGCGCCCACGCGCAGGCGCTCGAAGGTGCCCCGCACGCGCTCCAGGCGCCGGGTGTCCACGTCGAGCGCGATCAGGCGCAGCGAGGGCTCGCGCTCGAGCAGATGCGCGGACTTTCCGCCCGGCGCGGCGCAGGCATCGAGCACGCGCGCGCCCGGCGCCAGCTCCAGCGCATCGGCGACGCGCTGGGCGGAGATGTCCTGCACCGAAACCGCGCCTTCATCGAAGCCGGGCAACTGAGCGACAGCCAGGCTGCCGTCGACGCGCAGTGCGTCGGACCCAACGTCGTCCACCACCGATTCGATGCCGGCGTCGTGCAGGCGCTGGCGGTAGGCATCGCGCGACTGCTGCTGGCGGTTCACGCGCAGCCACAACGGTGGCGTGCACGCGCTGGCCTCGAGGATGGACGCGTACTCCTGCGGCCAGTCCTGCCGCAAGCTGTCGCGCAGCCATTGCGGCCAATGCGCGGATGGATCGCCTGGCGGAATGCCATCGCGCTGCGCGCGACGCAGCAGCGCGTTGACCATGCCGGCCTGGTGAGCGCGCCCCAGCACGCGGGCCGCATCGACGCTGGCTGCCAATGCCGCGTGCGCGGGCAGCCCCAGCGGATCGAGCTGGGCGAAGCCGGCGTAGAGCAGCGCCCGCAGCTCGTCGTCGCGCCGCGCCAATGGACGCGGCACCCAGGCTTTCAGCGCCGCCTCGTAGCGCGCCGGCTGGCGCAGCACGGCAAAGCAGATCGCCTCGACCAGCGCGCGATCGCGCGGGTCGGCCAGCGCCGGCAAGTGCGCCGCCAGCTCCGCCTTGAGCGAACGGCCGCGGTGCAGCACCGCATCGAGCACGCGCGCGGCCGCGGCGCGTGGCGCGGCGCCGGCGCTCACGCGGGCCTCAGGTCGGGACGGCCGTTGAGGTAGTCCGCGGCGGTGATCGCCTTGCCGCCTTCGCGTTGCAACACGCGGATGCGCAGCACGCCCTGTCCGCAGGCGACGTCCAGGCCCTCGCGGCCTGCGCGCAGCAGCGTTCCGGGCACGCCGGCATGGGCTTCGTCGAGCGCGACCGCGCCGTGCAGGCGCAGGCGTTCGCCCGCGACCGTCGCTTCCGCCATCGGCCACGGATTGAACGCGCGCACCTTGTTGGCAAGTGCGGACGCAGGCAGCGACCAGTCCAGCTTCGCCTCGGCCTTGTCGAGCTTGTGCGCGTAGGTGACGCCGGCTTCGGGCTGTGGCGTGGACAGCGGACGCACGCCCGCGCGCAGCAGGCCCAGTCCATCGGCCAGCACCTGCGCACCCAATGCGGCGAGGCGGTCGTGCAGTTGCCCGCCGGTTTCTCCATCGCCGATGGACAGCGACTGCGACAACAGCACCGGCCCGGTGTCGAGCCCTTTTTCCATCTGCATCAGGCACACGCCCGATTCGCGATCGCCGGCTTCGATCGCGCGCTGGATCGGCGCGGCGCCGCGCCAGCGCGGCAGCAGCGAGGCGTGCACGTTCCAGCAGCCGTAGGTGGGAATGTCGAGCACCGATTGCGGCAGGATCAGGCCGTAGGCGACTACCACCATCAGGTCCGGCTGCAGCGCGCGCAGCGCGTCCTTGGAGACGATCGACTTGAAGTTTTCCGGCTGCACGACTTCGATGCCGCGCAGCAGCGCTTCGCGTTTCACCGGCGATGGCGTCAGCTCGCGGCCGCGGCCCGCCGGCCGGTCGGGCTGCGTATAGACAGCGACCACCTCATTGCGCTGCGCGGCGGCGCGCAGGCTGGGCACGGCGAAATCCGGCGTACCGGCAAACACGATTCTCAGGGCCATGGACTATCCGTAGCGTGCGGTTGGCGAGCACGGGTCGCGCCGGGGCCATCGCGGCGCCGGCCAACGACCGCAGAAGCGGCGAATCAGGTCAGGCCGCGTCGCCGGCCAGCCGGCGCTGCTTGGCCAGCTTCTTGCGCACCATCTCGCGCTTGAGCGGCGAGAGGTAGTCGACGAACAGCTTGCCGATCAGGTGGTCCATCTCATGCTGGACGCACACGGCCAAAAGGCCGTCGGCCTGCATCTCGAACGCGGCGCCATCGCGGTCCAGCGCCTGCACCGTGATCTGGTTGGAGCGGGTGACGTCGGCGAAGATGCCAGGCACCGACAGGCAACCTTCCTGATAGACCTGGTCGCCGTCGCGCGCGGTGATCACCGGATTGATGAACACCAGCGGCCGGGTTTTGTCTTCGCTCACGTCTATGACCATGAACGTCTTGTGCACATCGACCTGGCTGGCCGCCAGGCCAATGCCGGGCGCGTCGTACATGGTCTCGAACATGTCGTCGAGCAGGCGCTGGAACGCCGGGTCGGCGATGCCCGCCGGATCGACCGGGGCCGCCTTGGTGCGGAGCCGCGGATCGGGGAATTCAAGGATGGGAAGCAAGGCCATGGTCGGGGTCTCTGGGCCCCCTCCGGCCGAGGGGGAGCCGGATCGTCGCGGGCAACGAAGCGGCGTTGAGGGGAAACATGCAACCGGTCACTGAAGCGCCGTGCGGTCCAGCAGAGGCTTCCCGGGGAAAACGGGGGCCGCGGTCACATCGTCAAGCACAGGTCGGATTGTAACCCCGCCAAGCCCGGGAAAAGCTTGCAAACGCGCGCATCTTCTGGGCTATAGTGCCCGGGCCTGCGGGGAAAACTGGCAAGGGGAATCAGATACATGGCCGCCATGCTTAAACCTATTCGCACGGTTCTTACCGCTGCGTTCCTGACCATCGCCACCGTCGCCGTCGCGCAGGAAATGCGCGGCGATCATCCCGACACCTACACGGTTCGGCGCGGCGACACCCTGTGGGACATCGCGGGCAAGTTCCTCAAGCGCCCGTGGCTGTGGCCGGAGATCTGGCAGGCCAACCCGCAGATCAAGAACCCGCACCTGATCTACCCCGGCGACGTGATCTCGCTGGCCTACCTCGACCGCGTGGCGGTAACGCCCGGCCCGCGCGAGGAAGCGCCGGTCACCGGCGTCCCGCTCAAGGACGTCGAGCCGTTCCTGAAGAACCTGCGGGTCGTCGACGAGTTCGAGGATCTGCCCTACGTGGTCGGCCTCGAGGAGGACCGCCTGCGCGCCTCGCTCGATCAGGTCGCCTACGTGCGCGGCCTTGCCGGCGCCCAGCCGGGCCAGCGCTACGCGATCGTGCGGCCGACGGTCCGCTACAACGCGATCAATCCGAAGCGCTGCTGCGACGTGACCACGACCAAGGCCGAAGACCTCGACTTCCGTGGCCGCACCACCAAGTTCACCGAGCAGCTGTGGCACCACCAGATGCCTGCGGGCAAGGGTGAGTTCCTCGGCTACGAACTGATGCAGATCACCACGGCGACGGTCAGCCGCGTCGAGGCGGGCCAGGTCGAAGCCAGCACGCTGGTCGTCGACCAGGTCGGCCGCGAAGTGCGCGTGGGCGACCGTCTGATTCCGGTCGAGGCACAGCCTTACGACCTGCAGTTCTTCCCGCATCCGCCCAAGCAGGAATTCGCCTACGGCAAGGCCAAGGTGCTTGCGGTGGCGGACATGCTGACCTCCGGCGGCCCGCGCGACGTGGTCGCGCTGTCGGTGGGCGCGCGCGATGGCGTCGACAACGGCACCGTGTTCTCCAGCTGGCGCGTCGGCAGCGATGCCGTGGACCGCGTCGCGGTGGGCGAGGATCGCAGCTACGACACCGTCGGCGGCGGCAACAAGGTGCGCCTGCCGGACGAGTTCGCCGGACACATGATGGTGTTCCGCACCTTCGACAAGGTCAGCTACGCGCTGGTGATGGACAGCATCCGCCCGACCCGCGTCGGTTACGAAGTGAAGCATCCCGACGCTTCGAACTGATCCGCACCAGGAATGACCCGACGGCGCCGCAAGGCGCCGTCTTCGTTTGCGGCGATGCGAACCGCGCACGCACTCGGAGTAGCGGCATCTTCGACACGCCGGCCGCCGCGGCCGGGGAGAACTCCTACGCCGGATCGCGCCCTTGCCCGGCGGCGCAGCCCCGATCGGCCGCCTAGCCTAGGCCAATGCACGACGACGACATCGATGGGCTGTTGCGCCTGGTGGCCGCCGGCGGCGCGGCTGCCCCGCGCAAGGCCCTGCTGGACCACTTCCCCACCCCGCGCACCGCCGTGGCGGCCGGCGTTGCCGCGTGGCGCGCCTACAACCTGTCGGAAGCGCAGGCCCTGGCCCTGCGCAAGCCCGACCAGGAACGACTGGAATCCGCCCGACGCTGGTTGTCGCAACCCGATCATCACCTCCTCGGCTGGAGCGATGCCGACTATCCGCCGCTGTTGCGGCGCAGCCCCAATGCCCCGCTGGCGCTGTTCGTGGCGGGCGACGCCACGCTGCTGTGGCATCCCTCGATCGCGATCGTGGGCAGCCGTGCCGCCACGCCGGGCGGACGGGACAACGCCGCGCTGTTTGCCCGCCGCTTCTCCGCGGCAGGATTCGCGGTGACCAGCGGCCTCGCGGCCGGGATCGACGTTGCCGCGCACGAGGCCACGCTGGCAGCGGGCGGGCGGACGCTCGCCGTCATGGGGACCGGACCGGACGTGCCCTACCCCCGCGCGCACGTCGATGTGCACGCGCGCATCACCGCCTCCGGGGCGATCGTCAGCGAACATCTGCCCGGTACCGGCGCGCGGGCCGAACACTTTCCCAGCCGCAACCGCATCCTGGCCGGCCTGGCCTTGGGGACGCTGGTGATCGAAGCCGCCGAGCGCTCCGGGGCGCTGATTACCGCGCGCCTGGCAGCGGAGGCGGGCCGCGAGGTGTTCGCCGTCCCGGGCTCGATCCACAATCCACTGGCGCGCGGCTGCCATCGCCTGATCCGCGACGGGGCCGTGCTGGTGGAATGCGCCGAGGAGGTCATCGCTGCGCTCGCCCCCGCGGCCGGCGATCTCGCCCTGGCCTTGCGACAGCGTCTGGGCGGCCATACATCGACGCCAACGCCGCTCCAATCGGCGCCCGTCGCCGATCTTTGGAGCGACCCTACCGTGCTCCCGAACGAGCCGGCCAGCGACGACCGTGACTACCAGAAGTTGTGGAAGGCCCTCGGTCATGACCCTACAGATATGGACCAGCTGGTCGATCGGACTGGATTGACGCCTGCCGCACTGTCCTCCATGCTCCTGCTCATGGAGCTTGACGGCCGGGTAGCAAAGCAGCACGGCCGGTATCACCGGAGTCGTTGATCCGCCCTGTGAGGTACGGTTCTTGCGGCACCCAAGTAAGCCCCAACCCGCCCATCGCGCCGCCTGCGGCGCAGGCCGAGGGAAATGAAAGAGAGCATCCTGGACGTCCTGCTGTACCTGTTCGAGCACTACTTCACCGAGGACGCCGACCTCGTCCGCGACCACGATTCGCTCCGTAGCGGCCCCCTGTTCGAGGAGCTCGGCCAAGCCGGCTTCAGCCCGGCCGAAATCAACAAGGCCTTCGAGTGGCTCGACGCGCTGGCTTCGCAGCGCCCGAGCACGGCCACACCGCGCGCCGATGGTCCTACCCGCGTCTACTTCGGCCCCGAGCTGGACAAGCTGGACGTCGAATGCCGGGGTTTCCTGCTGTTCCTCGAGCAGCACGGCATCCTCGACGCCGACCAGCGCGAGCTGGTGCTCGACCGCGCCATGGCCCTGGACCAGGACGAGCTCGACCTCGACGACCTGAAGTGGGTCGTGCTGATGGTGCTGTTCAACCAGCCGGGCAGCGAGGCTGCGTATGCCTGGATGGAGACCCAGATGTTCGCGGACGAGCCCGAACCGGTACATTAGTCACGCTTTTGCCGCCGCCGCACCCCGGGGAGGGAGCGCGGGGAGCGGCGAGTGACCGGTTTCAGGGGCGAGCCTCGGGGGGAGGCGATGATCGACTGGTACTACCACGCACCCGGCGAGGGGCGCGTCGGGCCGCTGTCGGCCGACGGACTGCGCAAGCGCTACCAGGACCGCGTGATCCGGCCCGACACCCTGGTGTGGCACGACGGCCTGCCCGAGTGGCAGCCGCTGCAGCGCGTCGCCGCCGAGATCGGCCTCGGGCGCCTGCGGCAGGACGCGACGTTCCCGCCGCCGTTGCCGAACGTTGCCGCGGCGTTGCCCGCAGCTCCGCCCGCCCGCGCCGTAGCGCGCGGCAAGTATTCGCGCGCGCCGTTGCGGCGGAAGAAGACCCTCGCCCCGGGTGCGATCGCACTCATTGTCATCGCGATCATCGCGATTCCCGGGGTGATGATCATGGCGTCGGTCATGCTCCCCAACTACAAGGATTACGCGCGGCGCGCGACCAGGCTGGGCGCCATCGAGGGCCTCTCGAACGGCCTGAAAGAGGTGGTCACCGACCATGTCGTGCGCACGGGTCGCTGTCCCGACAACGAGGACGCCCGGCTGCAAACACTTCGGCGCGAGATCCGCACGCGCTTCTCGATGGACGTGCGCTTCACCGGCACGGGTAACGCCTGCGCGTTCGAAGTCGCGATCGAGGCCGACGGCGAATCGATCCATGGCAAGGCGCTGCGCTTCGAGGGTCGTCCCAGTGCCAGTGGCTTCACCTGGGTCTGCCGCGGCGGCGACATGCCCAGGCCCTACCGGCCCATTGAATGCCGCGCTGGCGGCTGATCCAGGAGAATCGCCGATGACCCAGTGGTACTACGCCGACGACACGCGCAACCGCGTCGGCCCGATTTCCGGCGAAGAGCTGCGCGAGCACTACCGCGAGCGCCGGGTGCGCCGCGACAGCCTGGTGTGGTGCGACCGCATGGTGCAGTGGCTGCCGCTGGAACGCCTGGCAATCGAACTCGACATCGATTCGGTCACGCCCGATGCCGCGCTCCCGCCGCCGTTGCCCGCCCGGGGTCCCCTGCCGGTGCAGCCCGTTCGTGCGACCCAGTCCGCCCGCGCCGCCGCGCCGAAGAAGGGCATGTCCGGCTGCCTGGTCGCGCTGCTGGTCTGCGGGGTGGTGGCGATTCCGGCGGTGGGGATTCTCGCCGCGATCGCGCTTCCGGCCTACAACGATTACGTGCAGCGCGCGAAGGTCGCCGAAGTGCTGGCATCGGTGGCTGCGCTCAAGCTGTCCGTGGCCGAGCACCACGCGCGCGCCGGCCGCTGCCCCGACAACGACAGCGGCGAGATCGCGCCGCTGGTGGCGCAACTGACGCAGGGCCCGCGCGTGCAGGCCGTGCGCGTGGGCACGCTGGAAGGCGGTCGCTGCGCGTTCGAAGTGACCCTGCGCGGCCTCGGCGCGCAGGATGGCAAGACGATATTGTTCGAAGCGAATAGAGACGCTTCGCAATGGGACTGCAGCGGCGGCGACCTGCCGTCCCGCTACCGCCCGATGCAATGCCGCCCCGACCCGACCTGAGTACGCCTACATGAGCCAGTGGTATTACAGCGATTACGAACGCAACCGCCTCGGCCCCGTCGCCGCGAGCGATCTCGCCGAACTGCACCACGCCGGCCAACTGCGGCCGGATACCCTGGTCTGGCGTGAGGGCATGCCGCAGTGGCGCGCCTGGCGCGAGGTGATGGCGCAAGCCCTCAACGAGGCGGCAGGCCGCACGACGCCGGAAGCCGTACCGCTGTCGGCGGGCGTGAATCCGTACGCGATGGCCGAACCGCTGCACGTGGCGCCCGCCGCCGCGGTTGCGGCCGGCGGCGCACCGTCGCTGGGCACGCTCTCCGCCAACGCCACCCTCGGCGCGGGCGCGAACCCGTACGCGATGGCGGAGCCGCTGTCGCCTTACGCGCCACCGCGGGCCGCGGTGCATGGCGGCACCGACTACGTGGCCGACGGCCATGTCGTCTACGCGGGCTTCTGGAAGCGGGTCGCGGCCTCGGTCATCGACAGTTTCGTGCTGATGGTGGTGATCTTCATCCTGGCGATGGCGATCGGCGTGTCCGGCGCGGTGATGGGCAGCGATCCCGCGCGCGGCCTGTCCGGCACCGGCATGGCCACGCTGGGCCTGTTCTACCTGCTCGAGATCGTCGGGCTCGCCCTGTATTTCGCCATGATGCACGCCTCCGGCCTGCAGGCGACGCTCGGCAAGCTGGCCGTGGGCATCAAGGTCGTGGACGACGACGGCGACCGGATCAGTTTCTGGCGCGGCATCGGCCGTTACTTCGCCTACCTGCTCAGCAGTTTCACTCTTTGCATCGGCTACATCCTGGCCGCGTTCACCGACCGCAAGCGTGCCCTGCACGACATGATGTGCAGCACCCTGGTGGTCGACCGTTGGGCATACACGTCCCACCCGGAACGCCAGCGCGAGGAACTGGGCACCGTGACCATCGTGGTGCTGGTCCTGGGCGCCCTCGCCGTGATCGCCTACATCGGCCTGATCGTCGCCTTGGTCGCCAGCATGGCCGCCATGGGACACTGACCGCGCGGGAGCGTCCCGTTCACGTTCCCGGCGGCCTCGGCTTGACAGCCCGGGCCGCCACGTGATTCCACTAAAAAAGGAAATCACCCCGACGCCCGTGGCCCCCGGCCCCGGGCGTTGCCTTCTCTGCTGTCGTTTGGCGTTCCTCCCCGATAGCCCGGGAACGCCCGGAACCGGACTCCCCCATGGCCAAGAACCTCCTCATCGTCGAGTCGCCCGCCAAGGCCAAGACGATCAACAAGTACCTGGGCAAGGACTTCACCGTCCTGGCCAGCTACGGCCATGTGCGCGATCTGGTGCCCAAGGAGGGCGCGGTCGACCCCGACCGCGGCTTCGCCATGCGCTACGACCTGATCGACAAGAACGAGAAGCACGTCGACGCCATCGCCAAGGCCGCCAAGGGCGCCGAGCACCTGTTCCTGGCGACCGACCCGGACCGCGAGGGCGAGGCGATCAGCTGGCACATCGCGGAGATCCTCAAGGAGCGCGGCCTGCTCAAGGACAAGACCCTGCAGCGCGTGGTGTTCACCGAGATCACGCCGCGCGCGATCAGGGAGGCGATGACCCAGCCACGCGACATCGCCAGCGACTTGGTCGACGCGCAGCAGGCGCGCCGCGCCCTTGACTACCTGGTCGGCTTCAACCTGTCGCCGGTCCTGTGGCGCAAGGTCCAGCGCGGTCTGTCCGCCGGCCGCGTGCAGTCGCCGGCACTGCGCATGATCGTGGAGCGCGAGGAGGAGATCGAAGCCTTCGTCGCCCGCGAGTACTGGACCGTCGAAGCCGAATGCGCGCATGCCACGCAGGCATTCACCGCCAAGCTGACCAAGCTCGACGGCAAGAAGGTCGAGCAGTTCACGATCACCAATACCGAGGACGCCGAAGCCGCGCGCCAGCGCCTGGTCAAGGCCGCCGGCAGCGCGCTGCACGTCACCGACGTCGCCAGCAAGGAGCGCAAGCGCCGCCCCGCGCCGCCCTTCACCACCTCGACCCTGCAGCAGGAAGCCGCGCGCAAGCTCGGCTTCACCACGCGCAAGACCATGCAGGTCGCGCAGAAGCTGTACGAGGGCGTGGCGATCGGCGATGAGGGCACGGTCGGCCTGATCACCTACATGCGTACCGACTCGGTCAACCTGTCGCAGGACGCGCTGGTCGAGATCCGCGACGTGATCGCGCGCGATTACGGCACGCGCGCGCTGCCGGACAAGCCCAACACCTACACCACCAAGTCGAAGAACGCGCAGGAAGCGCACGAGGCGGTGCGCCCGACCTCCGCGCTGCGCACGCCTGCGCAGGTCGCGCGCTTCCTCAGCGACGACGAGCGCAAGCTGTACGAGCTGGTGTGGAAGCGCGCCGTCGCCTCGCAGATGGTGCCGGCCACGCTCAACACCGTGTCGGTCGACCTGGCCGCGGGCAACGAGCACAGCTTCCGCGCCTCGGGCACCACCGTGGTCGACCCGGGCTTCCTCGCCGTGTACGAGGAAGGCAAGGACAGCAAGGCCGCCGAGGACGAGGACGAGGGCCGCAAGCTGCCGGCGATGAAGATCGGCGACCGCGTCCCGCTCGATCGCATCCATGCCGACCAGCATTTCACCCAGCCGCCGCCGCGCTTCACCGAAGCGGCGCTGGTGAAGGCGCTCGAGGAGTACGGCATCGGCCGTCCGTCCACCTACGCCTCGATCATCCAGACCCTGCTGTTCCGCAAGTACGTCGAGATGGAAGGCCGCAGCTTCCGTCCATCCGATGTCGGCCGCGCGGTGTCGAACTTCCTCAGCAGCCACTTCACCCGCTACGTCGACTACGACTTCACCGCCAAGCTCGAGGACGAACTCGACGCGGTCTCGCGCGGCGAGGAGGATTGGATCCCGCTGATGGAGAAGTTCTGGGGCCCGTTCAAGGAACTGGTGGCCGAGAAGACCGAATCGGTCGACCGCAGCGAGGCCACCGGCGCGCGCGAACTCGGCACCGATCCCAAGTCCGGCAAGCCGGTCAGCGTGCGACTGGGCCGTTTCGGGCCGTACGCGCAGATCGGCGACAAGGACACCGACGAGAAGCTGGAATTCGCCTCGCTGCGGCCCGGCCAGTCGATGCACACGATCACGCTGGAGGACGCGGTCGAGCTGTTCAAGCTGCCGCGCAAGCTCGGCGAGAGTGACGGCCACGAAGTCAGCGTCGGGATCGGCCGCTTCGGCCCGTTCGCCAAGCGCGGCAGCGTGTACGCGTCGCTGAAGAAGGAAGACGACCCGTACACGATCGACCTCGCCCGCGCGGTGTTCCTGATCGAGGAGAAGGAAGAGATCGCGCGCAACCGCATCATCAAGGAATTCCCCGGCAGCGAGATCCAGGTGCTCAACGGCCGTTTCGGTCCGTACCTGTCGGACGGCAAGCTCAACGGCCGCATCCCCAAGGATCGCGAGCCGGCCTCGCTGACGCTGGAGGAAGCGCAGCAGTTGATGGAAACCACCGGCAAGCCGATGCGCGGCCGCTTCGGCAAGAAGGCCACGGCGAAGAAGGAACCGGCGGCGAAGAAGGCGGTGGTGAAGAAGGCGGCAGCCACCAAGGCCGTCGCGAAGAAGGCGCCGGCCAAGAAAGCGGCGAAAAAAACCGCCAAGAAGGCGGCGAAGAAGACCACCAAGGCGGCCAGCAAGAATGTAGCCAAGAAGGCGGCCAAGAAGGTCGCCCGCAAGGCTGCGGCCGACAAGCCGCCGTTCTGAGGCAGGGCGCGCAGGGATGAGCACCGCCGCACTTTCGATCAGCGACGCCGTCACCGCTTTGCAACGCGGCGGCGTCCTCGCCTATCCGACCGAGGCCGTGTGGGGACTGGGCTGCGACCCGTTCGACCAGGCGGCGGTGCTGCGCCTGCTCACCATCAAGCAGCGCGACGTCGCCAAGGGCCTGATCCTGATCGCGGCCACGCGCGCGCAACTGGACGCGCTGCTCGACTGGAGCGCGTTGCCCGCTGATCGGATCGCCGCGGTCGATGCGAGCTGGCCCGGCCCCAACACCTGGATCGTGCCCGCGACCGCGCGGGTGCCCGAGTGGATCACTGGCGCGCACCGCGGCGTCGCGGTGCGCGTCAGCGCCCATCCGATCGTGGCGGCCCTGTGCGAAAACTTTGGCGGTCCGCTGGTCTCCACCAGCGCCAACCGCGCGGGCCAGCCACCCGCGTTCGCGCGCGACGCGCTCGATCCCGCGCTGCTCGCGCAACTGGATGGCGTATGCATCGGCGAAACCGGTGGCCTGGCCGCGCCCACCGCGATCCGCGACGCCGCGACAGGCGCGGTGCTGCGGTTCTGATCGCTCCGCGCGGGCGCACGATCCGGCGAACATCGCGTTAACGCAGCGCGGCGTAGCGTTCGCCCCCCGGCCGCAGCCGCGGCCCGAACCCAGGGAGAGGACCCGATGAAGATCCGTCAGCTCGCCGCGCTCACGCTTGGCTGCCTGCTCGCCACCACGGCATTCGCCAAGGACAAGAAGGCCGCCACCCCGCCGCAGATGACGCCGCAGCAGCAGGCGATGATGGAGGCATGGCAGAAGGCGGCCACGCCCAACGAAAAGCACAAGCAGCTGCTCGCCGAATTCGAGGGCACCTGGAACACGAAGATGACCTCGTGGATGGACCCCTCGGCGCCGCCGTCGATCGAGACCGGCAAGTCGGTCAACACCGCGGTGCTGGGCGGCCGCCAGCTGCGCATGGACTACAGCGGGCAGGTCATGGGCCAGCCGTTCGAAGGCGTCGGCTACACCGGCTACGACAACGTTACCGGCAAGTACTTCAGCACGTGGTCCGACAACATGTCGACTGGCTTGTTCGTGTCCGAGGGCGAGTATGACCCGGCCAGCAAGAGCTACACCTACAACGGGCAGATGCCGGACCCGATGAAGAACGGCGCCCTGGTCCCGGTGCGCGAAACCGTGCGCATCGTCGACAAGGACCACGTCAACTTCGAGATGTACGAGACGCGCGACGGCAAGGAATCCAAGACCATGCAGATCGAGTACACGCGGGCGAAGTGAGTCCGCCGCGCCATTGGATCGACAGGGCCGGGCGACCGGCCCTGTTGCTTTGCGCCCCGGGGTAGGTCGCGGCGAACGGCTGAACCCGCAACAACATCCACCACGCTGCGCTTCCCACTACCGGCCGCCGGGCGCAAGATGCCGCCATGACGCGCACCGGCCGCCTGCTGCTCCCTTCCATCGCCGCCTGCGCGCTGCTGGCGATGGCGCAGGCGCGCGCCGGCGAGGTCACCATCTACCGCTGCACCGACGCCAAGGGCGCCCTCACCCTGCGCGACACGCCCTGTCGTGCCGGCGAGAAGCAGGAAGCGCGCAGCATGGTGCGGCCGACCGACCCGCCCCCCCGCGCCACGCCCGCGCCGGCACCCGCCGCGCCGCGTCCCGGCAACGAACCCGCGCCGCGCTACGTTGTGATCACGCCGCCGCAGCCGTTGTACGAATGCGTCGGCCCCGATGGCGAACGCTACGCCAGCGACAGCGGCGAAGGCCGCGCGCGCTGGGAACCGCTGTGGACGTTCGGCTATCCCGCCCTGCCGGTGCGCAGCGGCGGCGGCTTGAGCGCCGACGTCGGTTTCCGCAGCGGCGACGTCCGTGGCCGCGTCCGCATCGGCGATCCGGGCCCGCATGACGGTCGGCGTCCGCCGCACCCCTCGACGGTGCTCGTGCCGGCGGTGCCCACGGGGCAATGGGTGCACGACGAATGCCATCGCCTGCCGCAAGCCGAAGTCTGCGACCGCCTGCGCGACGAGCGCTACGAACTGAACCGCCGCTGGAACATCGCCCAGCCCAGTGAGCGCGCGCAGATCGACCGCGAAACCCGCGGCATCGACGCACGCCTGGCCAACGACTGCGGAGACAGTTGATGCCCGTTACTTTCCGTTACCGCCGCGCCGTCGCGCTCGGCCTCGCCCTCCTTTGCGCGGCGCCCGTCGCATCGGCGCAAGGCGTGGTGATCTACCGCTGCACCGACGCCAGTGGGGCGCTCACGATCCAGAACGGCACGCCCTGCCCCAAGGGCAGCAAGCAGGAGCGCCGGGTGATCGAATCGGCGCCTGCGTCGTCCGCGCCGCCGTTCGTGCTGTCGCCCAAGCCGCGGCCGGTCGTTGCCGCGCCGCCGCCGCGTACGCTGACGGCACCGCCGCCGCCCGCGCCGGCGCCCGCACCGGAAGGCGACGAGGCGCCGGCCATCGCCGATGGCGATCGCCTGCCGCCGCCGTGGCTGTACGAGTGCCGTACCTACAACGACGACAGCTACCTCAGCGACAGCGGCGAGCCGGCGCCGCGCTGCGTCACGCTCACCACCACCGGACTGGGCGGGCTGATCGAAAGCGGCAACAACACCTCCGCCTGCGAGATGAAGATCGACCAGTGCCAGCGCGTCCCCGATGGCGCGTTGTGCGATGCCTGGCGCAAGCGCCTGCGCCAGGCCGAGTCGGCGCTGCGCTTCGGCGTCAGCGAGGACCGGGCGAAGGCGCAGGCGGAAGTGCAGCGGCTGACGCGGGTCGTGCGCGAGAGCACCTGCGCGAAGTCGTAACCGCCGCGACGTGCACGAAAGAGCGTTCCGCGGCCGCGGTTTCCGCCGCGGGCCGGGATGGCGTAACGTCCCGCCAGCGTCGTCGGGAGTGCTCCATGAAGAAGGTCAACCTTGCCTCGGTCGTTTCCACCGGCACCGATTACCTCCATCGCATCCACGTCGGCCACCATGACCTGGACACCGACGAGCCCAAGGCCCTGGGCGGACAGGGCGCGGCGCCCGGCCCCTTCGACTACTACCTCGCCTCGCTGTCGGCCTGCACCGCGATCACCCTGCGCATGTACGCGCAGCGCAAGGGCTGGAACCTGGGCGAATTCCGCGCCGAACTCGCGCTCAGCTTCGACGACGACGGCAAGCCGCACGTACATCGAACCCTGCATTCGGACCAGCCGCTGGACGATGCGCAGTGGAACCGCCTGCTCGAGATCGTCGCCAACACGCCCGTGACGAAGGCGATGCGCGAAGGCGCGGTCATCACCAGCGCGCGCGGCGACGCGCACGCGGGCAGCGAGGACCGCAGCGCATGAGCACCATCTCCACCGTCCACGCCCGCAGCGGTGCCACGCCCTATACGGTCACGCTGACCGACGATCTCGCCCACACCTGGCTGGGCGACGAACCCGCCGACAAGGGCGGCGGCAACATCGGCCCCGATCCCACGCGCCTGCTGCTGTCGAGCCTGGGCGCGTGCACGGTGATCACGCTGCAGATGTACGCCGCGCGCAAGCAGTGGCCGCTCGCGGGCGTCGAGGTCGAGCTGCAGTTCAATCCCGCGGGCAAGCCCGCCAGCGGCACCGACATCACCCGCCGCATCGTGCTGCAGGGCGAACTCGACGAGGCGCAGCGCACGCGCCTGCTGCAGATCGCCAACGCCTGCCCGATCCACAACGTGCTGGTCGGTGAAGTCCGCATCGACACCAGCCTGGTCGCCTGAACACTTACCGGAGTCCGCACATGGTCAGGATCCTCGGCATTTCCGGCAGCCTGCGCGCGCGCTCCTTCAACACCGCGCTTCTGCACGCCGCACAGGCGCTCGCCGGCGACGACGTGCAACTGGAAGCGGCGACGCTGCACGGCATCCCGCTGTACGACGGCGACGCCGAGCAGCGCGACGGCCTGCCGGCCACCGTGGTCGCGCTGAAGGAACGCGTGGTCGCCAGCGACGGCGTGCTGCTGTGCACGCCCGAGTACAACAACGGCATCCCGGGCGTGTTCAAGAACGCGATCGACTGGCTGTCGCGGCCCGCGGACGACATTCCGCGCGTGTTCGGCGATCGCCCCTTCGCCGTGATCGGCGCCTCGCCCGGTGGCTTCGGCACCATCCTCGCGCAGAACGCGTGGCTGCCGGTGCTGCGCACGCTGCGCGTGCGCTACTGGTCGGGAGGCCGCCTGCAGGTGTCGCGCGCGCACACGCTGATGGATGCCGAGGGCAACCTGGCGGACGAGGCCACGCGCAAGCAGCTGGGCGAATTCGTCGCCGGCTTCGCGCGCTTCATCGCGCCGCGACCAGACGCGCTTGCGAGGTGATGGAGCGCGCCGCAGCGCGCTTGAAGCCCCGCGTCACGGCGCCGTCGATCGCTGGAGCGACGGTTAGCCCTGCAACTCCCGCAAGGTCACGCTCGGCGGCGCATCCAGCACGCGCCGCGTGGCGAACAGGCCGGCGGCCAGCGCCGCGAGCGTGCCCAGGCCACCGCCCGCCGCGGCGAGCATCCAGTCCGGCTGCCACGGCAGGTCGAAGACGCGATCGGCGATGACGCCCGAGAGCAGCGAGGCCGCGATCGCCGCGACCAGGCCCGCGATGAGGCCGATCGCCGCGAACTCGGAGGCCTGCGCGAGGCGCAGCTGCAGGCGGCTGCCGCCGAGCACGCGCATCACCCCGCCTTCGAGCAGGCGTTCGTCCTGGCTCGCGCTGATCGCCGCCATCAGCACCAGCAGGCCGGCGGCGAGCGACAGCCAGAACACCACCTGCACCACGCGCGAGACCTGGTCGCCGGTTGCGCGCACCTGCTTGAGCACCGCGTCGACGTCGATCACCGACAGGTTCGGGAAACGCTCCACCAGTCGCGCGGTGAAACGCGTCGCCTGCGGCGGCACGCTGACCGCGGTGATGTAGCTGGCCGGCAGGCCGTCGAGCGCGCCGGGCGAGGCGATGACGAAGAAGTTGGGACGGAAGCTCTCCCACTCCACGCTGCGCAGGCTGGTGATCGGCGCCTCCAGGCGCTGGCCGGCGACGTCGAAGGCGATGCGGTCGCCGATCTTCCAGCCCAGCGAGGCAGCGAAGTCCTCCTCCACCGAGAACTGCGCCGGCACGCGCGCGCCGGCTTTCCAGAACTGGCCCGCGACGATCTTGTTGTCGTCGCGCAGCGCGCTCGCGCTGGACAGGTTGAACTCGCGTTCGCTGCGTCGCTGCGCGCGCACCTCGTCGTCGTCCTGCGGCGGCGCGGCGCCGCTGCGTGCCGCGTTCGCGATCGCCTGGCCGTTATGCGCGATGAGACGCCCGCGCACCATCGGATACAGCGTCGGCGCGGCAATGCCCTGCGCGGCGACGAATGCGCGCAGCGGCTGCACCTGGTCGTCCTGCACGTTGATGATGAAGCGGTTGGGCGCGTCCTGCGCCAGCGACAGCTGCCAGCGGTCGAGCAGGTCGGTGCGCACGAAGGTGAGCAACAGCAGCGCCATCAGGCCGAGGCCGAGCGCGGATACCTGGGCGATGCTGGTGGCGGCACGACGACTGACGTTGGCCAGGCCGTAGCGCAGGCTGCCGCGCAGGCGCGGGCGCAGGTGGCGCACCGCGAGGATCAGCAGCCAGGCGAGCACGGCCAGCGCCGCGAAGGTGGCGCCGATGCCGACCAGCATCGCCAGGCCGAGCGTGGCCGAGCCCGCCTTCCACCACAGCAGCGCGGCCAGGCCGCCGATGCCGGCGAGCGCGACCAGCCAGGCGCTGGGCTCGGCGGCGTCGAGATCGCGGCGCAGCACGCGCAGTGCCGACACGCGGCGCAGCGCCAGCACCGGCGGCGCGCCGAATGCGAGCAGTACCACCAGGCCGACGCCGAGCCCCTGCAAAGCGGGCAGCCAGCCCGCCGCCGGAATCGACAGCGACAGCGTGCGCGCGAGCCAGCCGCCCAGCGCCCACTGCACGACGAAGGCGAGCGCGATGCCGATCACGCTGGCAATCGCGCCCAGCAGCAACAGTTCGCCGACGTGGATGCCCACCAGCGTGCGCTGGCTTGCGCCGAGGCAACGCATCACCGCCGCGCCCGAGAGATGGCGCGCACTGTGCCGGCGCGCGGCCATGGCGACCGCGACCGCGGCGAGCACCACCGACACCAGCGCGGCGAGGCCGAGGAAACGGCCGGCGCGGTCGAGCGCGGAGCGGATTTCCGGGCGCGCCTGGCCGATGGTTTCCAGGCGCTGGCCGCGGCCGAGCGCGGGCCGCACGGTGGCGACGAAGCGTTCGACCGCGCCGGCGTTGCCCGCGACCACCAGGCGGTAGCCGACGCGACTGCCTTCCTGCACCAGTCCGGTCGCGGGCAGGTCGGCGAGATTGAGGAAAACCTTGGGCGCGACGTTGAAGTAGTCGAGCGAGGCGTCCGGTTCCTGCGCGACCAGCGCCGCCAGGCGCAGCGACGCATCGCCCAGGCGCACGCTGTCGCCGATCGCCGCGCCCAGCGTGTCGGCGCCGGCGCGGCTCATCCACACCGTCCCGCGCGCGGGAACGGCGTGCGCATCGTGTTCGACCTTGCCGGCATCGAGCAGGCGGAAGGTGCCGCGCAGCGGGAAGCCCGGGCCCAGCGCGCGCAGGTCGCCCAGGCGCAGGCTGTCGGCATCGCCCGGCGCCGCGCCGGCGCGGACCACGCGGATCATCGAGTTGAGTTCCACCGTGTCGGTGGCGCGAAGGCCGTCGGCTTTGGTCGCGTTGCGCACGGCGCCGGTGATCGGCGCATCGCCGCGCACGACCGCATCGCCACCCATCAGGCGATTGGCCTCGATCGCGAGCGCGCGCCCGGCACGGTCGGTGACGAAGCCGACCGCGGTCACCGCGAACACCGCCAAGGCGAGCGCGGCGAGCAGGATGCGGATGTCGCCGGCCTTGAGGTCGCGCCGCAACTGGCGCCACGCGAGCGCGACGAACGACAGGGTCACGACTGCACCAGCCGGCCGCCATCCAGGCGCAGCAGGCGGTGGCAGCGCTGCGCGAGGTGTTCGTCGTGGGTTACCAGCACCAGCGTCGTGCCCGCGGCGGCGTTGAGTTCGAACAGCAGTTCGATGATCGCCTGGCCGGTGCGCGTGTCGAGGTTGCCGGTGGGTTCGTCCGCGAACAGCAGCGATGGCCGGGTGACGAAGGCGCGCGCCAGGGCGACGCGCTGCTGCTCGCCACCGGACAACTGGCGCGGGTAGTGGCCCAGGCGCTCGCCCAGGCCGACCCGCGCCAGGATCGCGCGCGCCGGCGTCTCCGCGTCGGCGTCGCCGCGCAGCTCCAGCGGCAGCATCACGTTCTCCAGTGCGGTGAGCGACGGCAACAACTGGAAGCTCTGGAACACGAAGCCGACCTTCTCGGCGCGCACCTGCGCGCGGCCGTCCTCGTCGAGTTCCGACATCGGGTGGCCCTCGAGCACGACCCGGCCGCGGCTGGGCACGTCCAGGCCCGCCATCAGCGCGAGCAGCGTGCTCTTGCCGGAGCCGGACGCGCCCACGATCGCGACCGCATCGCCGCGCGCGATGCGGAAGCCGACGTCATCGAGGATGGTCAACTCGCCCGCGGGCAGGGGCACGCGCTTGCCCAACTGGCTGACTTCCAGCGCATGTGCGGCGGTGGGCGCTTGGGCGACCATGGCAGCGTCGGCTTGAAGCGACGACGGATCGGCTCTATTCATCATCGACATCCATCAGCAAGGCCTCGGCAACGCGGTCGGCACCGTTCGGGAGAACAGCATGAGTTCACGAGATAGGGCATCGCAGCGCCGGCTTCAATGGCCGAAGGTCCCCGTGACCGCGGTGCTGCTGCTCCTGCTGGGCCTGTGCGGCAGCGCATGGGCCGCGGCGCCGGCGAAGATCGCGCCCTTGCCGCCGCCGACGGTGCTGGTGTTCGGCGACTCGCTGTCCGCCGCCTACGGCCTCGACGCCGCGTCGCAGGGCTGGGTCGCGCTGGTCGAACAGCGTATGGCGCAGGCCAAACCCGGCTGGCGCCTGGTCAACGCCAGCATCAGCGGCGAAACCAGCGCCGGCGGCGCCGCGCGCGTGGTGCGCGAGGTGGCACGCGTGCGGCCCACAGTCGTGGTGATCGCACTCGGCGCCAACGACGGACTGCGCGGGCTGCCGCCGCGCGACACCCGCCGCAACCTGGCGCGCATGATCGGAGCCGCGCAGGGCGTGGGCGCCAAGGTGCTGCTGGTCGGCATGCGCCTGCCGCCGAACTACGGCAGCGAGTACACCCGGGCGTTCGAGGCCAACTACCGCGACCTGGCCCAACTCTTCCACACTGCGCTGCTGCCGTTCCTGCTCGAACCGATCGCGCGCGATCGCGCCGCGTTCCAGGCCGACAACCTGCACCCGGTCGCCGCGGTGCAGCCGCAGCTGCGCGACCACGTCTGGCGCGCGCTGGAGCCGCTGCTCAAGTGATGGCGATTGCGTCGGCCTAGAAACCGTAGCGCAGGAAGCCGCCGTCGACCGCGATGCATTCGCCGGTGACGTAGCTCGATGCCGGCAGGCACAGGAATGCGACCGCCGCGGCCACTTCCTCGGGCTCGCCGATGCGGCCCAGCGGCGTGCGCAGCAGCACCTCGTCGAGGTAATCCGGATCGGCGAGCTTGTCGGACGTGCGGCGCGTGCGGATGTACCACGGCGCGACGCAGTTCACCCGCACGCCGTCCTCGGCCCATTCCACCGCGAGGTTGCGGGTCATCTGGTGCATCGCCGCCTTGCTCATGCCGTAGGGCGCGCCGCTGCGCACGTGGGTCACGCCGGACACGCTGCCGATGTTGACGATGCTCGACGCGGCGTGGCGGGTGAGCAGCGGATGCGCGTAACGCGAGAGTTCGAAGGCGGAGAACAGGTTGATCTCGAAGATCTGCCGCCACTCGTCCTCGGTGTAGTCGTTGACCGGCTTGGTCGCGTTGCCGCCGGCGTTGTTGACCAGGATGTGCAGGCCCTCGCCGAAATCCTCGACCCAGTCCAGCAGCTCGCGGCGCTGTTCGTCGTCGGCCACGTCGGCGACGAAAGTGTTGATGTCGCGTTCGGGGAAATCCTCGGCCAGCTCGGCCCGCGCGTTGTCCAGGCCGGTGGCGTCGCGCGCGGCCAGCAGCACGTCGGCGCCGAAGCCGAGCAGCTCGCGCGCGATCGCGCGGCCGATGCCGGCGCTGCCGCCGGTGACCAGGGCCAGCTGTCCATCCAGACGCCAACGCTTCGGGTCCATGTGCTCTCCATCTCGATGCGGCCTGCGCGACCGGCGTAGCATAGCCCGCAGCCCGTACCGGAGACCCCGTCATGCTTCGACTGCTGCTGTGCTGTGTGCTGCTCGCGTTGGCCGCCTGTTCCAAGCCGCAGCCGCCGGAGAAGGAACGCCCGGTCGAACCGAAGGCGCCCGGCGCGGTGGTGCAGGCGATCAATGCGCCGCTCGACAAGGCCAAGGGCGTGCAGGACACGCTCGACAAGGCCGCGGAGCAGCAGGACGCCGAGATCGACCGGCAAAGCCAGTAGCGCGCAAGCGCCGGTGTCTGCAAATGAGAAACGCCCGGCACGCCGGGCGTTTTTCGTGTCGTCGCACCGCGGTTACAAGCCGCAGAAGCAGTACGCCAGCGCCTTGACCGGCACGCCGCGCGTGGGCTCGATGCTGCCTTCGAGGAAGCGCAGGTCCTGCGCGGCCTGCGGCAACGCGCGCGGCAGCAGCGCCTGCGCCAGGCCCTGGGCGAACGCCGAGCCGTGCAGCCACTGCGCGCCGATGCGGCTTTCCGCGAAGCGGGTGAAGAACTGCGCGAACGGCGGCAGGTCCTTCTCCAGGTAGCGCACCTGGTAGCTGCCCGGCTTGCCCAGCTTGGCGCGCTGGGCGACGTCGTCGATGGCGACCTGCAGGCCGCCGAAATCGTCGACCAGGCCGCGCTCCTTCGCCTGGGCGCCGCTCCACACGCGGCCGCGTGCGACCGCGTCGATCTGCTCAACGCTACGCTTGCGCGCGCTGGCGACACGGCCGGTGAAGTCGCGGTAGCCCTTGTCGATGACGGTCTGGATCACCTGGCCGACTTCCGGCTGCAGCGGCCGGGTGATGTCGAACGCGCCGGCGAAGCGGGTGGTGCCCACGCCGTCGCTGTGCACGCCGATCTTGTCGAGCGCGCGCGAGAAGGTCGGGATCAGGCCGAAGATGCCGATCGATCCGGTGATGGTCGACTCGTCGGCGTAGATCTTGTCGGCGTTCATGGAGATCCAGTAACCGCCCGACGCGGCGAGGTCGCCCATCGAGACCACGACCGGCTTGCCCGCCTTCTTCAGGCCGGCGATCTCGCGGCGGATCTGCTCGCTGGCGAATACTTCGCCACCGGGCGAGTCGACGCGCAGCACCAGCGCCTTGACCTTGTCGTCGTCGCGGGCGTTGCGCAGCAGTTCCGCGGTGGACACGCCGCCGATGTGGCCGGGCGGCTGCTCGCCGCCGCTGATCTCGCCTTCGGCGACGACCACGGCCACCTTCGGGCGTTCGTCGAGCGGATTGGCGCTGGCGTTGAGGCGGGCGAGGTAGTCGTCGAACGACACCTGGCGGTAGCCGTCTTCGGCATCGCCGTCGGCGGCGCCGCGCTCGGCGAGCATGTCGCCGACTTCCTCGGCCGTCTTCAGGCCGTCGACCAGCTTCTGCTGCACCGCGTACTTGGCGATGTCGCCCTGCGCGGCAGTAATGCCGGCCGGCAACTGGTCGATGCCTTCGGCCACTTTCGCGGCGTCGAGCTTGCGCGCCCTGGCGACGTCGCCGAGGTAGCGCTGCCACACGTCGTTCATCCAGAACAGGTCGGCTTCCTTGGCCTGCGGCGAGGCGGCGTCGAGCACGTAGGGTTCGGCCGCCGACTTGTACTCGCCGACCTTGAACAGGTGCACGTCGACGCCGAGCTTGTCCTGCAGGCCCTGGCGGTAGTACTGGCGGTAACGGCCGAGGCCTTCCAGCAGCAGTCCGCCCATCGGGTCGAGGTAGATCTCGTTCGCCTGCGCGGCGAGCAGGTACTGCTTCTGGTCCATCGCCTCGCTGTAGGCGATCACTTCCTTGCCACTGGCCTTGACCTTCGCGAGCGCCGCGGCGACTTCGCGCAGCGATGCCATGCCGGTGCCCTGCATGCGATCGAGCTTGAGCACGACGCGTTCGATGCGCTTGTCGTCCCTGGCCGCGTCGAGCACGCGCAACACGTCGCGCAGCTGGATCTCGTCGCCCTCGCGATCACCCAGTGCGTGCTTGAACGCGCGCTCGGCCGGATCGGAGGAGAACTGTTCGACCAGCGGGCCGGTCGGCTCGATCACCAGTGCGGTGTTGTCCAACAGCGGCTTGGCGCCGCCGGCGCCGGCGATCGCCAGCAGCACCAGCAGGAACACCAGCAGCAGGCCGAAGAACAACAGGTTGACGATCAGCCGGCGGGTGAAATTCATCACGTTCCATAGGCCGAGGAAGAACTCGGCGATGGGGCCGCGTCGGGCAGGGGTATTCATGTACTTGACTCCAGAACGATGACTGCAGGGTACCTGCCTGCTGCGGCGGTTTCATCCGCCACACGTCACGACGTTTACCGGGGCTCGCGCCCGGTAAACCCCAAAGCTTGCTGCGCAAACTTCGGGCCCCGTCCTGCGCTGCCACACCCCCATTCGCGCCTGCCGGCGCGAATCGCCCCCTGACTCAGGGGGCTGCAGTCATGCGGCGGCTCGTGCGCCAGAACCGCGAGCACAGCAGCACGGCCGCCATGGTCAGGCCGAAGATCAGCCCCACCCACATCCCGCGCGGGCCCCAGCCCAGCCCCAGACCCAGGCCCGCGCCCACGGGCATGCCGATGCCCCAGTAGGCCAGCGCGGCCAGCACCATCGGCACGCGCGTGTCCTTGAGCCCGCGCAGCGCGCCGGCGGACAGCACCTGAACGCCGTCGGGAAACTGGAACGCCGCCGCGTACAGCAGCAGCGACGCCGCCAAGGCCGCGACCGTGGCGTCGGCCGTGTAGAAGCCGACCACGAATTCGTTGCCCGCCAGCAGCAGCAGCGCCGACATGGCCTGGGTGGCGAGCACGATGGTGTAGCCGGCGAGCGCGGCGCGGCGCAGGCCGTGCGGATCGCTGCGGCCCAATGCATGGCCGATGCGCACGGTGGTCGCTTCGGCCACGCCCATCGGCACCATGAAGCACAACGCGGCGACGTTGATCGCGATCTGGTGCGCGGCCGCGGGCACTTCACCCAGCCGCCCGATCAGCAGTGCGGTGGCGATGAACAGGCCGCCTTCCATGGTCACCGTAACGCCGATCGGCAGCCCGTTGCGCAGCAGCGTGCGCAGGATCGGGGCGTGCGGCGGGTCGAAGCGGGCGAACAGGCCAAGGTCGGCGAAGCGGCGCGCGCGCGCGAGGTACCAGGCGAAGCTGAGTGCCTGCGCCCACATCATGATCGCCGAGGCGATGCCCAGGCCGCCGGCGCCCAGCTCCGGCAGGCCGCCGATGCCGTAGGTCAGCAGGTAGCCGAGCGGCACCAGCACCAGCAGGCCGCCGAAACCCAGCAGCATCGTCGGCAGCGTCCAGTGCAGGCCGTCGCTGAGGTAACGCATGGTCAGGTACAGGGTCAGCCCCGGCACGCCCCAGCGGATGCCGTGCAGGAACGCGATCGCGCCGGGACGGATCTCCGCGGCGATGCCCATCGGTTCGAGCGCGTGCACCGCCAGGGTGAGGAAACCGAACAGCAGCACCCCCAGCACCGCCGCCAGCCACAGGCCCTGGCGGAACAGCGCGCCGATCTCGTGGCGGCGGCCGGCGCCGTCCAGGTGCGAGACCGCCGGCGGCAGGGCCATCAGCGTGCCCATCGGGATCATCATCGGCAGCCAGAACAGCGCGGTGCCGACCGCGACCGACGCGAGCGTGGCGGTGCCGTGGTGGCCGGCGATGACGCTGTCGACGAAGCCAATCAGGCCGGTGGAGACGTGCCCGGCGACCAGCGGGGCGGCGAGCACCGCAGTGGTGCGCACTTCGTGGGCGAAGCGCGGGCGCGCCGGCAGGATGGATTCGAGGCTCATCGGGGGAATGCATCGGTCGCGCGACTGCGGCCGCAGGCGAACGAATGCCGCGTGCTGGCGCCGGGTCACGACAGCTGGCTATCTTATTCGCTTGGCGATCCGACCGATGATCGCGGCAACGGATGGGGCGGGGATGCAGGCATGAGTGGAACGGACGCGCAGCACGCGCCGGCAAACTGTGAGAACTGCGGTACGCCGCTGCAGGGCCACTACTGCCACGAATGCGGCCAGTCGGTGCACAGCCCGACGCGCAACTTCGGCCATGCGCTGGAAGAAGTCTTCGAATCGTTCTGGCACCTGGACGGCCGCGTGTTCCGCACGCTGCGCGACCTGATGGTGCCCGGGCGGGTCGCCCGCAACTACCTCGCCGGCCAGCGCGCGCGTTACATCGCGCCGCTGCGCCTGTTCGTGATCGTCAGCCTGCTGACGTTCTTCGTCGGCAAGCTCGTGGTGCACGTGGAGGGGCCGGCGGTCCAGTTCGGCGGCGAGGGCAGCACCGCGTTGAAACGGGCGCGCACGCCGGCCGAAGTGCGCGAGGTCGAGGCGCGCCTGCTCAAGAAGATCGAGGGCGCCGAAACCGAGGCAAAGAAGACCCCGGGCGTCGACGCGGTGCTGGTCGCCACGCGCGCACGCATCCAGGGCGAGGCCTCGGCGCGCATCGTGGAACTGGAGGCGCAGGCCAAGCGCGATGCGGCGGCCAAGGGCGCGGCGGGGGCCGCGGCCCCGTCGGCGCCGGCCCAGTCGCCACCGGCGAGCGCCGCCGCGAACCCCGCTGCCGCCGCGACGGCGACGCAGCCGCCCGCCAAGACCCCCAAGCCCGGCCTGAAGTACGACGACGAGGGCAATTACGACTTCAACTTCAACGGCCGCAAGTGGAACGAGAAGACCAACCCAATCGACGTGCCGCTGATGCCCGGCTTCGTCGACCGCTGGGTCAACCATAAGATCGCGCGCGCCGAGGCCAACCTCGAGCACATGGAGAACGCCGACCAGTTCGTGCAGGCCGCGCTGAGCGCGGTGCCGACGGCGTTATTCCTGCTGATGCCGGTGTTCGCGTTGCTGCTGAAGGTGCTCTACCTGGGATCGGGCCGGCGCTACCTCGAGCACCTGGTCGTTGCGCTCTACAGCCACGCCTGGCTGTTGCTGGCGGTGCTGGTGATGTTCCTGATGAATGCCATCGACGACGCCGTCGGCGGCAAGGGTTGGGTCACGGTCATCACCGCGCTGGTCGACGGCCTGCTGTGGCTGTGGATCCCGGTGTACCTGTTCCTGATGCAGCACCGGGTCTACGGCGATCACTGGGCGCTGACCGCCGTGCGCTACCTGGTGGTCGGTTCGGTCTACATGGTGCTGGTGCTGTTCGTGGTCCTGTTCGCGGTGCTCGCGGGGATCGTGGCGTGAGCACCGGCCTCCAGCCTGCGGCGTATCCGGGTCTCGTCTACGAAGTGAACCTGGACCTCGATGCCGGCGTCCGCGCCGAGTACCTGGAGTGGCTCGGCGCGCACGTCGCCGAGATCTGCGGCCTGCCGGGCTTCCTCGACGCGCGGGTCCTGGAGGTCACCGATCCGGCACCCGCCGCGGGCCGCGCCAGCCTCTGCGTGCAGTACCGTCTGACCGGACCCGAGGCACTGGGCAGCTACCTGAGCGAGCACGCCCCGCGGTTGCGGGCGGAGGGCCTCGCCCGCTTCGGCGATCGCTTCACCGCCTCGCGCCGGGTCCTGGCGCCGCTGCCGGAAGGCCTCGCCGCCGGCCGTTGAGCGGGCGCGGACGCCTTGATCTGAATCGGAAAAATTCCAGCTTGACACTGGGCGATTTGGCGCTCCTCCAGGCGCGGCGCGGGCTGCGTGCGAAGCAGTTGTGCACAGCAGTAACAACTTCGTCACCTTCGCCGGATCGGCGGCTTCACGGCCCTGCGTGAATGCGGTGTTTCACGCGTAACATACTGATTTAAAAGGACATAGCGCTGTTGGCACTTTTTTCACCAACCCATGTGGGGGGCCTGTGTTTACGGCATTGCGCGCGTGTAGCGGGCGTGATTCCACAGACTTATCCACAACTCGTGTGGATAAACCCGAATCCCCTTTTGCTTCCGATAGTTGCGTGACCTACGTCATGTTTACGGGAGGAATGCCGCGCAACTGTGACCGTTCCCCGGCGGCGGTCCGGAGAGCCGCCGGATGGGGCAGCCGGCCGTGAATCCTGAACAGGCCTGCCGGACGTGGAGCGCGCTCCCGCGCTGACCGATGATGGACCCCGCGATGCCGCTCCCGCCCGCCGCCGCTACCTGCTGGAACGTCGCCTTGCCGGTGCCGGTGCCGCGCCTGTTCGACTACCGCCCGGCCGCCGGCGCGGCCAGCGCCGCCCAGGTGGGCTGCCGGGTGCGCGTGCCGTTCGGGTCGCGGGAGCTGGTGGGCGTGGTTGCCGGCGTCGGCCTGCCCGACGCCGAGGCGCCCGAACTGCGGCACGGCGAATGCCTGGATGCGGCACCGCTGTTCCATGGCGAGTTGCTGGACTCCCTGCGCTGGCTGGCCCGCTACACCCACGCGCCCCTGGGCGAAGTCTTCGCCACGGCCCTGCCCGCGCCGCTGCGGCAGGGCGAGCCGCTGGCCGACACCCACCGCTGGGGTTGGCGCCTGACCGAGGCCGGACGCGCCGGCCTGGCGCGCCTGCGTGGCAGGCCGCGGCAACTGGCGGAGCTGCTCGCCGACGCCGCGCGCGACGAGGACGCGCTGGCGGAACTGCTCGAGGACTGGCGCGGCGCCGCGCGCGCACTGGCCGGGCGCGCGCTGGTCGAGCGCTTCGTCCTGCCCGCCGCGGCATCGCAGGCGCAGGGCCCTGGCGCGGGGCCGGAGCTCAACCCCGGGCAACAGGCGGCCGTCGCCGCGCTGCTCGCCGCGCGCGGCTTCGCGCCGTTCCTGCTCGACGGCATCACCGGCAGCGGCAAGACCGAGGTGTACCTGCATGCGATCGCCGACTGCATCGCGCGCGGGCGGCAGGCGCTGGTGCTGGTGCCGGAGATCGGCCTGACCCCGCAGACGCTCAAGCGGTTCCGCGAGCGCCTGGGCGTGCCGGTGCACGCGCTGCATTCCGGGCTCAGCGACGGCGAGCGCGCCCGCACCTGGGCGGCCTGCCTGCGCGGCGAGGCGCGCGTGGTGGTGGGCACGCGCTCGGCGGTGTTCCTGCCCTTGCCCGAAGCGGGCCTGATCATCATCGACGAGGAACACGACGGCAGCTTCAAGCAACTCGACGGCATCCGTTACCACGCCCGCGACTTCGCCCTGGTGCGCGCCAAGGCGCTGGACGTGCCGATCGTGCTCGGCAGCGCCACGCCCTCGCTGGAAACACTGCGCAACGCGCAGGCCGGCCGCTACGCCCACCTGCAACTGCGCACGCGCGCGGGCCACGCGCTGCCGCCGCGCGTGCGCGTGTGCGACGTACGCAAGCGCCCGCTCGACGCCGGCATGTCGCCGGAGCTGTTCGAGGCGATCGCGGGCACGCTGCGCGCGGGCGGCCAGGCGCTGGTGTTCAAGAACCGCCGCGGCTATGCACCGGTGCTGCTGTGCCACGACTGCGGTTGGAGCGCGCAGTGCACGCGCTGCGACGCCCCGATGACCGTGCACGCCGGCGGCCGCCGCCTGCAGTGCCACCACTGCGGCGCGCGCCGGCCTGCACCCGACGCATGCCCGGACTGCGGCGGCCTCGCCCTGCAGGCGCAGGGCGCCGGCACCGAGCGCATCGAGGAGGCCCTGGCCAAGCGCTTTCCCGACGTGCCGGTGCTGCGCATCGACCGTGGCAGCACCCAGCGCCGCGATGCGCTGGAGACCCTGCTGCGCGAATTCGGCAGCGCGCCCGGGATCCTGATCGGCACGCAGATGCTGGCGAAGGGCCACGACCTGCCGAACCTGACGCTGGTCGCCGTGGTCGGTGTCGACGAAGGCCTGTTCAGTGCCGACTTCCGCGCGCCGGAGAAACTCGCGCAGCTGCTGATCCAGGTCGCCGGCCGTGCCGGCCGCGCCGAACGCGCCGGCGAGGTGCTGCTGCAGACCCATCATCCGCAGCATCCGCTGCTGGAGACCCTGCTCCACGGCGGCTACCACGCGTTCGCCCAGGCCGAACTGGCGCAGCGCGAAGCCGCCGGCTTCCCGCCGTTCGCGCACCTCGCGCTGCTGCGCGCGGAAGCCCAGCAACTCGAGGTCACGCACGCATTCCTGCACGCGGCCAAGGCGGCGCTGCGCGACACCGGCACCACGCTGGAACTGCACGGCCCGCTGCCGGCGCCGATGCCACGGCGCGCCGGCTACCAGCGCGCGCAATTGCTGCTGTCGTCGCCGGAGCGGCGCGCGCTGCACGCGGCGCTCGCCGCGTCCCTGCCGGCCATCCACGCGCTGCCGGAAGCCCGGCGGGTGCGCTGGTCGCTGGATGTGGATCCGGTGGATCTGTACTAGCGGCGCCGCGACGCACGGCGTTCAAGGAGATGCGCGGGGGCTTTCCGCTCGCGCACCTGCCTCGGCCGCTGACGCGGCTTCAGCTCTCGCGCCTGCGCGGCTGCCGCTGCCGCGGCTGGCTACTCGGCATGCGCGGTTGCGCCGCGGCTCGGCCAGACCCAACCCGCGGCGACGTACAAGGCCAGCGCGATCAGCATGGTCGCGAGCAGTCCGAACGCCATCGCCAGCAGCACCGCGAGGATGGCGGCGATCACCGAGACGCAGCCGTTGAGCCCCCACGCCCAGGGCACGAACGCGGGCGCGCTCCGCGCCAGGCGCGCGAGACCCAGCGCGAACGGCATGCCCATGACGAAGGCCAGCGGTGCGATGCCGACCAGGCCGAGCACCGCGCGCGCCGCCACCGGCCACGCTGCGCCGGCCTCGAAGGCGACGAAGAAGACGCCGAACTGCCAGGCCGCCGCGAACACGATGGCGCGCACCGTCCAACGCACGCTTGCGGCGATGCGCGCGTCGTCCGCGCCCTCGCGAGCAAGCCAGCGCTGGGACTGCGCGCTGCCCGCTCCCGCGCACAGCAGGAAGCCCGCCAGGCCCACGCTCGCCGCGACCAGCGGGTGGCCGACCAGCAGGGTCAGTCGCGACAGCGTTGCGATCTCGACCAGCAGGAAGGCGAGCCCCAGCGCCGCGAAATACGCCCCCGCGCGTAGTCGCGGCACCGCCGGCGGTTCGGCGCGCGCACGCGGCAGGAACCACAGCGGCACCAGCACCAGCAGCAAGGCCAGCGGCACCGCCTGCGCGAGCGCCGCGACCAGCAGCAGGTAGCCCGAATCGAGTAGCACCGCGCTGCCCTGATCGCGCAGGCGCCACAGCTCGGGCAGGCTGCGCCAGCGGAAGTAGTGGCCGAAGTACGGCCGGTCGTCGCGTGCCGGCGCGATGGCGAACTTGTAGCGGCGCAGGTAGTCGCGTGCGCGCGGCGACAGCAAGGCCTGCGTGCCCGCGAACAGGTACGGCGGTTCGACCACGTGGAAGCGCTGCGCCGGCTCCAGCCGGGTACCCGGCAGGTGCACAGGATCGAAGCCGTGCGCAGCTGCGAACACCTGCAGCGCCTGCACTTCCTCCGCCCCCAGCGGCTGCCGCGCCACCACCCAGGTACTGGCGTCCCAGTTGCGGATTGCGGCCAGCTGCGCGGCGGGATTGGCCGCGCCGTCCTCGCGCAGCGCCGCGATGGCGGTGGCAAGCAGCTTGAGTTCGTCGCGCGGCGGTTGCTTGCTCCAGCGGGTGATCGCCAGCATGCCGCCTGGCGCCAGCCGGTGCAGGTAGTCGCGCATGGCCTCGACGGTCAGCGCGTACTGCTCCGATGCGGCCTGCGCCCCGGCGCCGCTGCTGGCGAAGGAATCGCCACCGGCCAGCACGATCAGGTCGTAACGCGCACGGCTGGCGCGCACGAACGCGCGCGGCTCCGCGACGATGGTACGCACGCGCCGGTCGCGATACAGCCCGCCGCTGTAGCGCGCGAACTCGTCGCGCACGCAGCGCAGGCGTTGCGGGCCCAGGTCCACCGCATCGACGTGGCGCGCCCCGAGCGCCAGCGCCTGCAGCACGTCCATGCCGCCGCCGGCCGCGAGCACCAGCACCGTGCGCGGTGCGCGCATGCGATACGGCGCCGCCGACGTCATCTCGCCGAGCCACTGCTGCCGCGTGCGGTACGCGCCGTCGTCGCGCACGATCGCCGACAGCGCGTCGCCGTCGGTATACAGCCCGAGCTGCGGCGCAGGCTCGCCAGTCGCCCCCAGGCTCAGCCCCGGCGCATGGCGCAACGGCACGCGCGGACTGTCGAGCACGGCCAGCCAGCCGTACGGCCCGGAGTGCTGCGCGACGATGCGTGCACCGGGCAGCAACAGCGCCTTGCTCAGGCCCTTGTACTGGTTCGGTGGCGGCGCGAGCGCGTGGAACGGCAGCAGCGCCAGCAACGCGCACGCGACCAGTGCCGTGGCCAGCAGCGCGCGCGGGCGCGGCCACGCCAACGCCGCCGCGAGCGGTCCGCACAGCGCGGCGAGCAGCAGTCCGCGCTCCACCGGCAGGTACGCCAACGCGGTCGCGGCCAGCGCGCCCATGCCCGCACCCGCCAGGTCGGCGCCATACAACTGCGGGATGCGCCCGCCATGGCGCGCGAAGGCGAGGCCGAAGCAGCTCGCCGCGAAGAAGAACGGCACCGCCAGGGCGAGGTAGAGCGCGCCGAGCCAAAGCAGCTGGCGCGGATCCCAGAACAGCTCCAGGCCATTGAACGGGATCCGGCCCGCGAGCACCGGCGCGGCCGCCGCCGTCGCCGCGAACAACAGCGCGCAAGACGCGAATACGCGTTCGAACTCGGCCTGCAGTCGCCGCATCGCCCTGGCGCGCAGCCACAGGCTCAGCCACGTGCCGCTGGCGCCGTGGCCGAGCAGCGCGAGGCTGATGATCATCGCGGCGAACGGATACCAGTGCGCGATCGCCAGCCAGCGCATCAGCAGCAACTGGTACGCGAGCGCGCCCGCGGACACCGCCGCGATGGCCAGCGGCAAACGCCAGCCCGCGGCATCCACGCCTGCGAGGGAATCGCGTTCGCCGAAGCCCGGCATCGCCGCCCGGCGCTCAGTGCCCGCCGGTCAGTGGCACGAACCGCACCGGCAGCACCTGCCGCGTGCGCACGCGTCCCGCGGCGTCCTTCTGCACCAGCAGCAACTGCTGGGTGAGGAAACTGCTGCCCACCGGGATGACCATGCGCCCGCCCGGACGCAGTTGCGCGAGCAACGGCGGTGGCACCGACGAGGTGGCGGCGGTGACGACGATCGCGTCGAATGGCGCGTGCTCCTTCCAGCCGTAGTAGCCATCGCCGGTACGCGTGCTGACGTTGCGGTAACTGCGCAGGCGTAACGCGGCCTGCTTCGCCAGGGGCGCGACGATTTCGATGGTGTGGACCTGCGCACCGGCTTCGGCCAGCACCGCCGCCTGGTAACCCGAGCCGGTGCCGACTTCGAGGATCTGCTTGCCCGGCCCGGGCTGCGCCAGCGTCGTCATCAGCGCGACGATGTACGGCTGCGAGATGGTCTGGCCGTAACCGATGCCGAGCGGCCGGTTCTCGTACGCGTGCTGCCGCTGGGCGGGCGGCACGTACGCGTGCCGTGGCACCCGCGCCATGACTGCGAGCACCCCCGGGTCGATACGGGTGGCGTCGCCGGGCTCGGCCGCGGACTCCGCGCGCAGTTCGTTGATCAGCGCGCGGCGCGGCGCGGCGTACGCATCCTGCGCCTGCGCATGCGGCCCCAGCGCGCACAACACGCCCGCCAGCAGCGTGCGCTGCGCGATGCCGGCGATGGTGGCTCCATCCCGCATGGCCGCGAGTCTAGGCGCGCCGATGTTAGGGCGTCGGCAAACGCCCGCCTCATGACGCGGCAGGGCCTTCGCGCACGGGCTTTGTTCGCGCAGAATCGCTGCCATGACCAGTCAACTCGAACAATTGCGCGCGCTGTCCGCTGTCGTCGCCGACACCGGCGACATCGGCGCGATCGCCCGCTTCCGCCCGCTCGACGCCACCACCAATCCGTCGCTGCTGCTCAAGGCCGCCGCCCTGCCGGCGTATGCGCCCCTGATCGAGGCGGCGATCGCGGGCGCGCGCGGCGATGACGCCGCCGCGCGCATCGCCGATGCCGGCGACCGGCTGGCCGTCGCCATCGGCACCGAAATCCTCAAGCTGGTCCCGGGTCGCGTCTCCACCGAGTGCGATGCCCGCCACAGCTTCGATACTGCCGCCACCCTGGCGCAGGCGCGCAAGCTCGTGGGGTTATACGAAGCCGGCGGCATCGGCCGCGAGCGGCTGCTGATCAAGATCGCCTCGACCTGGGAAGGCATCCGCGCCGCCGCACGGCTCGAACGCGAGGGCATCCACTGCAACCTCACCCTGCTGTTCTCCTTCGCGCAGGCAGTGGCCTGCGCGGAGGCGGGCGTGTTCCTGATCTCGCCCTTCGTCGGCCGCATTCTCGACTGGCACCTGGCCCAGGGCGCGCCCGCGCCGGCCACGCCGCAGGCGGATCCCGGCGTCGCCTCGGTCACCCGCATCTGGCGCCACTACAAGCAGCACGGCTATGCCACGGTGGTGATGGGCGCGAGCTTCCGCAACAGCGGCCAGGTGCTGGCGTTGGCCGGCTGCGACCGGCTGACGATCTCGCCCGAACTGCTGGCCCAGCTTGAGGCCGGCAGCGAGCCCGTAACCCCTGCGCTCGTGGACGATGGCACGCGCCACCCCGCGCCCGGGCCGCTGGGCGAGGCCGACTTCCGCTGGCAGCACAACGAGGACGCCATGGCGACGGAGAAGCTCGCCGACGGCATCCGCCGTTTTGCGGCCGACCAGGTCAAGCTCGAGCAGCTGCTCGCACAACGCCTGTAGGCGCCGGCCACGATGTCCGACCCGTCCCCGTCGTCCGCGCGCCGGCTGCGCAGCATCTTCTCCGGCTCGGTCGGCAACCTGGTCGAGTGGTACGACTGGTATGTGTACGCGGCGTTCTCTCTTTACTTCGCGCAGGCGTTCTTTCCGCGCGGCGACCGCACCTCGCAGCTGCTCAACACGGCGGCGATCTTCGCAGTCGGTTTCCTGATGCGGCCGCTGGGGGCGTGGCTGCTGGGGAGCTACGCCGATCGCCACGGCCGCCGCCGCGCGCTGATGCTGTCGGTGCTGATGATGTGCGCAGGCTCGCTGCTGATCGCCCTCACGCCGGGCTACGCGAGCATCGGCGTCGCCGCGCCGGCACTGCTGCTGCTCGCGCGGCTGCTGCAGGGCCTCAGCGTCGGCGGCGAGTACGGCACCTCGGCGACCTACCTCAGCGAAATGGCCTCGCGGCAGCATCGCGGGTTCTGGTCCAGCTTCCAGTACGTGACGCTGGTGCTCGGACAGCTTCTGGCGCTTTTGGTGCTGATAGCGTTGCAGCGCACGCTCGCGGAGGGACAGCTCGACGCCTGGGGCTGGCGCATTCCCTTCGCCATCGGCGCGCTCGCCGCAGTGACCGCGCTGTGGTTGCGCCGGACGATGCAGGAAACCGACACGTTCAACCGTAGCGAGCGGGATGGCAACAGCGCGTGGCAGCGGCGGCAGGGCACATTGCGCGCCCTGCTCGATCACCCGCGCGCGGTGCTGACGGTGGTCGGCCTCACCATGGGCGGCACGCTGGCGTTCTACACGTACACGACCTACATGCTGAAGTTCCTGGTCAACAGCGCCGGACTCGACCGCCAGGCCGCGTCCCTGCTCAACGCATCCACGCTGTTCGTGTTCATGCTGATGCAGCCGTTGGTGGGCGCGTTGTCGGACCGCGTGGGGCGGCGGCCGGTGCTGATCGCCTTCGGCGTGCTGGGCACGCTGCTGACGGCGCCGATCCTGCATGCACTGCAGGACGTGCAGACGGCGACGGAGGCGTTCTGGCTGATCCTGGGCGCGCTGGCCATCGTGAGCTTCTACACCTCGATCAACGCGGTGGTGAAGGCGGAGTTGTTCCCGGTGGAAGTGCGCGCGCTCGGCGTGGGCCTGCCCTACGCGTTGACGGTGGCACTGTTCGGCGGCACCGCCGAGTACGTGGCGCTGTGGTTCAAGCAGGCCGGCGTCGAAAGCGGCTTCTACTGGTACGTCACGGCCTGCATCGGCGTGTCGTTGCTGGTGTACGTATGGATGCCTGACACGCAGCGCACATCCCGGATCGAGCCCGAGTTGCCGCGCTAGACTGGCTCGGCCGTCGCGCGCTCCAACGGCTGCTGATTCGAGTTGCTACGTCCGGCGCATTCCCCGGCGCCACCGACTGCCGCCAATACCTGCCGAGCGACCGGCATGTTTCCTCATCCCTGGAGGCCCGGTGAGCGTTGCCAGCCCTGCCCATATCGTCATCGTCGGTGGCGGCTTCGCCGGCCTGTGGGCCGCGCGCGCGCTGGCGCGCGACAACGTCCGCATCACGCTGGTGGATCGCCGCAACCACCACCTGTTCCAACCGCTGCTGTACCAGGTGGCGACCGCGGGGCTGTCGGCGCCGGACATCGCCGCGCCGCTGCGCCACATCCTGCGCGGCCAGCGCAATGTCGAAGTGCGGCTCGGCGAGGTCGTGGGGATCCAGGCCGATGCCCGCGCGGTGTCGCTCGCCGACGGCGACCGGCTTGGATACGACTTCCTCCTGCTGGCCAGCGGCGCCACGCATGCCTACTTCGGCCACGACGCCTGGGCTGAACATGCGCCCGGGTTGAAGACGCTCGACGATGCGCTGGCCATACGCCGGCGCGTCCTGCTCGCCTTCGAGCGCGCCGAGGCCGCGGATAGCGCCGAGGAGCGCGCCGGCTGGCTCAATTTCGCGGTTGTCGGTGGCGGGCCCACCGGCGTGGAGCTGGCGGGCACGCTCGCGGAGATCGCGCGCCATACCTTGCGCAACGAATTCCGTCGCATCGATCCGGCCGAAGCGAAGGTGCGGCTCATCGAAGCAGGCCCCCGCGTATTGGCATCCTTCCCGGAAGAACTGTCGGCCAAGGCGCGCGCGCAACTGGAACGACTGGGTGTCGAAGTCCTGACCGGCACGGCCGTGGCCGCGATCGACGCCAATGGCTACGTGCTGGGGGATGCCTCGGTTCGCGCGCGAACCGTGCTGTGGGCCGCCGGCGTCGCGGCCTCACCGCTGGGCGCATTGCTGGATGCGCCGTGCGATCGCGCCGGACGCGTGCTGGTCGAAGCGGACCTGAGCGTACCCGGGCATCCGGAGCTGTTCGTCGCCGGCGACCTGGCCAGCGTGCAACAGGACGGCAGGCCCGTGCCCGGCGTCGCGCCTGCGGCCAAGCAGATGGGCGCGCACGTCGCGGGTGCGATTCGCGCGCGCCTGCGCGGCGAAGCGGCCAAGCCGTTCCGATACCGCGACTTCGGCAACCTCGCCACCATCGGCCGCATGGCCGCCGTGATGCACCTGGGCAGGCTGAAACTGTCGGGCCTGCTGGCGTGGTGGTTCTGGCTCCTCATCCACATCTTCTTCCTGATCGGCTTCCGCAACCGCCTGATCGTGCTGATCAACTGGGCATGGGCGTACTGGAGCTATCAGCGGCATGCGCGGATCATTTTTGGACTCGACCCCGCCCCACCTTCCCATCGGCCGCAGGCGCCACCCTGACGAACCGAACCCGGGCTTGAAGACGCGCCTGGGTCTGCGCCTAGAATGAGCAGCGCCATGCGGGCGCTTACAACATGAGTGTCATGGAGGACTCGTGCGATATCGACATGCCTTGCTATGCGCCGCCCTGGCGGTCGCAGCCTGCACTGACCAAAATGCCGTAAAGACGGCAGACGACATTGCTCCACAGGACCCGCTTCAACCGGCCAAGGAGGCCACGATGCCTGACGCATCCATTCCCGTCCCCGTAACGCCCACGCCTGGCGAAGCCATCAGCGCGATCTTCGACAACCCTGGGGATGGCTCCGCGGCCTACGAGGTGGAGAACGGAAGCTGGGCGCACTTCTGGTACGGGCGCCGCTTCGAGGCGGCCGGCAAGCAGTACTACACCGCATTCGTCTATCAGACTCCCGAGAAGTACGGGAAGGATCCGGCAGAGGACTATCCTGATCCGGCCACACCGGCCGCCATCACGCAGGCAACATTCGTTCTCATGGACGACCGAACTGGCAAGCGCTGGAACCTGGTCGGCGCACAACGCCACATTGGCGATTTCGGAGCGTTCGAAAAGGGTCCCACGATTGATGCCGGCCGCCAGCCGGAGACGTATCGCACCGTGGACGGGCACGAGCTACTGAGCGTTGCCGCTTGGGTTGCCGCCCCCGGAGGCATCCGCCAGCAAACGGCTGAACTCTTCTTGCTCAGCCCTGCGGACTTGCGCTGGACCCATGTGGGTAGCCTCGCCACTGGTGAGGAAAACACCGCGGACTGCGAAGCCGGTGCGTCCTCGCTGGTGCGGTGCACCAGCAGCAAGGGTACGCTGCGCTTTGAATCGACTCCGGAAGCTCCGATGCCGGATGTGGTGGTCGCGCTCGCCGGCACCACCCTCGACGAACATGGCCAAGTGCGCGAGATCGACGCCCGCGCGTCCACGCGCTACCGCTTCAATGCGCAGGAGTCGCGCTACGACGCTGTGCAGTAACTCAGTGACAGGCCAAGGAGGCCTCTATGGCAAGGGACTACAGCCGCAGTGAAGTACTGGACATCATCGAAGCCGAAGCGCGTGAACGCGGCATCCCGCGCGATGATTTCCTGCGATTCGCGTACATCGAGACCGGGGGCACCTTCGACGAAACTGCCAGTCGCGGTCCTCGCGGAGCCAAAGGCCTCTTCCAGTTCGTACCGAGCACCGCACGAGCCTATGGCATCGAAGGCAGGGAACTGGATCCGGTGGTCAATACGGATGCAGCAGCACGCCTGTATCTCGAGAACCAGCGCATCCTGACCTCGCGGCACCGCGACAATCGGGCTCCCTACCTGTCCGGACAGTCCAATCCCGATGGGCTGGACATGTACCTGGCCCACCAGCAGGGCGCCGGCGGATACGCCTCGATACAGGCAGCGCTCGCCAACGGACGGTTTTCACGCGCAGATACGCGCGACAACATTCTCAATAACGTCAGTCCACGCGACGTCGAACGCGTTACGGGAAACGCCTACGGCGATTTCGCAAGGCTTTCCGACCGCGACCTCGCCAGCGTCTATGTGCGCTACTGGGATACCAAGTTCGACCGCATCCGCATTCCGGAAAAGCAGATCGAGCCGCCGGTACAGTCGGTTGCGCCGCGTGGCGTGACGCCTCCGATCGCGTCTTCTGCTCCCGGGCTTTCGCTCGACGAGGCCTATGCCCAGACCGTTCGCTTTGACCACGTGCGTTATGGAATGGGCGATAAGAACGCCGAAGCGGGGAGCATCGACTGCTCCGGCTGGGTAGTCCACCTGCAGAACGCGACCATGGCGGAGGTCAATCGTGAAGCCGGTCGATCTGTGTTTGCGCCTGCGGACCGTTTCGACAAGATCTACGATGCGGCTGCCACGATCGTGCAGAAGGCATCACGACGTTCGGGCGTAATGCTTGAAGGTGCTGCAGTAACGGCGGGCAATCTTCGCGAAGGCATGGTGATCGGCGAAGACAATGGGCCGAAGTTCGACGCCAACGGCAGGCAATGGGACGCCGGCCGCTACAAAGGCATCGACCACATCACGATGGTCGTCCGCGACCCCCATGACGGCAAGCTCATGGTCAGCCAGTCACGCGGCGGCGAAGGCGTGGAAATGATTCCACTCGACCGCTACCTGCAATCGAAGCAGAGCCGGGGCGTGGCCCTGTATGCCACGGATCCGCTGGCCAAGGCGCGGGACATGATCCAGGGCCAGGGCCAGTCGCAAGCCGCGCAGACCGCTCTTTCCACGGCAACGCAAGCCAAGCCGTCCGATGCGGCCGGCGTCGCTTCCTTGAAGACGGGCGACAAGGGGCAGGAAGTGACGCGGCTGCAGGAAACGTTGCGCCGGCTTGACTATCGCGATGCAGAAGGCCACCCGCTGGTGGCCGATGGCGATTTCGGCGATCGCACCCGGCAGGCACTGCAGGCATTCCAGCGCGAGCATGGCCTCAAGGGGCTCGGCATCGCCGGACCGAAAACCCGGGAACTGCTTCAACATGCCGACCAGCAGCTGCTCACACACCCCGGCCACCCGCAACACGCCCGCTATCAGCAGGTCCTGGACCAGGTGCACGCGGCCGAAGCGCAACGCGGCATCAAACCAGGACCGCATAGCGAGCAACTGGCGGGCGCACTGACGGTCGAGGCGGTCCGGGAACGGATCGAGCGCATCGATCGGGTGGAATTGAACGCGCAGGGCACGCTGGCGCGCGTGGTCCAGGTCAATCCGCTACGCGACGAGCCGGCTCTCAACCGGGCCACCGATGCCATCAGCACCCGCCAGGCGTCATTGCAGCCGATCGTGGAAAGCAGCCTGCAGACGCAGCAGGTGGCCATCAACGTGCGCATGCAGCAGCAGGAGGAGCAGCACCTGCTCGCACACACGCCGAAGCCGTCCCCGGTCCACTGAGGTCACGAACGAGAACGGCCCGGATGTCCGGGCCGTTCCGTTCCTTGCGCTGCGGCTCGAGCTCAGGCCGCGAACAGCGCCTTCATCTTCTTCAGCGCGTTCGCCTCGATCTGGCGGATGCGCTCGGCGCTGACGCCGTATTCGTCGGCCAGTTCCTGCAGCGTGATCTTGCTGTCCGCATCGAGCCAGCGACGCTTGATGATGTCGCGCGAGCGGGCATCCAGGTTGGCCAGGCCTTCGCGTAGCAGCTCCAGCTGGTTGTCCTCGTTGTCCGCGCGTTCGTACGCCTGCGACGGATCCTCGGCGTCGGTACGCAGGTACGCGGCCGGCGAGGGCGGTGCGTGTTCGTCATCCTCGTCGGCCGGCGCATCGAAGCCGATGTCGCGGCCGGACAGGCGCGATTCCATCTCCAGCACTTCGCGTTCGGACACATTGAGGTCGGCGGCGACGGCGCGCACCTCTTCCGCGTTCATCCAGCCCAGGCGGGTCTTGGACTTGCGCAGGTTGAAGAACAGCTTGCGCTGCGCCTTGGTCGTGGCGACCTTGACGATGCGCCAGTTCTTCAGGATGAACTCGTGCATCTCGGCACGGATCCAGTGCACCGCGAACGACACCAGGCGCACGCCCTGCTCCGGATCGAAGCGCTTCACCGCCTTCATCAGGCCGATGTTGCCTTCCTGGATCAGGTCGCCCATCTGCAGGCCGTAGCCGTTGTAGCCGCGGGCCACGTGCACGACGAATCGCAGGTGCGAGTGCACCAGGTCGCGGGCGGCGTCGAGGTCTTCTTCGTCGCGGAAGCGGCGCGCGAGCGCCTGCTCGTCCTCGGCGGTGAGCACCGGGATCTGGTGCACCGCGCCGATGTAGGCATCCAGCGAACCGAGCGCTGCCAGTCCGCTGAAGGCGGGGATCGGCAGGTTGTTGGCGATGAGGGCGGTGGAGTCGGTCTGGGTCATGGCAGGGATCTTAGCAGTCGGGGTATGGGACTGCTAAAGGGTGAAAAGGTTCCGGAGCGTTGCACTGGTGGAACGGGCCGCACCCCGACGGAAGCCTGTTCATGGGGCCGTCGGGAGACCCGGACAAGGCGGATTCTGCGGGGGCGGGCGTCACGAGCCCGTTTAAACGGCTGCGGCCGGTCCTGCATCTGTATGGCTATGCTCACCGCCGTCATGCCCATCCCGACCGACAGCAGCCCCGACGGCGGGGCCGAGGACGAGCGCGCCCTGGTCGGGGCCGCCGCACGCGGGGAGGTCGCCGCGTTCGAGGCCCTGTACCGGCGCCATGCCGGGCGCATCCATGGCGTCATCGCCCGCCTGGTCGGCGGGCACGGCTCGCGGGCCGACGACCTCACCCAGGACGCATTCGTCCGCGCCTGGCAGGCCCTGCCGGCCTTCCGCTTCGAGTCCGCTTTCGCGACCTGGCTGCACCGGCTGGCGGTCAATACCGCACTGATGGAGCTGCGCAGCCGCCGCAGCCGTCCCCAGGACGACGGCGACGAGGAGGCCTTCGACGGCCTGGGCACCCCCGACTCCGCCGGCCACGCCACCGCGCTGTCGATGGACCTGGAACGCGCCGTCGCCAGCCTGCCGCCGCGCGCCCGCGCGGTGCTGGTCCTGTACGACGTGGAAGGCTGGCAGCACGAGGAAATCGCGGCCGAACTCGGCATGGCCGTCGGCAGCTCGAAAGCGCAATTGCACCGTGCCCGGCATCTGCTGCGGACACGGCTGGAGGCACACGCATGAATACCCCGGACAACCAGAACGACTTCCCCGATGCCCTGCGCTGGCAGCTGCGGGCCCTGCGCCAGGACACCACCCCGCCGCACGACCTCTGGCCCGGCATCGCCGCACGCCTGGCACCGCAACGGGCACCGGCGACCCGGCCGCACCGCTGGCTGCGCTCGCTGGCACTGGCGGCAAGCCTGGTGCTGGCGGTGGGCACGGCCGGCTGGTTCGCGCGCACGAGCCAGGTGGCCGCGTCGCAATCCCCGACCCTGGTCCAGCGCGAAGCCGATGGCCTCGTGCGCCAGTACCAGGCGGCGCTGCAGGAAGTGCAGGCGCCGATCCCGGCGAGCCTGCAGCCCACCGCCGAAGCGCTCGATCGCGACGTCGCCGTGATCCGCGCCGCGCTCGCACGCGATCCGGATTCAGTGCGGTTGCTGGAGCAACTGCGGCGCACGTACGCCCATCGCCTGGCGCTCGCGCAACGCGTGGCCTACACCTGATCCGCCCTTCGATCCCTCGACCCGATTACCCGATTCCATGCTCACGCAGTCCCGGAGAACCACCATGTCCCGATTCCCCCTCCTGGCCGCCGGCGCGCTCGTCGCGGCTTCGCTCTCCGGCACCGCGCTGGCCGCGACACCGATCAACGAAACCCGCCCGCTGGATGCGCGCGGCCACCTGGTCGTCGAGAACCTCAAGGGCCGCATCGAGGTGCGGGCCTGGGACCGCCGTGAGGTGAAGATCGAAGGCAGCCTCGGCCAGGGCGTGGAGAAGCTGGAAATCAGCGGCGATGCCCAGCACCTGTCGGTGAAGGTGAAGTACCCCAAGACCGGTGGCCTGGGCTTCTTCTCCGGCAGCGACAAGAGCGAGCCCTCGCAGCTGCGGCTGATGGTGCCGCTGCAGGCGGACCTCGAGATCGACGCGGTCTCCGCGGACGTGGACGTCAGCGGCCTCGCCTCGGGCGAATTGTCGATTGACAGCGTCAGCGGCGACGTCAGCGTCGTCGGTGCGCCGCGCGAGGCGGTCATCGACAGCGTGAGCGGCGACCTGAAGCTGATCCTCAACAGCGCCAAGGTCAGCACCGAGAGCGTGAGCGGCGACATCGACCTGCGCGGCCGCCTCGGCGGCGAAGTGCACGTGGAAACGGTTTCGGGCGACGTCGACCTGTCCGTGCACCAGAGCAACGTGCAGAAGCTCAGCGGCAATACCGTATCGGGCGACATGCGCATCAACACCGCGCTGGCCCCGGCCGGCCGCATTGGCCTGGAGAGCGTGAGCGGCAATCTCTCGCTGCGCATGCCGGCGAACCTGTCCGCGCAGGTGCGCGGCGAAAGCTTCAGTGGCGAGCTGTACGCTCCCGACGTGCAGGTGAGCCGGCCCAAGCACGGTCCCGGCTCGAACTTCGAGCACCGCTACGGCAGCGGCAATGGTGAAATCTCGCTGGAATCGTTCTCGGGCGATGCGCGGCTGCAGTTCGACTGAGGCTACCTCGCAGAGACGAGGAAAAGTGCCGGCGCGTCCGGCACTTTTCGCTTACCGGTCTAGCCGGGCTCCGCGCGCGTCGGCAGGGACCAGTCGATGGGCTGCATGCCGTGTTGCACCAGGTAGCGGTTGGCGGCGGAAAAATGCCCGCAGCCGATGAAGCCGCGATGCGCCGACAGCGGCGACGGGTGCGGCGCCTTCAGCACCAGGTGCCGGCGCGGGTCGATCACCTTGCCCTTGGCCTGCGCGTAGCTGCCCCACAGCATGAACACCAGGTGCTCGCGCTCGCGGTTGAGCCGGTCGACGATGTGGTCGGTGAAGCCTTCCCAGCCCTTGCCCTGGTGGGCGCCGGCATGGCCTTCCTCCACCGTGAGCACGGCATTGAGCAGCAACACGCCCTGCTCGGCCCAATGCATGAGGCAACCGTGGCCGGGGCGCGGGATGCCGAGGTCGCGCTGGATCTCCTTGTAGATGTTCTCCAGCGACGGGGGCACGGCGATGCCGGGCTGCACGGAAAAGCACAGCCCATGCGCCTGGCCGGCGCCGTGGTACGGATCCTGTCCCAGGATCACGACCTTGACGTCTTCGAACGCGGTTGCGCCCAGCGCCGCGAAGATCTGCGGCCCGGGTGGATAGATGCGGGCGCCCTGCGCCGTGCGCTCGCGCAGGAACGCCGAGAGTTCGCGCATGTCGTCGCGCTGCAGGTAGTCGCCGACGCGCGACTTCCAGGAGGGTTCGAGCTTGATCCGGTCGGCCGCTTCGTTCATGCGTACAGCATAGCCACGGGTCGCGGAGGGCTAGGCGTCCAGCGTGCGCTGTTCCGGCATCCGTGCCACGCGCAGCTGGAACAGCGTCTTGGTCACCAGCAGGCGTTCCTCGATCGGCTTGAGTACCAGGTCGTTCGCGCCCATCCGCAGAAGCTCGCTCTGGTTGTCCGGATTGGCGTCGCCGGTCATGACCAGCACCGGCAGGCGGCGCTTGCCGTAGCCGAAATCATGGCGGATGCGCTTGAGCAGGTCGCTGCCTTCGAGTTCACCCTTGAGGTACACGTCGGTCAGCACCAGGTCGGCGCCTGGATCGTCGCCGCCGCGATACTGCTCGAGGTACTCGAGCGCCTCCTCGACGCCGACGAAATGCACCACGCTCAGGCCGTTGCGTTCGAGCATGCGCTTGGTCGCGAGCGCGACGACCTTGCTGTCCTCGACGTACAGCACGCGTGCGCCGGGAATCGGCTCGGGCTGCACGTAGCCGCGGATGAACGCGGCCAGCGCGCTGTAGCCCAGGCCCTTGTCGAAATAGTCGGTCACGTCCTCGGTGAAACGGCGCGCTTCGAGCGCATCCTGGGCGTTGCCGGAGACGACGATGATCGGCACGTAGGCCTGCCCCGAGGCCTCGCGCACCGTGCGTGCGAGCGCGATGCCGTCGCCATCGGGCAACACCAGCGACGTGGTGACCAGGTTGACCGCACCCTGCGCCAGGGCATTGCGCGCATCTTCGATGCTGCCGCAGGCCACCAGCTCGGCGTCGGCGACTTCGCGCACCAGCACGTCGCCGATCATCTTGCGCACCAGCTTGCTGCCATCCACAACCATCACGCGCGGGGCGGCATTGTCGAGGTGGCGCAGGTCCTGCGATGACATGGGAACTTCAGGGAGCAGCGGGCGAGCCGCGAGTGTACGCGCTGGACCCGGCGTTTACCCGGCGGTGTTGCGACGCCCGTCGTCTTTTGGCTCAGGTTTCCGTCGGACGGGTCTGGCGCAGGTAATGACCGGTCACGAAACCGGCGCCGAGCCATCCCAGCGCACCCGCGCCGAGCACGATGACCGCGGCCTGCAGCGGATCGAAACCGTGCAGGGCGAAGCTGCTGCCATAGCTGCGCGCAAGCTCGCCCAGGGGTTCGCGCAGCACCACCTCGATGAGGGTCAGCACGCCCAGCGCCGCGCCACCGGCCAGCACGCCGTAGCACATGCCGAGGTAGAGGAACGGGCGGCGGATGAAGCCGTCGCTCGCACCCAGCAATTGCAGCACGCCGATTTCGTCGCGTCGCGACTGGATGTCGAGCCGCACCGTATTGCCCACCACGAGCAGCGCGCCCAACCCCAGCAGGCCTGCGAGCACCCAGGCCAGGCGCTCGGCGAAGCGCAGCCACTGTGCGAGCCGCTCGCGCCAGCCCGCATCGTGCTGAACGACATCGGCTTCGGCGAGCGCCTGCAACGATTGCACGAGCGCCGCTTCGTCGCGCTGCGGCGTGACGATCAGCAGGTTCGGCAGCGGATTGGCGTCCAGGGCGGCGAGCGCATCGCCCAGTCCGCGCTGGCGCAGCTCTTCCAGGCCCTGTTCCGGCGTGCGCAGTTGCACGCTGGCGACGTCCGGCCGTGCCTCCAGCCCGGCGGCCAGCGCCCGTGCCCGCGCGGCGGACACGTCGGTCTTGAGGAACACGCTTACCTGCCGCGATTGCTGCACGTTGGCGACGAAGCGCTCGACGTTCTGCAGCGTCGCCCACAGTCCCAGCGGCAACGCCAGCGCGACCGCCATTACCCCGACCGTGAGCGCGGTTGCCCACGGCTTGCGCAGCATGCGGCCAAAGCTGGCCACGAGGCTGTAGGCGTGGTGGTCGAACCACATGCCCAGGCGCGACTGTGGCTTGATCGGTGCGGCTTCGACGTTCATTCGGCCAGCTCCTGCGGCGATATGTCGTCGACCAGGCGTCCCTCGTTGAGCACCAGCACGCGCTTCTTCATGCGCTTGAGCAGGTTGAGGTCGTGGCTGGCGACGAGCACGCTGGTGCCGCGCTCGGGCAGCGAGGCGAACAACGCGAGGATTTCCGCCGACAGCGTGGGATCGAGGTTGCCGGTGGGCTCGTCGGCCACCAGCAACCTGGGCTCGCCGACGATGGCGCGGGCGATGCCGACGCGCTGCTGCTCGCCGGCCGAGAGCTGCGCGGGGAATGCGTTCGCACGCGCCGCGAGGCCGACCTTCTCCAGCACGCTGCGCACGCGCTTTGCGATGTCGCCACGGCGCATGCCGCGCAGCACCAGCGGCAGGCCGACGTTGTCGGCGACGCTGCGGTCGGCGAGCAGGCGGTGGTCCTGGTAGACCACGCCGACATCACGCCGATGCAGGGCGACGCGTCCGCCGCGGACCTTGGCGAGGTTCTTCTCGCCGAACAGCACCGCGCCGCGACTGGCGCGTTCGCTGAGATGGATGAGCTTGAGCAGGGTGCTCTTGCCGGCACCGGAATGACCGGTGACGAACAGCATCTCGCCCGGGGCGACTTCGAAGCTGACATCGGTCAACGCGTGGTGACCGCTGTCGTAGCGTTTGCTGACGTTGTCGAAGCGCAGAACGGCCATTCGGTCCGGGGGTGCTGCCAGGCTGGCCGCAAGTATCGGTGGCGCGACCCGCGCTGGCTAGTCGTGGCGGCGGCCAGCCGCCGCCACGGGGCACGGTCAGTGCTGCGAGCTCGGCGCGCGCGTGATCAGCTTGCGGATGCCGTGACCGATGCGTGCGAACAGGCCGGGCTTGGCCGCTGCGGCTGGCGTGGTCGGCTTGGCCGGCACGTTCACCGCTCCGCCATTGCCTGCCTGCACAGCGCCCTCGGCCCCGTCGATGCGACGACCGCCACGACGACGACGGCGCTTGCGCGGTGCGCGTTCGCTTTCGATCTCCGCCACGGCGACGGCGGCTTTCGCCACGGCCGGCTGTTCCGCGCGCGGCGGACGCGGTGGACGCGCTTCGCCAGCGGGGCGCTCGCGCCGCGGTCCGCCGTCACGGCCGCCGCCCTCGCGGCGACTTCCGCCACCGGCGCGAGCATCACGTCCGCCGCGGCTGCGACCGCCGCCGCGACGCTCCTCGTCGGCGGCGCGCTGCTCGCGCGCTTCCTTGAAGATGGCGCCGATGCTTTCGCCGTCGTCATCCCCCTCCGCGCCGGCGGGGACTTCGCGCGGCGTGCGCGGCAGCGCGACCAACATCTCCGGCGTCACGTGCTCGCCCGGGATCTTCTGCTCGATATAGGCCTCGATGTCCGGCAGCGAGATGCCGTAGCGCTCGCAGGCGAAGCTGATCGCATCGCCTTCGGCGCCCAGGCGCGCGGTGCGGCCGATGCGGTGGACGTAGTCCTCCGCGTCGAACGGCAGGTCGTAGTTGTAGACGTGCGAGACGCCGTCAATGTGCAAGCCGCGCGCGGCCACGTCGGTGGCGACCAGGATCTCGAGCTGGCCGGCCTGGAACTTCTTCAGCAGCGATTCGCGCTTCTTCTGCGGCACGTCGCCCGACAGCACGCCGACGCGGTAGCCGGCACGTTCCAGCGCGCGCGCGACGCGCTCGACGAAGGCCTTGGTGTTGACGAACACCATCGTGCGCGCGCCCTCGCTGCGCGAGAGCAGGCCGAGCAGCAGCGGCAACTTCTCCTCGTCCGCCGGGTAGTACAGCTTCTGGCGCACGCGCGCGGCGGTCACCGTCTCGGCTTCGACCACGAGCTTTTCCGGCTCGTTCATGTGCTCGTAGGCTAGTTCGAGCACGCGGTGGCTGAGCGTCGCCGAGAACAGCAGCGTCTGCCGCGTGGTGCGCTCGGGCATGCGCCGCAGCAGGAAGCGGATGTCCTTGATGAAGCCGAGGTCGAACATGCGGTCGGCTTCGTCGAGCACGCACATCTCGCAGGCGTGCAGCGACACGACCTTGTGCTGCTTGACGTAGTCGATCAGGCGGCCGGGCGTGGCGATGATGACGTCCGCGCCCTTCTGCAGGATCTCGCGTTGCTTGTCGTAGTCGACGCCGCCGTAGACCAGGGCGAACTTGAGGCCGAGGTCGCTGCCGAACTTCACCGCGTCCTTGTGGATCTGGATGGCGAGTTCGCGGGTCGGCGCGAGGATCAGCGCGCGCGGGTCTTCCGGCTTGCGTTCGGCCAGCGCCGGGCGCGTCAGGAGGCGGTTCATCACCGCGACGAGGAAGGCGAGGGTCTTGCCGGTGCCGGTCTGGGCCTGGCCGGCGACATCGCGGCCGGCCAGCGCCAGCGGCAGGGTGAGTGCCTGGATCGGCGTGCAGCGGGTGAAGCCCGCGGTTTCGAGACCGGCGAGCAAAGTGGGGTGCAGGTCGAACGAATCGAACGTGATATCGGTTAGTGGCTTATCGCTCATCTGTGTTTCATCGGTGCGCGCGTTACGCGCTTGCATGGGGGCGGCCTGCATCGCAGACTGCCGGGGCCGGACATGGCGGGCGACGGGTTCCGGGCCCTGTTCAGCCAGGCCGGTCCGGTTGGCGCCAGGACTTGAAGCCGGCGCGAAACGCCCCAGTTTAACCCACGGTTTTGATCAGAATTTTCCCGCCCCGCCGTTTGCCGGGGCGCAACCCCCCTTTCCAGGGGGTCATCCAGGAGATTTGCGTGAGCGACAAAGTGATGCATGTCGGCGATGCCGATTTCGACGCCGTCGTGCTGGGCTCGTCGGAGCCGGTCCTCGTCGACTTCTGGGCCGAATGGTGCGGCCCCTGCAAGATGATCGCGCCGGCCCTGGACGAACTGGCCGACACCTACGCCGGCAAGGCCAAGATCGTGAAGGTCAACGTGGACCACAACCGCAGCAGCGCCATGAAGTACCACGTGCGCTCGATCCCGATGCTGCTGCTGTTCAAGAACGGCCAGATCCACTCCCAGCAGATCGGCGCGGTGGGCAAGGCCCAGCTGAGCCAGATGATCGACAAGGCGCTGTAAGGCGACCGCTCCACAGGTTCGCGGCCGCGCCCGCGAACCCGCCCCCCGGCGCCGACGGCCGCGGCGCCGCAAGATGAACCGCCACCTCGCCGCGCTTGCCGGCACGCGGCCGCGGTGCTAGTTTCGCCTCGCAGGCTTGCCGGACCCGCAATCGATCCTCCGGCGCCGCGCCCCTCTTCTCCATGACCCACGTCCCTGACGTAACGCTCGCAGCCCGCGAGCGCTCGCCGCTTAGCGAGGATTCCCTGCTTGTCCGATAACACCCCCGATTCCGGCGAAACCGCCGAGAAGCGCGTGCGCAAGGCACGCGTCGTAAAGGCCGACGCGCCGCCCGCCGCAGAACAGGCGTCCCCGGCACCCGCGCCGCCGGCCGCCCCCCCGCCGCCCGCCGAAGCCTCGGCCCCCGCCGCACCCGCCGCCGATCACGCCCCCCGCGGCAATAACGGCGGCGACGGCGGCAACGACCAGCCGCGCGACCAGCGCGAAGGCCAGGGTGGCTCCGAGGGCCGCGGCAACCGCCGCGACCGCTTCCGCAACCGCCGCGACCGCCAGCGCGAACGCTACCGCGAGGGCGGCGGCATGCAGGACGAGGGCGGCAATGCCGAACCCTTCGTCCCGCGCCCGCACCCGCAGGTGCCCGAAGGCTTCCCGAGCTATTCGCTGGGCGACCTCAAGCGCATGCCGGCCAACAAGCTGCTCGACATCGCCGAGCAGCTGCAGATCCAGGAAGGCGTCGCCCGCGCCCGCAAGCAGGACGTCATCTTCGCGGTGCTCAAGGTCCTGACCCGGCACGGCGAAGGCGTCGCCGCCGACGGCGTGCTGGAGATCCTGCCCGACGGCTTCGGCTTCCTGCGCTCGCACGAGGCCAGCTACCTGGCCGGCCCGGACGACACCTACATCTCGCCCAGCCAGATCCGCCGCTTCAACCTGCGCACCGGCGACCACCTGTCCGGCCGCATCCGCTGGCCGAAGGACGGCGAACGCTACTTCGCCCTGGCCGTGGTCGACACGATCAACGGCGAACCGCTGGAAGCGTCGAAGAACAAGGTCCTGTTCGAGAACCTCACCCCGCTGTTCCCGCGCCGCAAGTTCCGGCTCGAGCGCGGCGACGGTTCGACCGAGGACATCACCGGCCGCATCCTCGACCTGATGGCGCCGCAGGGCAAGGGCCAGCGCGCGCTGATCGTCTCGCCGCCGAAGGCCGGCAAGACCATGCTCATGCAGCAGGTCGCGACCGCGATCACCAGCAACCACCCGGACGTGCACCTGATCGTGCTGCTGGTGGACGAGCGTCCCGAGGAAGTGACCGAAATGCAGCGCACCGTGCGCGGCGAAGTCGTGTCCTCCACGTTCGACGAGCCCGCCGCGCGCCACGTGCAGGTCGCCGAGATGGTGATCGAGCGCGCCAAGCGCCTGGTCGAGCACAAGAAGGACGTCGTCATCCTGCTCGACTCGATCACCCGCCTGGCCCGCGCCTACAACAACGTGGTGCCTTCGTCGGGCAAGGTCCTGACCGGCGGCGTCGACGCCAACGCCCTGCACCGCCCGAAGCGATTCTTCGGCGCCGCGCGTAACGTCGAGGAAGGCGGCTCGCTGACCATCATCGCCACCGCGCTGATCGACACCGGCTCGAAGATGGACGAGGTGATCTACGAAGAGTTCAAGGGCACCGGCAACTCCGAAGTGCACCTGGACCGCCGCATCGCCGAAAAGCGCGTGTACCCGGCGATCAACATCAACCGCTCGGGCACCCGCCGCGAAGACCTGCTGATCGAGCCGGAGCTGCTGCAGAAGATCTGGATCCTGCGCAAGCTGCTGCACGGCATGGACGAGATCGGCGCGATGGAATTCCTGCTCGACAAGATGAAGAACACCAAGTCCAACGACGAGTTCTTCAGCTCGATGAAGCGCTGACGGAACGCACTTCGTCGCAGCAGGGACAACGCCGGCGAATGCCGGCGTTGTCGTTTTCCGATCTCGCCGGACCTCCGGTTTCCACCCTCCTCCGCTCGGCGCTTCGCGCCCGCCTCTCCCCGCCAGCGGGGAGAACGGGATGTCCGGCGTTACAGCGCGCCGACGACGTTCACGAACACGCCCTGGCGGCGATAGCTCAGGTCGGTGAGGTTGTCCGAGAAGTCGGTGAAGTTGTAGCCGACGCCGGCCTTCACGTGTTCGCCGAAGTAGCGGTACACGCCCAGCAGCATGCCGCTGCGCGACTCGTCCACGTCCGGCAGCTGCAGCCTGCGCGCTTCCAGCAGGGCTTCGTAGTTGCCGAACAGGCGCAGGTCGGTGCGCAGGATGAGCAGTTGCGCGCGGTTGTCGAAGAACTCCGGGTTCTCGCGGTCCAGGCTCACCGAACCCAGGCGGTAGGCGTACTTGCCGCCCACCGACCAGCGCGGGGTCACCGCGTAGGTGGCGTCCAGCGAAGCGATGTGGCTCTTCTGGATGAACTGCGCGGCGGTGCCGGTCAGGGTCACCTGGTCGGTGGTGGGCACGTTGTAGAAGTACGTGTACTTGGCCAGCGCGTTGAGGCGGTTGCTCGCCACCGGGCGGTAGCCGAAACCGATCACGCCTTCGGTGAACTTGCCGTCGTAGAACTGGCCCTGCGAGCTTTCGCTCTTGGAATGGTCGAACTTGCCGACCAAACGCCAGTCGTCGGACATCTGCAGCTTGAAGTTGTTGCGGAACAGCCAGGTCGTGCGCTCCACGTGCGTGGCGTCGGCGCGCTCGCTGTCGTCGGCGCGGTATTCCAGGCCGCTGGACACCTGCGTCGCACCCAGGGTGTAGGCCACGCGCACGCCGCCGGCGCGACGCTCGGTCTCGGCCGCGGTCTCGCTGTCCTGCAGCGTGCCCAGTTCGGCGTTCGCGCCCAGCGTCCAGCGTTCGCCCAGGTTCAGCGACATGCCGGCGGCGTGGGTGAGGCCGCGGGCTTCGTTGGCGTCCTGGTACCGCTCTTCGGCGTAGAGGCTGCTGCCGTCGGCGAGGCGTCGCTTCATGCCGCCGACGAGGCTGCCGCGCTGGCCGCTGATGTTGGTGCCGTTGAGGATGTCGCCGCGTTCGTTCTCCAGCGCGTAGTTGAGGTACATGGTGGTCTTGTCGGAGACCATGTAGCTGGTGCCCAGGCGTCCGCCCGGGCCGAGGTCACCCGCCGAAGCCTCGGCTTCCACGCGCAGCTTCTCGCCGATGCGCATCGCGCCACCGGCGCCCAAGCGGCCGTTGTCCTGGCGGTCGCCATCCTTCGACAGGGTCTGCTGGGCGAAGCCCCACGCGTTCCACTTGCCGGCGGAGTCGTAACCCACGTGCAGCACGGCATCGGTTCGCTGGCCCTGCTCCTGGGTGAGCGGCACGGTCGCGCGCAGGTCCTCGCGCTTGTCGTTGCGCACGCCGGCCGCCAGCTTCCAGCGGTCGTTGAGCTGGTAGCGGACGTTGACTTCGGCGGCCTCGAGCGCGAGGCCGGCATCCTGTTCGCGATGGTCGGCCTTGCCGACCACGCTGAGCTTCTCGCCGATCGGCAGGTCCAGGGTGCCGCCGTAGTAGCTGCGGTCCGAGGTCGTCGCCAAGCCCGGCGCCGAATAGCCGGCGTCCTGCGACTGCGCGTAGAGCGTGATGCGACCCTTGCCGTTCTTGAACACGTCGCCGATGCCGAGGCTGACGTCGGCGCGGTAGCTGCTGGCTGCCGCGTCGTCGAACGCCACCGGATCATTGCCCGCGAAGCCGAAGCCGCCGTCGTACGAGAACAGCGAGTTCGACGCGAGGCCCCGGGTGCGGCCGCCCTGCAGCTTCAGCCACGTGTCGGTGGTCCTGCGCAGGGTGAGGTCGGCGCCAAGCACGCTGTTGTCGTCGGCGTCGCCGCTGCTGCGGCTGCCGGTGAGGCCGAGGCCGACGTGGTCGTTGATCCACAGGTGCGCGCGGCCACCGGTGGTCAGCGTGTCGATCTCGTCGAAACCGGGCGCGTATTCGTAGCGCGCCACCAGCCACGCCTCGTCGCCGGAGAGGCCACCGTTGCGCACCAGCATGTTGTCACCGCCGCTGGACGACAGCGGCTGCGACAGCAGGATGCGACCCTGCAGGTAGTCGATGTCGTAGTCCAGGCCCGGGCGCAGCTCGACCGTGCCGGTGACCAGCTGCGAATCCTTGTCGCGCATCTCGATGCGCAGGCGCTCGGAACCGCCGAGGATGTCCTGGTTGCGCAGGTAGAACAGCGAGCCGCCGGTGCCGCGGAACTCGTCGCGTCCGCCGATCGTGCCCGGCTCCGCGGCGAACCCGCCGACCACGGCACGGCGTTCGCCGAACGCGGTGGTCGCATCCGCCTTCCATTCCGCATTGGCGCCGTACAGGCCGCGATCGACCTGGGCCATTTCGTTGCCGGCGTAGTCGGCCTGGAAGTTGCCCCACATCGCGAAGTCGTCGCCGTGCTCCGCGCGCAGGTAGAACTTGCCCATGGTCGGCGCCATCTCCTCGACGACGCCGTCGTCGCCGAAGGTCGGGTAGTGGTAGTCCGGATCGAGGCGGCGGAACAGCGCGTCGGGGGCCTTGTCGAGCAGGTTGCCGAACAGGTCCTTGACCGGGCCTTCGCGCGTGTCGGCGCTGGCGGTCAGGCGCCAGCCGTTGCCGTACTTCTGCGTGCCGAAGAACGCCAGGCGTCCGTAGAACGGGGAGTTGCGCTCGAACGCGGTGTTCTCGCCCTCGAGCAGGTCGGCCGGGCCCTTGGTGCTGTTGCTGGCCAGGGTCACGTCGGCGACGCCGACGAGGAAGCGGTCGCGCTCGCGCATCTCCAGGTCGCGCAGGTACACCTGGCCGTTGCCCTCCGGATCCAGCACCGCGACTTCGACGGTCTGCAGGCCGTCGGGCAGGATTTCCTCGGCGATGAAATCGCCCTTCGAGTCGACCGGCACCGCGCGTCCCGCGACCCACACGGTGTGGCCCTGCGGGATGCCGCTGCCGCGCACCGCGACGGTATTGGCGCCGATGCGGATGTTGCGCCGCGCGAGGTGGCTTTCGCCGTAGCCGGCCAGCGGCGGCGCGCCTTCGCCCGAGGCGACGGCGGGGACGTCGGCGACGCGGCCGTCGGCGTTCGCGTTCACCAGCCACAGCGGGCGCGGGCTGGTCTCGTCGAAGCGGCCCTGCTCGTCGTAGGCGCGCAGCACGTACTGCAACTCGCGTCCGGCGGCCGGGATGTCCACGATCGCCGGCTGCCACTCGCCGTTGCCGTCGGCATCCAGCGCCACCACCGCGAGCGGCGTGGCCTGCACGGATTGCGCCTTGTCGAGGACGCGGACTTCGGCGCGGCGGATGAAGCCGTTGTAGTTCGAATACATGCGGAAACGCACGGGCTCGTCGACCGCCGCGACCTGCGGCGAGGCCGACACCGCCAGGCGCGGCGAGGCGTGGAGGTCGTCGAACTGGAAACGAATCCCGGCATCGTCCAGCGCCACGTCGGTGCAGCGCTGCACGTCGGCCGAGCTGCGGCCCGGATCGTCGAGCGGCTTGCCATTCACCGAGATGTGCATCGGATTGAGGCCATAGGCGTTGGCCGGCGCCAGCTCGCGGTTGAGGCGGGTGATGTCGACGCCTTCGTAGTCGTCGCGCAGCACCTTCTCGTCGTACACGACCTGGACCTCGATGTAGGACTCGGGGCCCTGCACGAAGCCTTCGCTGGAGACGTCGGCCGCCTGCACGAAGCCGTGGCCCTCGTGCTCGACCTGTTCCGGCGCGAGCTGCATCAGGCTGCGGACGGTGTCCATCGCGCGGCGCGCGCGCGCCGTGGACAGGCCGATGTCGTCCTCGTACACGGACGCGGTGCGGCGATCGAGCCGCTCGTTGCCGGTGTAACCGATGAAGCGCAGGCGCACGTTGTCGCGATCGCGTATCTCGTCCATCGCGCTGCGCAGGCGGTCGGTGAGGCCGGTCGGGATGACGATCTCGCTGCCGTCCAGCGCCAGCACCGGCAGTTCGCCGCCGCTGGGCTGGTGGATGCGGGTGACGATCTCGTGATCGGCTTCCGCCGGGCACATCTGTGGTCCTTCCGGCAGCTCCTGCAGCGGATCGTCGTACCAGAACTGCACTTCGACCCGGCGGTTGAGCGCACGGCCCTGCGGCGTGTCGTTGGCGCCGATGAACGTGGTGGCGCCGCGGCCATCGCTCTGCACCGATGCCGCGGGCAGGCCCAGGGCTTCCTGCACGGCCAGCGCGGTGCGGTGCGCGCGCGCCTTCGACAGCGCGACCGCATCGCCGTAGATGCGCGCGTTGCGATCGGACAGCGCGATGTCGTCGCTGTAGCCGATGAACCTGGCGGTCACGTTCTGCTTGCCCTGCAGGTTGGCGAATGCCTTGCGCACCTGCTCGATGAATTCCGGCGTGACCTCGACCCCTTCCTCGCCGTAGTGCAGCGCGGTGACCAGGTTGTTCACCCGCGTGCGGCGCGCGTTGCCTTCCTGGAAGCGCATCAGGCACAGCTCCTGCACGCGGCAGACCTTGATCTGGCGGAATTCCTCGGTGACGACCACGTCCTTTTCCGTGGTCGCGGCCTTGGGCTGGTCGTACCAGACTTCGACCTCGACGCGGCGGTTGCGGGCGCGGCCCGCGTCCGAGCCGTTGCTCGCGACCGGCTTGCTGTCGCCGTAGCCTTCGAACGCGATGGCTTCCGGCGGCAGGGTCAGTGCGCGTTGCAGCAGCTCGGCGACTTCGCCCGCGCGCTCACGCGACAGGCCCTGGTTGTCGCCGTAGCGCGCGGCCAGTTCCGGCGACAGGCGCTGGTTGTCGGCGTGGCCGGCCAGGTGCAGGCGCACGTTGGCCTTGCCCTGCACCGATTCGAGGGCGCGGCGGATCTTGGCGATGTCTTCGTCGCGGATCCGGATCGCGCCCGAGTCGAAGTGCAGCGGCTTGATGATCCCGGTGAGCTTCACCGTCTCCATCACTTCGCCGTCGACCTGCTGCTTCTCCACGCGGTCGCCGCGCAGCTCGGTCGCGACCTTGGGATCGCGCGCGAGCGGACTGAACGCCTGGTCGCCGGGCAGGTGGCGCTCGAGGGATTCGCGGATCGGCGCGTCCTTCGGCGCCTGGTCTGCGCCGGTGGCGTCGTCGACCGTGGCATCGTCGGCGGACGTTTCATCCGTCGCGTCTTCACCCGATGCTGCTTCGCCAGCGGATGCGTCCGCAACCTGCGCCTGCTCCGCGGACGCTTCGCTGCCCACTGCGTCGTCGCTCGCCGGTATCGCAGCGGGCTCGATCGAGGCCGGGGTCGCGGCCGTCTGCGCCGCCGCCGTGGCGGTGATCAGGCACAACGCCAGCAGCGGCGTACGCAGGTTTTTCGTCAGCATGTTCATCTTCGGGCTGGTGTTCACTTGCGCGCCTCCTGGTTGCCGGCCGGCCGTTGCACCGGTGCGCCGCGGCGCCAGAAGGTCTGTTGCTCGACGGTGAGCGGGTAGCCGGCTTCGGCCTCGGGCCACGCTGCGATCACCTGCTGCTTGATCTCGGCCAGGCGCGCTTCCACCAGTGCCGGATCCTCGAGGTCGGCCAGGTACGACAGGCGCAGCACCGACCGCTCCGTCGACAGTTCGTCGATCAGCGTCTGCAGGCGCGGCTGCCAGTGGCGGCGCAGCTGCGCGCGGTCGTGTTCGAACACCTCGTCGGTGAGATCCAGGCTCACCACGCGGAACACCGAGGCACCGAAGTCGATGCCCAGCGCCTTGCCGCGGGTGGCACGGGCGATCACGGTCTGGCGGGTGGAGAGGCGATAACCGCTGGGCAGCGTGCGGTCATCGAGCTTGAGGACGAAGTTGCTGCCACGGTCTTCGTTCGGCACCACCGCGCAGGTGATGTGGTAGCGGCCGTGCTTGTCGGTGGTCGCGGCGAGGCCGTGCGCGGTCACCACGCGCACGCCGCCGATGCCGCCTTCGCCGTCGTCCTGGGTGCCGTTGCGGTTGGCGTCGTCGAACACCTTGCCGATCACGTCGGTGCAGTCGAAGGTCGGATCCGGCACCACGCGCACGGTGGCGCTGGCTTCACCGGACAACGGCCGGTCGGTGAGGCCGTTCCACACGCGGGCGCGGTTGGTGAACTCGCCTTCGCCCACGCCGGCACCCACGGACAGCAGCAGGGTGATCGCATGCTCGTCGGCGGTGCCGAACGCGACGCCGCTCCAGGTCAGCTGGCGTCCGTTCTGCGTCGGCTCGCTCGCCACGTTGTCGATGCGCGCCGACCCCGGCACGTACTTTAAGCCGGCCGGGAAGTAATCGACCGCGCGCACGTCGCGCAGCTGCAGGCCCGAGAGGTTGCGCAGGGTGATCGTGTACGGCACCAGCTGGCCCTTCACGACGTTCTTCATCGGCGTGGTCTTGCTGATCGACAGCGCCTCGCCGAGGTCGAGGTCGAGCGGGATGTGGTTGTTGAAGATCTGGCTGCTGCCCGGCACGGCCGAGTCGTCCAGTCGCAGGTGCAGGTAGTAGGTGGTGCCGGCCGAGCGCGCCGGCACCGAGACCGGCGGCGCCAGTTCGGAGGCCTGCGCTTCGCAGCGCCCGGTGGTGCCGGGGACGGCGTCGCTCATGCTGGCCGGGCAGGTCGGGACCACGAACGCGGCGGTCGTCGCGTCCGACGTCGGCGGGATCAGCGCCGAGGCGCCGGCGATGTAATCCGGCGACGGCGGCGCCACTTCGATCACGTAGCTGCTGCCCGATGCGCACATCGGATCGGCGAAGTTCAGGTCGAAGCGGTAGAAGCCGCCCTGGCGCGTGACCTGGCCCTGCTGCGCGGGATCGGCGAAGCACGCGGCCGGCAGCGCGGACACGCCGGCCGCATCGAGCAGGCGCAGGCGCGCACCGGTGATCGCGCCACGGTTCATCGACTCGTAGATCACGCCGTTGGGTTCGATCGGCAGGTTGAGGTTGGGCAGGTTGCTGCCGGCCGGCACGGCGATCGCGTGGATGCGCTGCAGGTCGTTGCTGAAGACCGAGTGCGCGTAGCCGAGCTTGGCCGTGGTCGCGGTGGCGCCGGGCGCGGTGAAGCGGACCTCCAGTGCGTCGGGCGAGCCGGCGTTGGGCGCCACGTTCGCGATCTGCCAGTTGCCGTTGGCGTCGGTGATGGTGCTGCGCTCGAGCTGGCTGTTGCGATACAGGCCCACGCTCCAGCCGGCGAGCACGCGCTCGCCCGCATCCGTGGTCCGGTTGAAGTTGGCGTCGTGCCAGGCGCGGCCGCTGAGCACGCCGACGCCGATCCGGCCGCCGACGTCGAAGGCGACGCTCGCGCTCGCGGTCTGCGCCGGGTCGTTCCAGTTGACGACACCGGTGTTGGTCACCCGCGTACCGGCGGCGAGACCGGCTGCAAGGGTGGCGCGGAAGCGCAGCGTCGCCGATTCACCCGGGGCGAGATCGCCATGGCTGCCGGCGTAGTCGGCGGTGATCGCCTGGCCGCTGACGCTGACGCCGGCGCTGCTTCCGTTCAACGTGGCCGAGCCGTTGACGTAGCTGAGCTGGCCCGCCGCCGTCGCGTTGAGGTCGTCGACGATGCGCACCAGCGTGGCGGGCACGGTCGCGATGTTGCGCACGATGACCAGGTATTCGAGTTCGGCGCCCGGCAATGCCGCGCCTCCGCCGACCACGGCCACCTGCTTGTTGATGGTGAGCATCTGCATGCCACCGACGACCACGACGGTCGGCTCGGGACCGGTCGCGGGATCGCCGTCGCCGTCGGTCAGCAGCGGCGGCTGCCCGCTGCTGAGCACGCGCGCCTGGTTGACGATCAGCGTGCCACCGGCGGTGCCGGCGTTGACGCGCAGCTCGAACTGCACGGTCGCCACCTGGCCCGGGTTGAGCGTGCCGATGGCGATGCCCGCCGCCAGCGGCGACACGCCGCCGTCCGGCCGGCCCACGGGCTGGCCGTTGACGGTGAGCGAATCGGCCACCCACGTGGTGTATTGCGGCACGTCGTCGCGCAGCACCACCTGCGTGGCCGGCGCCTTGCCGTTGTTGTAGATGCGGATGGTGTAGCGCAGCGTGTCGAGCGGATCGACCACGCCCGGCGCGCCGGCGTCGACGCGCAGCGCCGCGGCCTTGTCGGCGTACAGCAGCGCCACGTTGCCGACCACGTCGCGGGTCGGGTCATTGACGATCGGCGTGCGCGGATCGTCGGAGGGGACTTCGTTGCCGACGTCGGTGCCGGTGACGAAGGCCTGGTTGGCGATGACGGTGCCGTCCGCCGCGTCGGCATCGACCACCACGTTGAACGTGAGCGTGGCGACGTTGGCCGCGGCATCGGCCGGGTTGTCGGCGCGGACCACGCCGGCCGTGGTTTCGGCGGGCGAGGTTACCGCGATGCCGTTGATCAGCGGCGAGCCGTTGGCGCCATCGGCCACCGCCACGCCATTGAGCGCGGTACTGCCGGCGACGTAGGTGGTATTGGCCGGCACCAGGTCGCGCAGGGTCACGCCGTGCGCATGGTCGGTGCCGATGTTGCGCACGGTGATCGTGTAGCGCAGCGTGTCGCCGGCCATCAGCAGGTTCGGGTTCGCGCCGAGGTAGGCCGAGGTCTTCTGCACGACCAGCTGCGGCGCCGAGTCGATCGGCAGGCGGGTCGGATCCTCGTCGCCCGCGACATCCGGATTGGCCGCGCCATTGACGCCCGGATCGTCGCTGAGCGCGAGCAACGCGGTGCCGAACTGCGCACGCGCCTGGTTGAGGACGACGCTGCCGTTGGCGATTACCGGCGCCAGCTGCACGCGGTACTCGATGGCCACGGTGTCCGAGCCGCTGCCCGCGGCGCCCAGGGTGAGATTGCCGATGTCGATGCGGCCGGTGCCCTTCGCGCCGCCGCTGGCATTGGTGTTGTCGGTCGCACCGGCCGGCAGCGCGCCGACCAGCGCGAGCGTGCCCGGCACGAACTTCGCCGGGTCGTTGAGCGCGTCGATTTCGTCGACCAGCGAGAGGCCGGCGGCGCTGACGTCGCTGAGGTTGGTCAGCTGCAGGCGGTACTGCACCACGTCACCCGGGCGCGCGGGCGTCGGCGTGACCACGGTCTTGGTGAAATTGAGGCGCGGCGGATCGGTGAGCAGCGAATGGACCGCGGGGCCGGCGCAGTAGTCGTTGGGCGCGGCGATCGTCGGGCAGCCGGCGCCGTGGCGCTCGTAGGCGCTGCTGCCGGCCAGTCCCGTCCACTCCACCACCACGCTGTTGCTCAGCGTGGTCAGCGCCGGGACGTTGGGCTGCACGCGCACGTCGTAGCTGAGCTGGACCGACGCGCCCTTCGCCACGCTGATGTCCGGGCTGCCCGCGGCCGCGCTCCAGGTGAGCACGTACGGATTGGCAGTGCTGCCCGCACCCGTGACCTGCGGCGCGCCGACCGTGTTACCGGCTCCGGTCACGGTCGGGTTGCCGGCGTATTCCAGGCCGGCGGCGAGCGTATCGACCAGGCGCACGTCGAATGCATCCGAGGCGTTCGCGTCCGTGGCCGCGGTCAGGGTCACGGTGTAGCGCACGATGTCGCCGCCCTTCGCGCTGATGCGGTCGCCGGTCTTGGCGACGGTGAGGGTCGGTTCGATGATCGTGAACGTGGCCGGCGTACTGACCAGCGGCGCGACCGCGCTGCCGCCCGGGCTCGTCGCGTAGGTGTAGGAAGCGGTGTTGCTGACCTGCATGCCCTGCTGCGCGCCCGCCAGGTTGCGCACGCGTACGCGCAGTTCGATCGTCGCCTGCTGGCCCGCGGGGATCTGCGGGATGGCGACGTTCATCTGCGTCGGCGTGCTGCCGGTGGTGGTCGCACCGGCGGCGCCGGTGACGGTCGCGGCCACGAACTCGAGGTTGGCGTCGAGCGCGTCGGTCACCGCGACGTCGTACAGGGTGCTGCTGCTGGGCGCGCTCGGCACCGTGATCGCGTACGTGACCTCCTGGCCGATCGTCGCGCCCCCCGTCGTCGGGGACAGCAGCTGTTTCGCCGGGCGCGCGCCTGGCGTGATCACGGTGGTGGAGACCGGCGCGGTGACGTAGTCGTTGAGCAGGCCGATGCCATCGACGCCGGTGCGCTCGGCGGCAACCGCGCCGTCCAGGCCGGTCCAGCGCGCGACCACGGTGTTGGTCAGCTGCTGGTCGGCGAGCACGGAACCGAGCACGCGCACGTCGTACGACACCTGCACCGACTCGCCTTCGGCGAGGTCGATGTCGGCGTTGCCGGCGGCGAGGCTCCAGACCAGCGCCTGCGGCGCGCCCGCGCTGCCATCGCCGGTGATCACCGGCGCGCCCAGCGTGTTGCCGGTGCCGGTGACCACCGCGTTGCCGGCGTACACCAGGCCCGCGCTGAGCGTATCGGTCAGCGACGCGTCGAACGCGCCGGAGGCATCGGTTCCGCTGGCGGCCGTGAGCGTCACGGTATAGCGGATGACGTCGTTGGCGGCCGCAGTCGCGCGGTCGGCGCTCTTGGCGATCGTCAGCGTCGGCTCGACGATGTTGAAGGCAACAGGATTGGTCACCTGCGCCGGCTCGCGCGCGCCGCCGTCGGTTTCCGCCCAGGTGACCGCAGCCGTGTTGTCGACATCGACGCCCTGCTGCGCGCCCAGCACGTTGCGCACGCGCACGCGCACGTCGACGAACGCCTGCGTGCCCGCGGGGATCCGGTCGATCGCGATCGACACCTGCGCGGCGGTGCTGGTATCGGCCACGCCCGCGCCATTGACCACGCCACCGACAGTCACCGTCGCGGCGACGTATTCGAGGTTGGCGTCGAGCCCGTCGACCACCTGCACGTCGTACATCGGCGCGTTGCGCGGCTGCCCGGGCACGGCGATGCGGTAGACCAGCTCCTGGCCGATCGTGGCTTCGCCATTGGCCGGCGCCAGCAGCGCCTTGGTGGGCGGCACCGGCGGCGCGGAGATGCGCACGACGGTGGGATCCTCGTCGTCCACGGCGGGATCGGGGTCGGCCTGGCCGTTGACGGTCGGATCGTCGCTGTCCGCGAGGAAGCTGCCGCTGCTGCTGAGCAGCTGCGCCTGGTTGACCACGAGGTGGCCGTGCGCCAGCGTCGGCAGCAGGGTGACGTTGAATTCGACCCGCACCTCGCTGCCCGCGGCGACATCGATGTTGCGGATGTCGATCAGGCCGGTGGCCGGATTGCTGTTGTTGACCGCGCCGGCCGGCAGCGAGGTGAACGCCAGCGAGCCGGGCACGAAATCCGCCGGCAGCTGGTCGCGGAAGATCGCGTCGGCGAAGCCCGAATCCGTCGCCTGCAGGCGCAGCGTGTAATGCAGCACGTCGCCCGGCACCGCGGTGCGCGCGGGGTCCGCGCCGCTGGTGAGGTTGCGGACGGTCTTCTCGTAGAAGTAGCCCGACAGCAGCACCGCGAGCGAATGCGCGTCTTCGTGGTCGTCGACGCCAACCGTGCCGTTGGTGAGCGTGCGCGTGATCTCGACGCGCGCGGGATTGCCGCTGTCGTCGTTGTACCAGCGCGTGGCGCCGGCGATGTTGGTGAGCGTCGCGCCGTTCTGGCTGTTGGCGTCGAGCTTGGTGCGGTAGTCGACGACGAGGTGCTGGCCCGGCGCGATCGGTCCGGCCGCGTCGAGCAGCGTGAGGCTCATCTCGCACGTTGGCGCCGCGGTGTACGCGAGGGTGTATTGCGTGCCTTGGGCCAGGGTCGTGCTGCCCAGGCGCACCGAAGTGACCTGCGGCGTCAGGTCGCACATGCCGCCGTTGGGGCCGTCGGGCAGGCGGTCGAGCAGGGTGACGTTCCAGGCGTCGAACTGGCCGGTGTTCACCGCGTCGATGGTGAAGTCGCCCCATTCGCCGAGGTTGAGCGTCGCGCTGCCCAGGGCCGCGCTGCCGCTCTTGTTGACGACCAGGTTGGGCCCGGCGATCACCGCCGGATTGGAGACGCCGTTCTCGCCCGGTAGCGGGTTGTAGAACGTGCCGTCGATCAGGCGCCCGAACTGCCAGATCGCGGTGTTGACGAAGGACTTGCCCAGCGTGTTGACCGCCGGGTTGTCGTCGAGGACCACGGTCATGTCGATCGCGAGGCGTCCGCCCTTGGGCAGGATGAAGCCCGGCGGGAAATGGAACTCGACCAGCCCGTTGGCGTTGACGACGATGTTCGGGTTGATTTGCGCGCCCAGCGAGGTACACGTCAGGTCCGTGCACCAGCGCACGCTCGGGGTGCCGACCAGGCTGAGGTCGACGCCGGTGCCCGGGATCGTCACCGGGTACGTGGCCGGCGGGGTGCTCGGATCGTTGTCGTCCGGACCGTTGACGGTCACGGTGACCGGATCGATGCCGATGTTGTCGTACAGGGTGATGCCGTGCAGGTCGTCCTTCGACTCGCCGGTGAGCACGACGGCGCCAGTCTGCGGATCGATCAGCACCGGTATCAGCAACCGGTAGTTGAAGGGCACGCCGACGGCGGCGAAGTCCGGGCCGCGCTTGTTGATGGATTCGACCGGGATCAGGACGTTCTGGCAGTCCTCGCGGAACTTCGGCACGTCGGAGTTGACGAACCAGATCTTGTTGTCCTGCACGTCGTTGCAGGCGATGTTGCCGCTCCAGTAGACGTTGTCGAAGATGACCAGCTTTTCCTGGCCGGGCTTGTACTGGAGGTTGGCGCCGAAGCCATCCGGCGGATAGGCCGAACGCGGGTAGTTGCGGACGATGCACACGAGCGTGTCGACCTCGAGCTGGCTCGGGTTGACCGCGCCAGGCAGGCTGCCATCCAGGATGCCGCCGAAGTCGGAGCATTTGACCGACTGCGCGTACGCGCCGAACGACATGCCGAGCAGCATCAACAGCGCGCACAGCCGGACGATCCAGCGCCTGCCTGCTGCCGTGCCTCGTGTGCTTCGTGCGAATCCCGGACCCATGCCTCTCACTCCATTCATGCCATGCAAGCCACCGATGGCCATGAAAGGAGACCGAGGAAGGTCCTCACGCCGGGTGGGCGAGCTTGCTCGCTCCCTGCGTGGGGCTTCGGCGGTCCCGCTACCACGGGCGCAGTGCGCCCGACAGGCCGGTGACTTTGCGTCGCCACCTTTCGGTGGTTTTGCCTTTGTCGTTTTGTTGCGTGTTGCGTTGGACGCGCGCCCCCGGGCGTCGCCCCGGGGCACGCGCTGCATCGCGATGGCTTCAGCCAGCCGGCAGGAAGTTCATCGGGTACACGATCGTCACCGCCGGCACGTCCTTCGCGCCGAAGTTGAAGCCCTTCACCCTTGCGAGGATGTCCGCGATCAGCGCCGGCGCTTCCATTTCCGACGACTTCAGCTGCGCCATGGACACGCTGCCATCGGGTTCGATGGTCAGGCGCAGCACCACCTTGCCCTGCAAGGTCGCGTCGTTGCGCAGCTCGCGCTGGTACAACCGGTACAGCGCGGACTTGTGGCGATCGAAGACGACCTGGATTTCCTCGTCCGAGCGGCCGCCGCGCTTGGCGCTGCCGCCGGCGGCCGAATTGGCGTTGGCGGCTACCGCGTTGATGCCGCTTGCGGCCCGGGTCAGCGCCGTGCCCTTGATCGCGCCGCGCTCGCCGCTGCCGCTGCCGAAGCCGCGGCTCTGCGCCGCGAGGTTGATGCCGCTGCTGCGGCCCGGCGTGCTGCCGGTCAGCATCGCGCGCTCCGGACGTGCCTCGCCGGTGTCGTTGCTGAGCTTGGCGGCATGGCCGAGTTCGGCGACGGCCGGCAGGTCGTCGACGGCGGTGAGCGCGTCCTTGAACGCGAGGATGCCCTGCGGCTTCGGCGCCTGCGGCGTCGGCACCGGCCGCGGTTCGGCCTTCGCGGTGTCGGTGCGGGTTGGCGTCGGCTTGCGCTCGGTGCGCTTTTCCGGCCGGGTGAGTTCCGGCGGCGGCGGCGGGGCCTTCTCCAGCTTCTTCGCTTCCGGGATCACGGTGACCACGCGCTCGGGCAGCTTCTCCGGCTGCGCCAGCTGCTCCGGAATGCTGATGAAGGGCAGGACGATCGCGATCACCAGCCACACGCACAAGGCGATGGCCAGACCCTTGCGCGAGCGCCGGTCTTCCTCGCCGCGCATCCACAGCATGAGGTGCGGACGGGCGCGGCTGGTCTGCAGCTCGCGCTCGACCACCCATTCGTTGTGCTGGCGCTCGACTTCCTCCTGGTGCTCGAAGGCTTCGTCTTCCAGCAGCAGGAGCTGTTCGTTGTGTTCGCTGATGCCCTGCACCAGCAGGCTGCGGCGCGACTCGACCGCGTCGATGCGCGCGCGCAGGGACGCCGCCCGGCCGCGCGCGCGGGCGATGTGTTCGGCCCGCTCGTTCTTCCCGGCCAGGCCGTCCCAGAACAGCTCGGCGCCGTAGGCTTCATCCAGCTCGTCCAGCGCGGTGCACGCGCGCTCGAGCAGGTGCTGGCGAACGCGGTCGCCGATGAGGTTGTCGAGCTCGGCGTCGACGGCCGAGAGGTCCTGCGCGAGTTCGTGCAGGCGCGCCCGCGCCTGCGCGATGCGTTCGTCGAGCGGAGCCGCCGCGGCGGCGGCGTCCTGCAGGGCTTCCGGTTCCATGGCGTTGGTATCGGTCATGGGTCCGCCCTCAACCGCCGCCCGGCGCGCTGCCGCCGGTCTCGAGCACCGCCAGCGACAGCTTGTCGTACGCGGCCGCGGTGCAGGTCGTCATCACCTTGCGGATCACCTCGTACGGCAGGCCGCGGTCGGCGAGCACGGTGATCTCGCGATGGGCAAGCGCGGCCTGCTGCGCGGCGCCGGCCTTGGCGGTCAGCGGGCGCGACAGGTATTCGCGCAGGGGCTCGATCAACGCGGCCTTGGGGTCGCGGATCTGGTCCATGGTGGCGATCACGTCGCCCTGCACCAGCAGCATGTCCTTGGTGATCGTCACCACCACCGTCTCGGCGGGCTTGGCTTCGGCGGTCGACAGCGGGATCTGCACGTCCTTCGCGTTCTGCACCACTTCGACTTCGGTCGAGTAGATCAGCAGGAACGCCACCATCACCGACATGATGTCGATCATCGGGATCAGGTTGAGTTCCGGCTCCTCGCGCCGCTTGCGGATGGCGCGGAACGGATTCAGGGACATCCTCATGGTGCGTCTCCCACGGCGATCTTCGGGAACATCGAGATGCGGCCGCGCTCATCGGGGGTGGCGGTGAAGCCGTGGGCTTCGGCGGTGGCCTTGTCGGTGCTGCGGATCGCGTCCATCACCTGCACCAGGTAGTCGTACTGCACGTCCGGCGCCATCAGCACCGAAGCGGTGTCGACGTCGACGTGCTGGCCCTTGAGGTTGGCGGCCATGAGCGTGAGCTGCTTGAGCGGATAGGCACCGTGCTCCTGCGGCAGCACGGCGATGGTCTCCTGGCCGTTGGTCAGCTCCAGGCCGTCCTTGCGCACCATCACTTCGAGGCGGAAGGTCGGCTCGGTCGGCTCGCCGGCGGCCGCGCTCGGCAGGTCGAGCTGGATGATCGAGATGCGCGAGAACACGGCCGTCATCAGCAGGAACGTGATCATCACGCTGAAGATGTCGATCATCGGCACGAGCATCAGCTCGGCCGGCTTGGCCGGCGGCTTGCGACGTGGCATCAGGCCCATGGCGTTTCTCCTGTGGCCCGACTCAGGCGGCCCGGATGTTCTGGACCGAACCCTGGGCGGCGCGGCTGGTGCGCAGCGTCAGGACGTTGAGGTACTTGATCGCGGCCATTTCCAGGCTCTCGACCAGGTTCTGCGTGCGCGAGGTCAGGAAGGCGTGCATGAACAGCAGCGGCACGGCGGTGCCCAGGCCGAACGCGGTGCAGTTCATCGCTTCGGAGATGCTCGCCGACAGCAGGTTGGCCTTTTCCGCCGGATTGGCGGTGGCCACCGCACTGAACGCGCCGATCAGGCCCGAGACGGTGCCGAGCAGGCCGACCAGGGTCGCCAGGTTGGCGAAGGTGCCCAGGTAGTGCGTGCGCTTTTCCAGGCGCGGCACGATTTCCATGATGCCTTCCTGCATCGCCTTCTCGACGTCGTCGCGGCGGCGCACCGCGCCCTGCATCGCCAGGCCCGCGCCCAGCAGGCGGCCGAGCGGGTTGTTGTCGTCGCCGACGATCTTGCGGGCCTTGTCGAAGTCGCCATCGTTGAGCGACGGCTCCACGCGCGCCCACATCGCGCGGGTGTGCCGCTGCGCCTTGAGCAGGGTGACGAAACGCTCGATGGCGATCGCCACGCCGACCAGGCCGATCAGCAGGATCGGCAGCATCATCGGACCGCCCGCCTTGAAGAAATGCGCTATTGCTTGAAACATGTCAGAGCCCTCGCTGGAAAGTTCGCTGGAAAGTTGGCTGGAGAAAGGCCGGCGGAAAACCGGTGCAACGTCGACTCACTCGCCGTCCGGGTCGGCGATCAGTTCGTAGTAGGAGAGCTCGCGCAGGAACACGTCCTTGTCGACGGGCTGGGTGCTGTCATCGAGCAGGCGCGAGATGCCCGGCGCATCGGCGAGCTGCGAGCTCTTCCAGGGAACGATGACCAGTTCCTTGGGCGTCTCGTCGTTGCCGAGGATCGACAGGCCGGACATCACCATGTCGCCGGCGGGCGCAGGTTTCGCCTTGCCTGCATCGGTCCTGGCTGCACCCGCCTTGCGCGCAGCGGCCTTGTCCGATGGCTCGCCCGCGACCGCATGCGGCGCAGGCTCGGCGGCGGAAGCCGTCATCGGTGCGAGCGCCAGACCCAGGCATAGACCCACGATCAGGTAACGCATCACTTGCCTCCCTTGCCGGCGCGCGCGCGCGCGCTGGCGATCCAGCCCGCGACCTGTTTGTCGTCGGGCACGGCCTGCTGGTAAAGGACGTAGTTGTCGAGCGCGCAGGCGGCGTCTTCGAGGTAGAGGTCGCACAGCACCGCGAGGTTGAGCCGGGCGAAGTGGAAGCCCGGCGCGGCGGCCAGCGACTTCTCGTACGACGCACGCGCATCGGCCAGCTTGCCCTGGCGGCGTTGCACCAGGCCCAGCTCGTTCCATGCGATCGGATGTTTCGGCTGCAGCTCGAGCGCGCGCTTCAGGCTCGCTTCGGCCTTGTCCAGTTCGTTGAGCTTGCCCTGGGCGATGCCGAGGTCGATGTACGCCGCGGTGAGCCTGGGCTGGCGGGTGGTGATGTCCTGCAGCAGCGCGATGCCCTCGGCATAGCGCTCCTGCGCGAGCAGGCCGGCGGCGCGCGCGTAGTCGGCGCGCGTCGTCCCGTCGACCTTGGCCGGTTCGACGATGGTGAAGCCGGTGTCGCTCACGTTCACGCCGGGCGACTCCTTGCGCGCCGCCATCGCCGTCGCGGCCACGTAGACCAGCGCCAGCGCGCCCAGGCGCAGGGCGTGGCGGCTGGCGCGCCGGTAGTGCGGGTTATTGCGTGCTGACATCGGCGTCTCCGGTGTTCGCGGGGGCCGCGGGTGCGGCGTCGGCGGCTGGCGCGGGCGCGGGCGCGGCGGGCAGCTTCGTCGCCGGCTGCACGTACTCGAAGCGTTCGGCCTGGCCGAGGAAGCCCGTGCTCGCCTCGGGCCGTGCGTAGCGCGCCGGCACCAGCTGCGCCAGGCGCGCCAGGCTCTTCTCGATCCACGGGCTCTGCACGCCCGCTTCCAGCAGCTCGAGGTTGTTCTGGTGCAGGCCGATGGCCTTTTCCTCGAACGGGAACGCCATTTCGTCGAGCTGGTCGTTGTAGTCCTGCAGTTCGTCGCCCTTGAGGTTGCCCGGGCGCTCGGACGCGTTGAGCGACTGGCTGAAGTTGGCGTACACCTCGCCCATGTAGAACGTGGCGGCGGCGGTGACGTCGCCCACTTCGTACGGCACCAGGGTGTTGAAGCCCTTGATGGCGTCGGCCATCGCCTTCTGCTTGGCCGCCATGCTCTTCTCGAACGGCAGCTTCAGTTCGATCGCGGCGAAGCGGGCGTACAGCGGTTCGGTCAGCACCAGCGCGGCGCGCCCGGCCAGCGTGCGCGTGCGGCTGGTGCGCTCGCTTCCGGCGCTGGCGTCGAGCTGCACGACGTTGTGCAATTCGGCGCGATAGCGCGCGTCGTCGCCGCGCGTCCGGTGGATGTCGGCCATGCGCTGGCGGGTTTCCACCGCATCGGCCACCGGCTTGGGAAACTCGCCGACGTAGCGGGTGTACACGGCGAGCGCACGGTCGAGGTCCTTCGCATCCTCGTGCAGCTTGCCCGCCAGCAGCAGGGCCTCGGCGCGCAGCTTCGGGTCGGTGGCTTCGTTGGCGACGCGTTCGTATTCGCCGGCCGCGCCACGCAGGTCGCCGGCCTGCTGGAAGGCGCTGGCGATCTGCTTGGTCGCGTCCTTCACCAGTTCGTGGCTGGGGTTGTCGCGGCGGAACTCGTCCAGCACCTGTGCGGCGGCCTTCCAGTCCTGCAGGCGCATGAGCGCGGCGCCCGCGTCGTACTGCGCGCCGGCGCGGATCTTCGAGGTCGGCGCCGCCTGCTTGATGCGCAGGAAGTGGTTGGCGGCGGCGCGGAAGTCGCCGGCGGTGTTGGCCGCCTCGCCCTGCTTGTAGATCGATGCCGCAAGGTTCTCGACCAGGTCGGCGCGGGCGGCATCCTCCGCCGGCAACGTCGACAGGACCTGCGCATAGGCCTGTTCCGCGGTGGGGTAATCGGCCAGTTCGAACGACGCATGCGCGACCACGGTCCAGGCCGAACGCTGCAGCTCGCGCGAGGCGGACGGGAACTTCGCCAGCAGCTTGCGGCCGGCCTCGCGCGCGGCGGCGTGGTCCTTCAGGTCGTACAGGTCCTGCGCGGCGGCGACCAGCACCACCGGTGCCTGCTCGTGCTGGGGGAAGGTGTCGGCGAAGCGCAGGGAGCTGGCGACGGTGGCGCGGCGCGCGGCGTCCTGCGCGGACGCGTCGACCACCTTGAGGTTCTCGCGGTGCGCGAAGATCGCGGCGTAACCGGCGGCCGCGGCCTTCGCGTGCGTCGGGTAGTCGTACGCGGTGCGTTCGTACTGTGCGGCGGCGCGGCCGAAGTCGCCGTTCTCGCGCAGCAGGTCCGCGAACTGGTAGTTCGCCGCCGGCGCGGTCGGGTCGTCGTGGAAGGAATCGAGGAAGTCGCCGTACCAGCGCGTGGCCTCGGCGAAGCTCTGCGGTTTCTCCTTGGCCAGGCTCGGGTCCTGGTAGCGCGCGTGGTAGTAGTTCGCCAGGTCCATCAGGTTGGACTTGAGCGCGGCGACCACTTCCGGCCGCTCGCCGATGGCCTGGTGCTGCCAGTACTCGGACTTCAGCCCGTAACGCGCGGCGAAGTCACGCTTGGCGTCCACCACCAGCTGCGGGAAGCCGCCGGCCTCGTAGATGCCGATGGTGCGCAGGCTGAAGTCCGGCGAGGTGGCGTGGAACGGATAGAGCTTGACGAAGTCCTGGTAGACCGTGGCCGCGTCCTGGTACCGCTGCTTGGACAGGTAGAACTCGCCCAGGTAGCGGTAGGCGTGGTCCTCGTAGGGACGGTGGCCGAACTCGGCGAAGTATTCGCCGATGGCCTCGGGGCCGCCGAGGTTGGAGAACGACAGCGCGATGACGTTGAAGGTGTCCTCGACGCGGCGGTCCTCGGTCGCGGTGTGCTTCGCGCCCAGGACGTAGCCCTTGGCCACCTTGTGGTCGATCAGGGCGAAGTAGCGGTGCAGGGCCTCTTCGAACGCGCCCTGCTTGTAGAACGACCAGCCCAGCTTGAACAGCGCCGGCTCGTAGAACTCCGACGCCGCGCCCTTGGCCACGACGCTCTGGTACGCGCCCTCCGCTTCGCGGTACTTGCGGTGCACGAAGAAGCTCTCGCCGCGACGGAACTGCACTTCGTCGGCCAGCTTGGAATCCGGGGCTTCCTTGACCAGCTGCTCCATCACCGCCATGGCGTCGTCGGGACGGCCCAGCTCGTCGTAGGCGCGCGCCTTCTGGTACAGCACCTGGTCGCGGTAGGCGTAGTTCGGGAACTCGGTGAGCAGCTTGTCGTAGAGCTTGATCGACTCGAGCGGGCCGGACTCGGCCGCGGCCACGCCGGACGTGCTGGCGGTGGCGATGTCCTGGCCTTGGGTGGCGCGCTGTTCGACCTGGCGCTCGATGTCGGCCGGCGCGCCGCTCGCGGCGGGCCTGCCCGCGGAACGGGTGGCGGAAACCCTGCCGACTTCCGGCGCCGCCGGCTGCATCGGCCTGGCGCCAGCGGCAGTGGGCGCGGTCGCTGCGGACGCTGCCGAACTCGCCGCGGCGGGCGCGGACGGGGTGCGCGCGGCGACGCGCTCGTCGGCGCGGTCGACCACGATTTCCGTGGTGCCGCGGACGCCGTATTCCTTCTCCAGCTGCAGGTCGGCGAGGCGGCGCATCGCTTCCGGCGTGAGGTCGCTGGCCGGCGTTTCCTGCAGGAAGTGGCGGTAACCCTGCACCGCTTTCTGCAGGCCGTCGTCGACGCGGACGTCGGTGGTATCGGGCTGCACCCGATGCAGCGTGGCCAGCGTGCCGGCGCGCTGGGAGTGCGCGCATGCGGCCAGCAGCGCGACCTGTACGGCGATCACGCCGGTGCGAAGACGAAGCTTCATTTGCCCTCCCCGGCCGGCTGGCCCGGCGCTGCCGTCGCGCCCTGTGCCTGGCTCGCGCGGTCGTAGCTGTCGGCGACGGCGTAGCGCGCCTGGGTCTGGTACGCCTTCAGGCGTTCGGCGCGGGCGGTGAGTTCCTCGATGGCCACCGCTTCGATCAGCGCGCCCTGCTGCTTCTGCAACTGGCCCACGCGCGCGAGCGCGTCGCGCACGCGGTTGCGCAGGTCGCGGATGCCGTCGTCGTAACCCATGTAGCTGTGCACGCTCGCCTGGCGCGCGCGCACGAACGCCTGGTAGCGCTCCTGCAGCGTGGCGATGTCCACGTCCAGCGCCTCCAGGTGCGCGTGCGCGTCACCCAGGCGATCGGGGTACTGCGTGCGCAGCGTCCAGGTCAGCGCGCCGCGCAGGCGTTCGATGCGCGCCATGGGCTGCGCGCGCTGCGCTTCCGGCAGGCGCCTGATGGCCGCTTCGGTCGCGTTGATGCGATCCAGGGCAATGCGCTCGTCCGCCTTGGCGAGCAGTTCGGCGCGCGGCCTGGTCAGCTGGTCGTGGAGGCGGCGCGCGAGGATGTCGCGCTGCTCGCTGCGCAGCCGGTACTGCGCGTCCAGTTCGCGGAACTGCGCGTCGACGCCCGGCAGCAGCGGTTCGTAGTAGTCGTGGCGGTGGCGGATGACGTCGTCATAGGCGTCGAAGCCCGTCTGCCAGGATTCCAGCTTGCGGCGCAGGTCCTCGAGGTCGAGGTAGTTCTGCAGCGCCGTCTGGAAGTCGTGCGACGCCATCAGCTTGGTGAGATAGAAGGTTTCCGGCGCTTCCTCGAGGCCCCGCAGCTTCACCACCCACAATGCGTCCTGGCGGATCTCCTCGCGCGCGAGCGCCTCGAGGAAATGGCCGTCGCGCACGCTCTGCGTCGAGAACTCCAGCATCTCCAGCTCTTCGCCGAAGGACTTCAGGGCCTCGTCGTAGAGCACGGCGGCGCGGCCGTGCAGGTTGAGCTTGGCGTAGGCGTGCGGCAGGGCGAGCTTGGCTTCCTGCACGGCGCTGTCGGTGGATTCGCGCGCGGCCAGGAGCTTCCACGGCACCAGCGCGCGCTGGTAGTTGCCGGCCATCGCATCGGCCCAGCCGGCACTGAGCAGCGCCTGGTTGGAATACGGCCCTTCCAGGCTGACGCGGTCGAAGTAGCGCTGCGCGCTGGCGTAATCCTTGGCCTCGAGCATCAGCCGCCCGAGCACCATGTTGGCCTTGTCGCGGATGGCGACGACGGCCTTGGAATCCTTGCGCCCGGGCTCGCCGGCCTTGGCCAGTTGCTGCTGGCCTGCTTCGGTCTTGCCGTCCTGCAGCAGGGCGATGCCGTAGTTGTAGCCGGCGAATCCTTGCAGTCCTTCCGCGCCCAGCAGCTTCTTCAGCACGGCCGCCGCCTCGGCCGGCTGGCCCATGGCGAGGAACGTGTTGGCGCGCAGGAATTCGATCTCGTCGCGGATCTGCTCGGGCACGTCGCCATGAATGCGCTCGAGCGCATGCATCGCATCCTGCGGCTGGCCCTTCTGGAAGTGGATGCGCGCAAGCCGATACGCCGCTTCGTTGCGCACCGCATCGGCTACGTCGGCTTCCAGCACCGCGGTGATCGCGCGGCCGGCGCGGTGGTGCATGCGGTAGTTGAGTTCATAGTCGCCGACCGAGAACTCGGCATCGCCGATCAGCGGATACAGCGAGTCCTGTGCCTGGTCGTCGACGCGGTAGTGCTGGGCCAGTTCGGCGTCCAGACGCTGCAACGCCTCGAACCAGTGCCCCTGGTGGGCGTAGTAGAGCGATTCGCCGAAGTAGGGATCGCGCGCACCGTCGGCCAAACCCGCGCGGGTCGCGTCCTTGCCGCCTGCTTCGCAGGAATGCAGCCACGGCAACACCGCGCGTGCCACCGCCGACACCCACGAGGACGCGCAATGCGTGTCGGCCGGCGAATCGGTCTCGGCGGCCGCGCAGGGATGCAGGCCCGACAGCGCGGCCAGTGCGACTCCCAGGGCGATGGTGGACGCGCGACGCATCGGCTCTTACCAGCCCGTGCCGCTGATGGAGTCGCTGGACACGGTCACGCCGACCAGCTTGGGCTTGATCTCCTTGGTGAAGGCGACCGTCTGGCTGCGGCTGTAGTCCTCACCATTGGCGCGCTTGCCGCTGACCGTCACTTCGAGCTGGTGCTCGCCGCTGGCGATGTTGCCGCTGTACAGCCGCTGGACGCCCCCCTTCTGCAGCGCTTCGAGCTCCTTGAAGCTGTAGATGTAATGCGCGGCCGGCTGGCCATCGACCTTCACGTCCACCGAGTCCAGGCGCAGCGTGTCGCCCCTGGCGAGCTGCACGAAGACCGCGAAATGGGTGTCGGACGGGTACAGCAGCTTCTCTTCGAGCTGGCTGAGCTCGGCGGAGATCGACAGGACGTCGGACTTGACCTCCTGCACCTGCTCGTCGAGGCCCTTCATCTGTTCGCGATAGCCGTCCTGCGCCCATGCATGGGTGCAGGCCACCGCCAGCAGCAGCGCCGTTGCGCGCAAGAACATCTTCTTCATGCAACCCCCTCGGAAGTTCCCGGCCACGCGGACGCACTTCCCCATGCAGCCGGAAACGCTCCGGTTGCAGTGGTTTCGCCACGTGGATTTTTTGTTCCCCAGTCCGGCGACGTGGCGCGGCAATCGTTGGTGATTGCGTTGCGCCTGCTTTCGTTATCGACCGGTTAAAGCGGAGGCGATTAGAGCAGCGGGCGCGCATTCAGCAATGAGAAGTGCATTGCAGATCGTTGACGCTGAAGGTCAGAAATCGCGGATGTTTGTCGGAAACCGACGCGCGCTCTCAAGCCAAGTGTGACGGCCTGCTCCGATCGCCATGCGCGCGACTGCGGAACTGACGTGGAGCGGCACGCGTGGCTGGCGCCATGCCGTCGTGGTCGCTGCGTGCAACGTTGCGGCGCAGATGCGCCGGCTGCGGGTGGGCCCGCGCTCGCCTCGGGCGAACGCCTCGATCCGAGGCATTCGGCCCGATGCGCAGGACGCACACGCGTGGCATCGGCCCCGCCCGCGATGGGGTCGCAGCGCGCCGCGCGTGGCCAGCAAGCGGTGTCCGCGCGGCCGCGCGCGCTTGGTAGGCCCCGCGGCTTTCGGACTACACTCGACCGTTCCCGCCGCCGTCCGCTCCGCATGCGCAGCAAGAAAACCCGCGCCACGTCCGTCGATATCGCCCATCGCGCCGGCGTTTCGCAGGCGACCGTTTCGCGCGTGCTGCGCGGCAGTCCGCTGGTGAACCCGGAAACGCGCCAGCGCGTGATGGAAGCGGTGCGCGAGCTCAACTACAAGGTCGACCACCGCGCCTCGAGCCTGCGCACGCAGCGTTCGGGCACCCTGGCGCTGCTGCTGTTCGAGGACCCGACCCCGGACGAATCGCACATCAACCCGTTCTTCCTGTCGATGCTCGGTTCGATCACCCGCGCCTGCGCGCGCCACCGCCACGACCTGCTGGTGTCGTTCCAGCAGCTGTCCGACGACTGGCACGCCGATTACGAGGACAGCATGAAAGCCGACGGCCTGATCCTGCTCGGCTACGGCGACTACATGACCTACCACAGCAAGCTCGAGCAACTGGTCGAGCAGGGCACGCATTGCGTGCGCTGGGGGCCGGTGCTGCCGGACCAGCCGGGCATCTCGATCGGCTGCGACAACTTCCGCGGCGGCCAGCTGGTCGGCGAACACCTGGTCGGCATCGGCCGCAAGCGCGTGGCGTTCCTCGGCAATGCGTCCAACCGCTCGCCGGAATTCTTCGACCGCTACCGCGGCTGCGACGCCGCGCTGCAGAAGGCCGGCGCCTCCATGCACGCCGACCTGCAGGTGGACGCGGAGAGTTCCGAGGAGGCCGGCCACGCCGCGGCGATCACGCTGATGGAACGCGGGCGGCCCTTCGACGCGGTGTTCGCGGCCAGCGACCTGATCGCGATCGGCGCGATGCGCGCGCTGACCGAGCACGGCCGCCACGTGCCGTGGGACGTGGCGGTGGTCGGCTTCGACGACATCCCGATGGCGCGCTTTGCCAGCCCGCCGCTCACCTCGGTGATCCAGGACACCACGCGCGCCGGCGAACTGCTGGTGGAGACGCTGCTGAAACAGGTGCGCGGCGAGCCGGTCGACAGCGTGATGCTGCCGCCGACCCTGGTGGTGCGGCGCTCGAGCAGCGTCGGCTAGGCCACTCCCGCGACGTTCAGCCGCGCGGGTGTGCGCCGGTGCGCGCGCGCGCCAGTGCCGCCTGCAACTGCGGCTGGGTGACGGCGGCATCGAGCAGGTAGACCTCGACGCCATGCGCCGGCACCGTCGCGGCCAAGCCGCGCCCGTTGGCGACGTCGACGTCGGTGCCGGCGATCGCCGCGTGCCAGCGTCCGGGCTGGAGCAGCTCCTTGACCTCGAACCCCGCCGGCGCATCGCCCTTGTTGAGCAGCACCAGCGCGATCTGGTGGATGTCGCCCTGCTGCAGCACGCGGTAGAACGCGGCGCGGTCGCCCTGCATCAGCACGTTCACCTGCAGGCCACGCTGCAGCGCGGGCGTGTTGGCGCGCAGGTTGCCGATCCGCCGCAGCGCCTGGTAGATCGGGCTGGCGGGCGCGGCGGCGATGCGTTCCTGGCCGAAGTAGTTGCGGTTGCCGGCGTGCTCGGCGGTGCCGCGTTCGAAGCCGGTTTCCGAGCCGTAGTAGATGACCGGGATGCCGCGCGCGGTGAACAGGAAGTTGTTGGCGTCGATGAAGCCGGCGTCGCTGGCGTCGAGCCGCGCCATGTCGTGGTTGTCGTAGAAGGTCATCAGCTCGTACGGGTTCTGGTACGGGCCGTCCTCCAGGTACAGCCGCTCGGCGATGCGCTCGAAACCGCCGCCCTGGCGCCCGAACACCTGCGCCACGCGCTCCTTCAGCGGGAAGTCGAGCACGCTCACGCCCGCGTTGCGCGGCAGCGTGTGCGCGGCGATGGTGGCGGCGTCGTAGTCGAACGCCTCGCCGAACATGAAGAAGCCCGGATGCTTCTGGCGGATGCGCGAGGTGAACGCGTGCCAGTACGCATGCGGCATCCACGGGATGGTGTCGATGCGGAACGCGTCCGCGCCCTGGTCGATCCACTGCGAATACGCGCCGACGAAATACTCCAGCACGCGCGGGTCGTTCTCGTTGATGTCGGAGAGCTGGGCCAGGCCGGGCTTGCGGTTGTAGAACGCGTGCAGGGGATTGCGCGGATCGAGCTGCTCCGGCCGCAGGTTCTGGTGGTCGGCGACCAGCTTGCCGTCGCGATCGTAGATCTCGCCGTACTTGGGCTGGTCCTGCGGCATCGTGTAGGCCGGCGAGCCGTGGTTGCAGACGATGTCCAGCACGGTCTTGAGGCCGTTGCGCCTCAGGCCCCTGGTCAGCCCGGCGAAGTCGAGGCCGGCGCTGGGCAGGTGTTCGTCGAGCCTGTAGAAGTTCACGCCCCAGTAGCCGTGGTAACCGGTCTTGCCCTGGTCGGTGAACATCGCGCCCCACTTCACCGGATCGCCGCCGGTGAAGGCCTCATCCGGGTTGTCGACGATCGGGGTCACCCACACCGCGCCGAAGCCCATGTCGCGGATGTAGCGCGCGTTGTCGAGCAAGCCCTTGAAGTCGCCGCCGAGGTAGCCGACGTTGTCGCTGCGCCCGGCCGGCGCGCCCGGCACCGGACGATCGAAGCTGTGATTGGGACCCGCCGCCTGGTCGCGCTGGTCGTTGCCCGGGTCGCCATTGACGAACCGGTCGGTCAGCACGAAGTACACCGCGTCGCTGGCGAAGGGCTCGGTGGTGCCGACGAAGTCGCCGGCCGCGGCGGCGCGCAGCGCGGTGCCATCCGGCGGCGGCGCGTCGCGCGTGCAGCCGGCAACGAGCAGGGCGCAGGCCAGGACAATCGTGCGGCGGTTCATGCGGGCGCTCATGGCGTGGCCGGGGCGACGGCGACCTGGCGTGCCGGTTCGCGCACGCGCAGCACGCACAGGCCGGCCACCAGCAGGCTGATCCCGCCGATCACCAGCGCGTAGATCGGCTGGCTGCCGAAGAACAGCTTGAGCAGCACGCCCAGCAAGCTCGCCGCGACCAGCTGCGGGATGACGATGAAGAAGTTGAAGATGCCCATGTACACGCCCATCTTCCGCGCCGGCACGCTGTCCGAGAGGAGCGCGTACGGCAGCGACAGGATCGAGGCCCAGGCGAAGCCCACGCCGACCATCGACAGCAACAGCCACTGCGGATCGCGGATGACGACGAACGAAAGCAGGCCGAGCCCGCCCAGGGTCGCGTTGACCAGGTGCGAAACGCGCAGGCCCCAGCGCTTGACCATCCACGGGATCAGCACCGCGGCCAGCGCGGCGAACCCGTTGTACGCGGCGAACAGCACGCCGACCCAGTTCGCACCTTCGTTGTACGCCGCCGAGGTGGTGTCGGTGCTGCCGTAATGCACGCCGGTCACCGCGCCGGTGGTGTAGATCCACATCGCGAACAGCGCGAACCAGGAGAAGAACTGCACGACGGCGAGCCGCACCATGGTCGGCGGCATGTCGTGCATGTCGTCGATGATCTGGGTGAACGCGTTCTGGCCCTGCAGGAAGCTGCGCACGAGGAACGCGAGCCCGAACCCGACGAACAGGCCGGCGAAGATGAGCAGGGCCTTGTCCAGGCCGTACGCGAGCACGGCGGCGATGCCCGCGCCGCCGATGGCGATGCTGGCCAGCGCCAGCATGCGGATGCGCGACGCGTCGCGTCGGCGCGGCTGCAGCACGGGCGCCTCGTCCCAGGCCTGCAGGGTTTCCGGCGGGTACTCGCGCGTGCGCAGCACGGTCCAGCCGATCGCCGCCAGCAGCACGGCGCCGCCGGCGTAGAACGCGTAGCGCACCGTGTCGGGCACCTGCCCGGCGCCGGCGGTATTGGCGACGCCTACCTTGGCCAGCAGCCACGGCAGCAGGCTCGCGACCACCGCGCCGACGCCGATGAAGAAGCTCTGCATCGCGTAGCCGGTGGCGCGCTGCTTCACCGGCAGCTGGTCGCCGACGAACGCGCGGAACGGCTCCATGGAAATATTGATCGATGCATCGAGCATCCACAGCAGCCCGGCGGCGATCCACAGCGACGGCGAGTTGGGCATGAAGAACAGCGCCAGCGACGTCAGCAGCGCGCCGGCCAGGAAGTACGGCCGCCGCCGGCCCAGGCCCGTCCAGGTGCGGTCGGAGAAATGGCCGACGATGGGCTGCACGAGCAGCCCGGTGAGCGGCGCCGCGATCCACAGCATGGGAATGTCGTCCATGCTGGCGCCGAGGGTCTGGAAGATGCGGCTGACGTTGGCGTTCTGCAGGGCGAAGCCGAACTGGATGCCGAGGAAGCCGAAGCACATGTTCCAGATCTGCCAGAACGACAACTGCGGCTTCTGGAATGCATGGCCCTGCATGTCGCTTTGCTTCATCTGGCTGCCTCTATCGATTGCGGCACGCATGGTAGTCAGCGCCCGCACTGCACAATGAAATGTAATCGTATTCAAGCATGGCCATGGCAAAACGCCCGCTCGTCCGGGCGTGGGCCATGGAATAGTCGCGGCTCTGAGGCAATTGGGGCCGGGAGCCGATGGCAACGAACCGCTGGTGGCGTGGCGCGGTGATCTACCAGATCTACCCGCGCAGCTTCCTGGACACCAACGGTGATGGCGTCGGCGACCTGCCCGGCATCGTCGACAAGCTCGACTACGTCGCCAGCCTCGGCGTGGATGCGATCTGGATCTCGCCGTTCTTCAAGTCGCCGATGGCCGACTTCGGCTACGACATCGCCGACTACCGCGACGTCGACCCGCTGTTCGGCACGCTCGCCGACTTCGAGCGCCTGCTGGCCAAGGCGCATGCGCTGGGCCTGCGGGTGATGATCGACCAGGTGCTCAGCCATACCTCGATCGAGCATGAATGGTTCAAGCAGAGCCGCGAGAGCCGCGACAATCCGCGCGCCGACTGGTACGTGTGGGCGGACGCGCGTCCCGACGGCACGCCGCCGAACAACTGGCTGTCGATCTTCGGCGGCGTGGCGTGGAAGTGGGAGCCGCGGCGCGGCCAGTACTACCTGCACAACTTCCTGTCCGCGCAGCCGGACCTCAACTTCCACAATCCGCAAGTGCGCGCGGCGACGCTCGACAACGTGCGCTTCTGGCTGGACAAGGGCGTCGACGGGCTGCGCCTGGACGCGATCAACTTCTGCTTCCACGACGCGCAACTGCGCGACAACCCGCCCAAGCCGGCCGAGCTGCGCACCGGCCGCGGCTTCAGTCCCGACAATCCCTACGCGTTCCAGTACCACCACCACAACAACACGCAGCCGGAGAACCTGGCGTTCCTGGAGGAACTGCGGGCGCTGCTGGACCGCTTCCCCGAGGCGACCACGCTGGGCGAGATCTCCTCGGAGGACTCGCTCGCGACGACCGCGGAGTACGTCAACGACCAGCGCCTGCACATGGGCTACAGCTTCGAGCTGCTGACGGACGACTTCAGCGTCGCCTACATCCGCGGCACCGTGGAGCGGCTGGAAGCCAGCATGACCGAGGGCTGGCCGTGCTGGGCGATTTCCAACCACGACGTGCGCCGCGCGGTGACGCGCTGGGGCGGCGCCGACGCCAGCGATGCATTCGCCGCGCAACTGGTGGCGCTGGTGTGCTCGCTGCGCGGATCGGTATGCCTGTACCAGGGCGAGGAACTGGGGCTGCCCGAAGCCGACGTGCCGTACGAGGCGCTGCAGGACCCGTACGGCAAGACGTTCTGGCCGAAGTTCAAGGGCCGCGACGGCTGCCGCACGCCGATGCCGTGGAACGTGACGCCGCAGGCCGGCTTCAGCGACGGCAAGCCGTGGCTGCCGATCCCGCCCGAGCACCGCGATCGCAGCGTCGCGGTGCAGGAAGCCGACGCGCGTTCGGTGCTCGCCGCCACGCGCGCCTTCCTGCGCTGGCGCCAGGCGCAGCCGGCGCTGCGCGAGGGCGCGATCCGCTTCCTCGACACGCCCGAGCCCGTGCTCGCGTTCGTGCGCGAAGGCGCGGGCCAGGCGCTGCTGGTGGTGTTCAATCTCTCCGCGAACGCGGTGGCGTGGCCGTTGCCCGCGGGCATGCGGGCGCAGGCGGTAGCCGCGCCCGGCGTCGTCAACGGCCACCTCGAAGGCGGCACGCTGCAGCTGCCGGCGCATGGCGCCTTCTACGCCACCGTGGGTTGAGGCGGCGCGCGCGGGCGCGACGCCCCGGATCCGATCAGGCCGCGGCCGCTTCCGCGGCGATCGCGCAGTGGCGGGCGATGAAGGCGTCGTGCGTGGGCATCGCCTGCACGCACTTGCCGATCACGCCGCGCACGTTCTCCAGGTACTCGGCGATCTTCGCTTCCGGATAGACGTCGACCAGCGCGTGGTAGCTGCGCGGAGTGATGCCCTGCCCGTACATCACCTGCACCCAGCTCGGTTCGGCGAACATCTCGTTGCCCTCGCGGAACACGCGGCCGTTGCTGCGGAACAGCGCCAGGCGCTGCCTGAGCGAGTCGGGAATCTCCATCGTCCGGCAGTAATCCCAGAACGGCGTGTCGTCGCGCTGGGTGGCGTTGTAATGCAGGATCAGGAAGTCGCGGATGCGGTCGACCTCGAAGTCGGCATGCGCGTTGTACTCGTCGATGTCGGCCTGGTCGAAGCCGGCATGCGGGAAGAACGCCGTGAGCCGCGCGATCGAGGACTGGATCAGGTGGATGCTGGTGGATTCCAGCGGCTCCATGAAGCCGCTGGCCAGGCCGATGGCCACGACATTCCGGTTCCAGCACTTGCGGCGCTTGCCGCCGACGAAGCGCAGCGGCTTGGGATCGGCGAGCGCCTCGCCATCCAGGCGCGACAGCAGCTTCGCCGCGGCCTCGTCGTCGCTGATGAAACGGCTGCTGTAGACGTAGCCGTTGCCGGTGCGGTGCTGCAGCGGGATCCGCCACTGCCAGCCGGACTCGCGCGCGGTGCAGCGGGTGTACGGGGTGATCGGGCCGGCGGATTCGCAGGGCACGGCCATCGCGCGGTCGCACGGCAGCCAGTGGGTCCAGTCGATGTAGCCGGTCTTGAGCGCCTGCTCGATCAGCAGGCCGCGGAATCCCGAGCAGTCGACGAACAGCTGGCCGCCGAGCCGCTGCCCGCTTTCCAGCTGCACCGATTCGACGAAACCGTCCTCGCCGCGCAGCTGCACGTCGACGACCTTGCCCTCGATGCGCTCGACCCCGCGCGCCTGCGCGTACCCGCGCAGGAAGCGCGCGTACAGCGCGGCGTCGAAGTGGTAGGCGTAGGCGATGTCGGCCAGCGGCGAGTTGGGGCGGTCGCTGACCGCGCGCATGAACTTGTCGTGGCGGCACGCCCAGGTGGTGATCGAGTACTCGTCGAGCGGCGCGGCCTTGCCGGCCTGGTGCATCTTCAGCCAGTACTGGTAGAACGAGACCGTGCCCAGGTCCTGGCCGATCTTGCCGAAGCCGTGGATGTAGCTGTCGCCGAGCCGGCCCCAGTCGCGGAACTCGATGCCGAGCTTGAACGAGCCCTTGGTCCTGCGGACGAAGTCGTTCTCGTCCAGGTCCAGCGCATTGTTGAACAGCTTGATCATCGGGATCGTGGCTTCGCCCACGCCGACGATGCCGATCTCCTCGGACTCGATCAGCCGGATCGTGTAGTCGCGCGAGAGGATCTTCGACAGCGCCGCCGCCGTCATCCAGCCGGCGGTGCCGCCACCGACGATGACGATCTCCGTCACCCGACCTTCGTTGCTGCCATTGACCATGCGTGAACCCCGCCCCCGTAGCGACTTCGAGTATGCGGCCGTGGCCGCGGACGGTCATTCTGCGGCGCGGGGTTCGCGGCGACTGCCGACGTCGCCGCGTTCATGCGCCACTGGAATCGTATTCATGCGCGGATTCGCGCTGTTTTTGCTGCTCATCGGCGCCGCGCCCGGCACGCCGGCCCAGGCGGCCGCGCCGTCGCGGGCGGACTGCGACGGCACCGCGTTCGCCACGGTGCTGGCGCCGGCCGCGCGCGCGCAGACCGACGCCCGCGCGTACTGGCTGGACGCGGGCTTCCTGAAGTGGCCGGGCGCGACCGCAGCGGGCCGCTACCGGCTGTACCACTCCGCACGCGCCCGCCTGGTGGCGGTGCCGGGAGCGCGCGTCGCCGGCGCCGACGGCAGTCTGGCCGTGGACGTGCCCGACACGCTGCCGGCAGCGGCCTCGCAGCGCTTCGATTTCGCCGGCGCCGGCATCGAGCTGGCGGTGATGCGCGGCGACCTGGCGAAGGTGCCCGCGCTGCTCGCGCAGCAGGTGCTGCTGGTGCGCGAGGACGATGCCGGACGCGTGCTCGACGCCACCTACGTGCAGGCGCCCGGCGCGCTCGACGCCCTGTATGCGGCGGCGGCCGGCGCGGGAGCCTTGGGCGCAACCCCGGGCAGCGCGGCCACCGCGTTCGGCGTGTGGGCGCCGACCGCGCAGGCGGTCGCCGTGTGCCTGTATCCGCGCGGCGATGGGCCCGCCTCGGCGATCGCGCCGCTGCAGCGCGACCCCGCGACCGGCATCTGGTCGGCGCGCCTGCCGCACGACCTCGCCGGCAGCTACTACACCTACCTGGTCGACGTGTTCGTGCCCGGCAGTGGCGTCGTGCGCAATCGCGTCACCGATCCCTACTCGGTGGGACTGACGACCGACTCCAGGCGCAGCTACATCGCCGACCTCGACGCCGCGGAGCTGAAGCCCACCGGCTGGGACGCCGCCCCGCGCCCGGCACCGCTCGCCGCGCAGACCGACCTGGCGATCTACGAGCTGCACGTGCGCGACTTCTCCATCACGGATGCGAGCGTGCCGGCAGAGCACCGCGGCAAGTACCTGGCCTTCACCGACACCGGCTCGAACGGCATGCGCCACCTGCGCGCGCTGCGCGAGGCCGGACTCAGCGACGTCCACCTGCTGCCCGTGTTCGACCTCGCGACGATTCCCGAAACCGGATGCACCACGCCGGCCGTCCCCGCCGCCGCGCCCGACAGCGACGCGCAACAGGCCGCGGTGATGCGCGAGGCCGCGCGCGACTGCTACAACTGGGGCTACGACCCGTACCACTACAGCGTGCCCGAGGGCAGCTACGCCACCGATCCGGCCGACGCCGCGGTGCGCATCCGCGAGTTCCGCGCGATGGTGCAGGCGCTGCACGCGGCCGGCCTGCGCGTGGGCATGGACGTGGTCTACAACCACACCAGTGTGGCCGGGCAGCACGAGCGCTCCGTGCTCGACCGCATCGTGCCCGGCTACTACCAGCGCCTGGACGCGAACGGCGCGGTCGAGCGCTCGACCTGCTGCGCCAACACCGCGACCGAACACGCGATGATGGGCCGGCTGATGGCCGATTCGGTCGCGCTGTGGGCGCGGCACTACCGCATCGACTCGTTCCGCTTCGACCTGATGGGCCACCAGCCGCGCGCGGCGATGGAACAGGTGCAGCGCCAGGCCGACGCCGCCGCGGGCCGTCCCATCAACCTGATCGGCGAAGGCTGGAACTTCGGCGAGATTGCCGACGGCAGGCGCTTCGTGCAGGCCTCGCAGCTGTCGCTGCAGGACTCGGGCATCGGCAGCTTCAGCGACCGCGCGCGCGATGCGCTGCGCGGCGGCGGCTGCTGCGACAGCGGCGTCGAACTCATCCGCGCGCAGGGCTACCTCAACGGCCTCGGCTACGCGCCCAACGCGCTCAGCGCCGACAGGCACACGCGCGAGGACCTGCTGCGCGCCGCCGACCTGGCCCGGGTCGGCCTGGCCGGCACGCTGCGCGACTACCGCATGCAGGCCTTCGACGGCAGCGAGAAGGCCTTGCGCGAGATCGACTACCAGGGCCAGCCCGCGGGCTATGCGGCGCAGCCGGCGGAAGTCGTCAACTACGTCGAGAACCACGACAACCCGACCCTGTTCGACGTCAACGCGCTGAAGCTGCCGCGCGACACCCCGCGCGCCGATCGCGCGCGCGTGCAGCTGCTCGGCGCGGCGTTCGTCGCTTTCAGCCAGGGCGTGGCCTACTTCCACGCCGGCATGGACGTGCTGCGCTCCAAGTCGCTCGACCGCAACAGCTTCGACTCCGGCGACTGGTTCAACCGCCTGGACTGGAGCTACACCGACAACCATTTCGGCAGCGGGCTGCCGCCCGCGGGCGACAACGGCAAGGACTGGGCGCTGCTGCGGCCGGTGCTGGCCGACGCCGATGCGATCCGGCCGGCGCCGGCGGACATTGCCTGGATGCGCGACGCCTTCCGCGACCTGCTGCGCATCCGCGCCAGCTCCACGCTGTTCCGCCTGCGGACCGCGCAGGAGGTGCAGCAGCGCCTGCGGTTCCGCAACACCGGGCCGGCGCAGAATCCGCTGGTCATCGCCGGCCACCTCGATGGCGCCGGCTACGACGGCGCCGGCTTCCGCGAAGTGCTGTACCTGCTCAACGTGTCGCCGCAGGCGCAGACGCTGCTGCTGCCGCAGGAAGCGGGCAAGCGCTACGTGCTGCATCCGGTGCTGGCGCACGCGCACGCCGCGGACGCGCGCGCGAAACAAGCGCGCTACGAACCGCGCCGCGGCCGCTTCGTCGTGCCGGCACGGACCGTCGTGGTGTTCGTGGTCGAGTGATCGTTCGAATCAACTGCTGAGGATCGTCCAGATGCGTTATCGGTTGGCTGCTTTCCTGCTCCTCGCGCTCGCCGCACCGGCGTGGGCCGACACCGTCGCGACGGTGGCCTCGCCCGACGGCACGCTCAAGGTCGAGCTCGACCTCAACGGCGAGGGCCGCCTCGCCTACCGCGTGGCGCGCAGGGGCGAGCCGCTGATCGCGGACTCGCGGCTCGGCTTCATCCTGCGCAACGGCCGCGAGATCCTGCGCGGGCTGAAGCTCGAGGGACAGTCGAGCCGCAGCGCCGACACGACCTGGGAACAGCCGTGGGGCGAGCGCCGCTACGTGCGCGACCACTACAACGAACTGCGCGCGCGCTTCGTCGAGGGCGACCGCGACCACCGCCGCCTCGAGCTGGTGTTCCGCGTGTTCGACGATGGCGTCGGCTTCCGCTACGAACTGCCCAAGCAGCCGGCGCTGGACGAGGTGCAGATCCAGGAGGAGCTGACCGAGTTCGCGCTCGCCCGGCCGGCGACGGCGTGGTGGATCCCGGCGTACGAATGGAACCGCGAGGAATACCTGTACCAGCGCACGCCGCTGGCGGAAGTCGGCGTGGCGCAGACGCCGATCACCCTGCGCACCGCCGACGGCACGCACCTGTCGATCCACGAAGCCGCGCTGGTCGACTACGCCGGCATGAACCTGGCCAAGGGCGGCGACGGTCGCCTGCGCGCGATGCTCACGCCGGGCAGCCCGGCGAAGGTCGTGCGCCACACGCCGTTCGCCACGCCGTGGCGCACGATCCAGATCGCCGATCGCGCCGGCGGCCTGGTCGAATCCAACCTGATCCTCAACCTCAACGAGCCCAACAAGCTCGGCGACGTCAGCTGGTTCAAGCCGTCCAAGTACGTGGGCGTGTGGTGGTCGCTGCACCTGGACGAGCAGACCTGGGGCACGGGGCCGAAGCACGGCGCGACCACGGAGAACACCAAGCGTTACATCGACTTCGCCGCCAAGTACGGCTTCCGCGGCGTGCTGGTGGAAGGCTGGAACCTGGGCTGGGATGGCGACTGGTTCGCCAACGGCTGGAACTTCGACTTCCGCAAGCCGACGCCCGACTACGATCTCGACGCGCTCGCCGCGTACGCGAAGGCCAGGGGCGTGCACCTGATCGGCCACCACGAGACCGCATGCGCGGTCAGCCACTACGAGCGGCAGATGGACGAGGCCTTCGCGCTGTTCCAGCGCCTGGGCATCGATGCGGTCAAGACCGGCTACGTGTGCGACGCCGGCCAGATCGAACGCCAGGACGTCGCCGGCGGCCCGGTCGTGCGCGAATGGCACGAGGGCCAGTTCATGAGCGGGCACCACCTGCGCGTGCTCGAAGCCGCCGCCCGCCACCACGTCGCCATCGACGCGCACGAACCGATCAAGGACACCGGCCTGCGCCGCACCTATCCGAACTGGGTCGCGCGCGAAGGCGCGCGCGGACAGGAGTTCAACGCCTGGGGCAATCCGCCCAATCCGCCCGAGCACGAGCCCAACCTGATCTTCACCCGCATGCTCGCCGGGCCGATGGATTTCACCCCGGGCGTGGTCAGCCTGCGGGGCCGCGGCGGCCAGGTGATCCAGAACACCCTCGCGCGCCAGCTCGCCGACTACGTGGTGCTGTACAGCCCGATCCACATGGCCGCCGACCTGCCCGAGCACTACGAACAGCACATGGACGCGTTTGCGTTCATCCGCGACGTGCCCACCGACTGGCAGGAGTCGCATGTGGTCAACGGCGAGGTCGGCGACTACGCCACCATCGTGCGCAAGGACCGCAACAGCGAGGACTGGTACCTGGGCAGCGTCACCGACGAGCACGCGCGCACGCTGGCGATCCCGCTGGGCTTCCTCGATGCGAAGCGGCGCTACACCGCGCAGATCTACCGCGACGGCGAGGGCGCCGACTGGAAGACCAATCCGTTCGCCTTCGTGCGCGAGGAGCGGCCGGTGCGCAGCGGCGACACGCTGACGCTCAAGCTCGGCGCCGGCGGCGGCGCGGCGATCCGCTTCGTTGCGAAGCATTGAGTCGATGTTCAATCCGAACCCGCGCGTGCAGACGCTCGCCATCGGCGGGCGGGCACTGTGCCATGTGATCGACGACGCGCTGCGCGAGCCGGAGCGCTGGGTCGAGTATGCGGGCGCGCACGATGCGGAGTTCGTGGAGGCGCCCTACAACGCCTATCCGGGCCCGGAACTGCGGCTGCCGGAGGCGGTCACCGCGCAGCTCGACGGGTTCTTCCATGCGCACCTGGGCGCCGCGTTTGCCGCGCAACGCACACTGCGCGGCTACAGCCGCCTGGCGCTGACCACGCGCGCGCCGGCGGAACTTACCCCGGCGCAGCGCGTGTGCCATGTCGACCGCCTCGGCATGGAGCCGGGCCAGGGCATCGCGGCGTGCGTGCTGTACCTGTTCCGCGATGAGGCCTTCGGCGGCACCGGCTTCTACCGGCCGCTGCGGCCGCTGCCGGACATCGCGCGGCTGATGCAGGACGCCAGTGCGCTCGACGACGCCGAATTCAGCGCGCGGCACGGCATCGCCCCGGGCTACATGACCGCGGCCAACGGCTACTTCGCCAAGCTGCTGTCGGTGCCGGCGCGCTGGAACCGGCTGGTGTTCTACTCCGGCACCGTCTTCCACAGCGGCGACATCACCGCGCCGGAGCGGCTCGCGCGCGATCCGCGCCGCGGCCGCCTGACCCTCAACGGCTTCTTCCAGTACCAACGCGCACCCGCATGACGACACCGCTGATTCCGCCGTTCCTGCGCGCGTTGCGCCGCGCCCTGCCCGTGCTCGCCACCGCGCTGCTCGCGGCCTGCGCGATGCGGGACGCCCGCCCGGTCGCTCCGGCCGCCGCGGCGCCTGCGATCGGCACCGACAGCTTCACCTTGGCCGCACCCGGCGTGGCGCCCGCGCCGCTGCGCATCCGCGTGTGGTTGCCGCCAGGCTACGACGCCGCGGCGGTGCGGCGCTATCCGGCGCTGTACATCAACGACGGCCAGGACATGGAGGCGCTGGGGCTGCCGGCCACGCTGGCGCGGCTGTACGCGCAGGACGCGATCCGCCCGGTCATCGTCGTCGCCATCGACATGCCGCCCGACCGCATGGGCGCGTACGGCTTTTCCGATCGCGCCGGTGGCCGCAGCCTGGTCGCGGGCACGCGCTACGGGCCGGTGGGCAGCCGCGCCCACGCCTACTCCGAATGGGTCGCGCACACGTTGGTGCCCGAGATCGACCGCCGCTATCGCACCCGGACCACGCCCGACGCGCGCGCCATCCTGGGCTGGTCGCTCGGCGCCGCCAATGCCTTCAACCTGGGCTGGCAGTATCCCGAGGTGTTCGCTCGCGTGGGTGCGTTCTCGCCCTCGTTCTGGCTGTCGGCCGAACGCGGCGATGCGCGGCAGGTGCAGGCCACGCGCCTCGCCCAGCGCATGGTCGATGGCGCGCAGCCGCGCAACGGCGCGCGCTTCTTCTTCGCAGTCGGCACCGCGGAGGAAACCGACGATCGCGACGGCGACGGCCTCAACGATGCGCTCGACGACACCCGCGACCTGCTGCTGGGCTGGACCCAGGGCGATGCGGTGCGTGCGAAGGGCCTGCAGCAACTCGGCTACGCGGTGAATCCCGACTACGGCGTGCACCCGGATCGCAAGGATGCGGTGCTGCTGACGCTGGTCGGCGGCCAGCATGACCAGGCCAGCTGGGCGCGCATGCTGCCCGACTTCCTGACCTGGGCCTATGCGCGCCATGCGCCGGCCATCGCCGCGACCGGGCGTGTCGACAGCTGGCAGGACGTCGAGTCCGCCCATGTGCCCGCGCGCAACGTCGATGTGTGGTTGCCGCCGGGTTACGCCGCGCATCCGCACCGGCGCTACCCGGTCGTGTACATGCACGACGGCCAGAACCTGTTCGATCCGCAGCTGTCCTACACCGGCGTCGACTGGGGCATCGACGAAACGATGACGCGGCTGATTGCCGCACGCCGCGTGCGCGAGGCGATCGTCGTGGGCGTGTGGAACACGCCGCGGCGCCTGCAGGAGTACATGCCACTCGCGCCGGTGCAGGGCGAATCGCTGCCGGTCGGTGTCGACGGCTTTCCGCCGCTGGCGCGCAGCGACATCACCTCGGACGCGTACCTGCGCTTCCTGGTCGAGGAGCTCAAGCCTTTCATCGATGCGACCTACCGCACGCGGCCGGGGCGCCGCGACACGGTGGTGGTGGGTTCGAGCATGGGCGGGCTGGTCTCGCTGTACGCGGCGGCGCAGTACCCGCAGGTGTTCGGCGGCGTTGGTGCGCTGTCCACGCACTGGCCGGTCGGCGAGGGCGTGGCGGTCGACTGGCTCGGCGCGCACCTGCCCGATCCCCGCACGCACCGGATCTACTACGACTTCGGCACCGCCACGCTCGATGCGCAGTACGCGCCCTACCAGCAACGCATGGATGCGCTGATGCGGGCCCATGGCTACCGCGAAGGCCGCGACTGGATCACGCGCCGGATCGAAGGCGCCGAGCACAGCGAGCGCGCCTGGCGCGCCCGCGTCGACGTGCCGCTGGAGTTCCTGCTGGGCAGATGACGCGACCGGATGCCGCGCCTGCCCGCGGGCGGGCGCGGCGCGGCGGATCGCGCTCAGTCGCGCATTTCTTCCAGTTCCATGCCCTTGGTCTCGCGCACCGCGCGCAGCACGAACACCAGCGACAGCACCGCGAACGCGGCGTACAGGCCGTAGGCGAACGCCAGCCCGATCTCGGCCAGCGACGGAAAGGTCGCGGTGATCAGGAAGTTGGCCAGCCACTGCGCCGACGCGGCGACCGCCAGCGCGATCGCGCGGATGCGGTTGGGGAACATCTCGCCCAGCAGCACCCACACCATCGGGCCCCAGCTCAGGCCGAAGAACACCACGTACGCATTGGCCGCGACCAGCGCGGTCATGCCCCACGGCTGCGGCAGCGTCAGTTGCGCGCCGGTGCCGGCCGCGTGCGCGAAGCACCAGGCCATCAGCCCCAGCGTCACCGCCATGCCGGCCGAGCCGACGACCAGCAGCGGCTTGCGCCCGAGCTTGTCCACCAGCGCGATCGCGACCAGCGTCACCAGCACGTTGACGATCGAGGTGGCGACGGTGATCGAGAACGAATCGGCCTCGCTGAAGCCGACCGAATGCCACAGCGTCGACGAGTAATAGAAGATCACGTTGATGCCGACGAACTGCTGGAACACCGACAGCAGGATGCCGATCCACACCACCGGCAGCAGGCCGGCGCGCGGCCCGCGCAGGTCGCGCAGCCTCGGCCGGTACTCCATGCGCAGGCTGCGTTCGATGTCGTGCAGCTTGGCGTCGAGCGCGGCCGGATCGCGCAGGCCAAGCACGTCGAGCATCACCGCGCGCGCCTCGGCCAGCCGGCCCTTCGCGACCAGATGCCGCGGCGACTCGGGCACGCCGAACACCAGCGCGCCGTACACCAGCGCCGGCAGCACCGCGACCAGGAACATCCAGCGCCACGCCGCCAGGCCCAGCCACAACGGTTGCGATGCACCGCCCGCCGCTCCGGCGAGCCAGGCATCGCAGAGCAGCGCCGCGAAGATGCCCAGTACGATCGCCAGTTGCTGCAACGATCCCAGGCGGCCGCGCACGTGCGCCGGCGACACCTCGGCGATGTAGGTCGGCGCGATCACCGACGCCACGCCCACGCCGATGCCGCCGACCACGCGCCACAGGATCAGGTCCCACACCCCGAAGGCCATGCCCGCGCCGAGCGCGCTGACCGCGAGCAGCGCCGCGGCGACGCGCATCGTCTGCACGCGGCCGTAGCGGTCCGCGAGCGGTCCCGCATACCAGGCGCCCAGGGCCGATCCCAACAAGGCGCACGACACCGCCACGCCCGTCGCCGCGGCGCTCAGCCCGAAGCCGGCGCGCACCGCATCCACCGCGCCGTTGATCACCGCGGTGTCGAATCCAAACAGGAAACCGCCCAGTGCCGCGGCCGCCGAAATCAGCAGGACCCGCATGGTTGCGTGCTGCGCTGCCCCACCTGCCGCCGTATCGATGCTGCTCATTGCCCCTCCCGAGGGTCGTGCCGGCGCTGCAGGCGGACGCTGCAGGGCGTCGGTCCTGGCGGGCCGGGTCCGGCCGATTCTGCGCGGGGCTTCGCCGCCGCGTCCGATTGAATACGTATGCAGGACGCCGGCGCGCCGCGCGCCTTCCGGACCGCGGCCGCACGCGGCATGCGCGCACGCGCCCGGAACCGTCATCAGTGACGTAAATGCCCGTTTTGCCGGGACTTTTCCATGAATACGTATGCAGGGGAATTTGTGCAGGGATACCCGGGACTACCATCGGCCTGCGTCGTGCTGATTGCAGCCGTGCGTACATACAGATCCGCGGGGGACCGCACACGGCAACGCGTGCACCACCAGCGAACACTAGAAATCGCATTCCGGAGGGGGAGTGATGGTGCAGTTCAAGAGAAATCTGCTGAGCGTCGCGCTGGCGTCGGCCACGATGATGCTCGCCGCCGGCGCGCAGGCGCAGACGGCCGAGGAGCAGGCGCAGCAGCCCAGCGCGCAGCAACAGGACCAGGCGAAGACGCTCGACACCGTGGTCGTCACCGGCATCCGCCGCGGCATCGAGAATGCGATCGAAACCAAGCAGGCCAACTCATCGATCGTCGAGGCGATTTCCGCCGAAGACGTCGGCAAGCTGCCCGACACCTCGATCGCCGACTCCATCGCGCGCCTGCCGGGCCTGACCGCGCAGCGTTTCGGCGGCCGTCCGCAGGAAATCAACATCCGCGGCTTCTCCGGCGACTTCTCCACCACCACGCTCAACGGCCGCGAGCAGGTCAGCCTGGGCAACAACCGCGGCGTCGAGTTCGACCAGTACCCGTCGGAGCTCATGAACCAGGTCGTGGTCTACAAGACCCAGGACGCCTCGCTGGTCGGCCAGGGCCTGTCCGGTACCGTCGACCTGCAGAGCGTCAGCCCGCTGTCGTTCGCCGACCGCACCATCGCGGTCAACGTGCGCGGCGACATGAACCGGCTCAACGGCAACGACGAGCACGGCAACCGCTTCTCGCTTTCCTACATCGACCAGTTCGCCGACCACACCATCGGCCTGGCGCTGGGCTATGCGCGCCTCAACAATCCGGTGCAGGGCACCCAGTTCGAAGCCTGGGGCTACGACAACGGCACCCTCGGCGGCGGCAAGCTGTACCAGAGTGACATGGACAACACGCGCGACGGCTTCATGGGCGCGCTGGAGTTCCGCCCGAACGACATGTACTCGTCGCGCCTGGACGTGTTCTATTCCAAGTTCGACAAGGAAGAGGTCAAGCGCGGCATGGAGTTCGGCCTGATCTGGGGCCCCGCTGGCCAGCCGGTCAGCAAGACCACGGACGCCAACGGCACGACGACGGACGCGACGTTCAACAACTTCCGGCCCGTCATTCGCAACGACTTCAACGCGGCCAAGGACGACCTGTTCTCGATCGGCTGGAACCACAAGCTCAAGCTCAACGACAACTGGACCCTGACCGCCGACATCAGCAACTCCAGTGCCAAGCGCGAAGAGCGCGTGCTGGAAACCTACGCCGGCCTCGCGTCCACCGTGCCCGGCGACACCGTCAGCATCCACCTGAATCCGGAAGGTTTCTTCGACTTCGATTTCGGCTACGACTACACCGACCCGAGCATCCTGCGCCTGACCGACGCCGGCGGCTGGGGCCAGGATGGCTACATCAAGGACTTCGAGGTCAAGGATCAGCTGACCTCGATCCGCCTCGACCTGGAACGCACGTTCGACAGCGGCGCGCTGAGCAGCCTCGAGTTCGGCGCCAACCTCACCGACCGCACCAAGAGCCGCGCCTCGGACGAGCATTTCCTCTGCCTGGCGGCGAACTGCGCCCGCGGCCTGGAATTGCCGATGCCGACCGATCTGGCGACGACTTCGTCCTTCAACTTCGCCGGCCTGCCGGGCCTGTACGGCTACGACGCGCTGGCCGCGTTCAATTCGATCTACTTCCAGCGCGCCAACGTCAACAACGGCGACATCAACAACAAGAACTGGGAAGTGAAGGAACGCGTCGGCACGTTCTACGTGCAGGGCAACCTCGACTTCGACCTGGGTTCGGTGCCGATCCGCGGCAACGTCGGCGTGCAGGCGATCAACGTGGACCAGGAATCCACCGGCGTGTCGACCTTCCAGGGCGTCACCCTCGACCAGCCGGCACGCCGCAGCACCAGCTACACCGACTTCCTGCCGAGCCTGAACCTCAAGGCGGAATTCGCCCACGAGCAGTTCCTGCGCTTCGGCGCCGGCAAGCAGCTCGCGCGCCCGCGCATGGACCAGATGCGCGGCAACGCCAATTACAAGGTCAATCTCACCCCGACGGTCTGTCCCACGGGCCAGGTCCGTCCCTGCCCGATTTTCGAAGGCGACGGTGGCAACCCGGAACTGCGGCCCTGGGAAGCCAACGCGTATGACCTGAGCTACGAGAAGTACTTCGCACGCAAGGGCTACGTCAGCGCCGGTTACTTCTACAAGGACCTGAAGACCTACGTCCGCAACGAGGCCACCGAGTTCGACTTCAGCACGCTCCCCGCAGTGCCGATTACCGGCCCGGTCCCGGCATCGTCGATCGGTACCTTCACCCAGCCGGTCAACGGCGAGGGCGGCTCCCTCAAGGGCTTCGAAGTCGCGGTCTCGGTGCCCCTCGAAATGCTGTGGGCGCCGCTGGAGGGCTTCGGCGTCCAGGCCAACTACTCGGAAGTCGACAGCTCGGTCGAACCGACCCCGGGCAATTCCTCGGAAACGTTGCCGGGCCTGTCCAAGTACGTCTCCAACGCGACGGTGTACTTCGAGCGCTGGGGCTTCTCCGCGCGCGTCAGCCAGCGCAGCCGTTCCGACTTCCGTGGCGAGGTCGAGGGCTTCGGCGGCGACCGGGCGCTGAAGGCGTTCCAGGGCGAAAAGGTGACGGACGTGCAGCTGGGTTATGCCTTCCAGTCCGGCCCGCTCGAGAACCTGTCGCTGCTGTTGCAGGTGAACAACATCGAGAACGAGCCGTTCCGCTCGGAATTCACCGACGGTCGTCCGCGTGAGTTCTTCGAGTACGGCCGCACGTACCTGTTCGGCGTCAATTACAAGTTCTAAGCACGGGCCTCCGCTGGACACCAGCCCTTGCCGGTCTCTCCCCGGCAAGGGCTTTTTCTTTGTGGCGCCGCGCCGCGATCGGCCTCAGGCGCGATATCGATGAACGCGCCGCAGCGCGCTGCATTCGCCAGCTGCCAGGACATCAAGCTCGAAGCGCGGAATCCGGATCAGTGACGTAGCCCGGATAAGCGCAGCGCACCGCGCCGCGGGAAGACTCACGTGCGAAATCAATGAACGCGCCGCAGCGCGCTGCATTCGCCGGCTGCCAGGACATCAAGCTCGAAGCGCGGAATCCGAATCAGCGACGTAGCCCGGATAAGCGCAGCGCAGCGAACCGCGCCGCGCGTAGACTCACGCGCGATATCAATGAACGCGCCGCAACGCGCTGCTACCGCATCCGCCTCCAAGCGCGCAATCCGGATCAGCGCGTACGCAGCGCCGCCGCTTCGCGCGCGAGGCCGGCGATGCGCGCCCAGTCTCCCTTCGCCAGCGCGTCGGCCGGCACCATCCACGAACCGCCGACGGTGATCACGTTCGGCAGCGCCAGGTAGGCGGGAGCCCGGGCGGGATCGATGCCGCCGGTCGGGCAGAACTTCGCCTGCGCGAATGGCCCGGCGAATGCCTTCAGCGCGCCGATGCCGCCGCTGGATTCGGCGGGGAAGAACTTGAAGCGCTGGTAGCCCAGCTCCAGGCCGTGCATCAGCTCGCTCGCGGTGGCGATGCCGGGCAGCAGCGGGATGCGCGCGTCGCTCGCGGCGGCGTACAGCGCATCGGTCGCACCGGGCGAGATCGCGAAGCCCGCGCCGGCCGCCTCCACGGCGGACAGGTCGCGCGCGTTGAGCACGGTGCCCGCGCCCACGGCCGCTTCCGGCACGTGCTCGCGGATCGCGCGGATCGCACCGATCGCGGCTTCGGTGCGCAGGGTCACTTCCAGCACCGGCAGGCCTCCGTCGACCAGCGCGCGCGCCAGCGGCACCGCGTCCTCGACCCGGGCGATGCTCAGCACCGGCACCACCGGCGCGCGCGCCAGCACCTGGTCGATGCGGTGCGCGTGCAGTTCCATCGGATTGCTCATGGCGTCGGCTCCGCGGACAGGGCCGCGCGCGCGGCGACCGCCGCACCGAGCAGGCCGGGATGGGGATGGGTGATGACGCGGATCGTCATCGATTCCAGGTAGGCGACGAAGCGGCCCTTGGCGAGGAAGCGCTCGCGGAACGCGCTGCTGCGCAGGAACGGAATGAAGCGCGGCACCATGCCGCCGGCGATCATCACCGTGCGCGCGCCGTGGATCAGCCCGGCGTCGCCGACGACGCTGCCGAGCACCGCGCAGAACCGCGCGAGCGCGCGACGCGCGGCGACGTCGTGGCCTTCCAGCGCCGCCGCCACGATCTCGGCGGGATCGCGCAACGCGACATCGTGCGGCGCGGTGCCGTTGCTGCGCAGGATCGCATCGATGTGCGACAGGCCGGCGCCGCACAGCACGCGTTCGGTGGAGACGCGGCCGAAGCGCGCCGTCAGCCAGCGCGCGATCAGCAGCTCCTCGTCGCCCAGCGGCGCGAAGCTGACGTGGCCGCCTTCGGTTTCGACCACGTTCCAGCCGCGTTGCGCGTCGCCGACCAGCAGGGCCACGCCCAGGCCGGTGCCGGGGCCAATGACGCTGACCGGGCCCCGCAGCGGCGCGTCATCGCGGCCGTGCAGGGTCACGTATTCGTGCGGTTGCAGCGCGGGCACCGCCCACGACACCGCGCCGAAATCGTTGATCACCGACAGCCGGCGCAGGCCCAGCGCCTGCTTGAGTTCGCCGCGGGTGAACGACCACGCGCGGTTGGTCAGGCGGATCTCCTCGCCGTGCACCGGACTGGCGACCGCGATCGCCGCGCAGTCGGGGTTGGCGCCGACTTCGGTGAGGTAATGCTCGGCCGCGTGCTGCAGGCTGGCGAAGTCCGCCGTGGCCAGCGCGCGCGGTTCGATGATCTCCGGCGCTGCGGTGGCCGGATCGGTCAGGGCGAAGCGCGCATTGGTGCCGCCGACATCGGCGATCAGCGCGAGCGTGCGCGGGGCGTGGTTCATGGGTCCTCCGTGACGAACAGGCTGCACGCGCCCTGCTCGGCCGTGCCGACCTGCGTGCGCATCAGCGCGAACAGTTCGCGTCCCAGTCCCGTGCGGTTGGCCTGCAGCGGTGCGGACGCGGGTGCGCGCGCGTTCCATTCGCCGGCATCGACCAGCGCGTCCATGGTGCCGGTGTCGGCGTCGATGCGGATGGTGTCGCCGTCGCGGATCCGCGCGATCGCGCCGGCATCGGCGGCCTCCGGCGAGACGTGGATCGCCGCGAGCACCTTGCCCGAAGCGCCGGACATGCGTCCGTCGGTGAGCAGCGCGATGCGCTGGCCACGGTCCTGCAGCACCGCCAGGGTCGGGGTCAGCTTGTGCAGCTCCGGCATGCCGTTGGCGCGCGGGCCCTGCCCGCGCACCACGGCGACGAAATCGCCCTGCAATCCGCCCGCCTTGAACGCATCGAGCAAGCCGTCCTGGGTGTCGAACACGCGCGCCGGCGCGGTGATCGCGCGGTACTCCGGCGCCACCGCCGAGACCTTGGCGACGGCGCGGCCGAGGTTGCCCTGCAGGCGGCGCAGGCCGCCTTCGCTGTCGAACGGTTCGGCGGCGGGGCGCACGATGGTCGGATCGCGCGACAGCGCCGGCGGATCGCGCCAGCGCAACGTGGTGCCGTCGAGCCAGGGCTCCATCTGCTGCTGGCGCAGGTCGCCGCCGTGCACGCAGCGGATGTCGGCGTGCATCAGGCCGGCATCGAGCAGTTCGCGGATGACGAAGCCGATGCCGCCGGCGGCGTGGAAGTGGTTCACGTCGGCGCTGCCGTTGGGGTACACGCGCGCCAGCAGCGGGGTCACCCGCGACAGTTCGTCGAGGTCGTCCCAGTCGATGATCAACCCGGCCGCGCGCGCGATCGCCACCAGGTGCAGCGCGTGGTTGGTGGAGCCGCCGGTCGCGGCGAGCCCGGCCATCGCATTGACGATCGCCTTCTCGTCGATGGTTTCCGCCAGCGGCCGGTAGTCCTGCGGCGAATCGGCGAGCGCGGTGATGCGCAGCGCCTGCTCGGTCGCCGCCACCGTCAGCGCATCGCGCAGCGCGGTGTGCGGGTTGACGAAGGCGCTGCCGGGCAGGTGCAGGCCCATCACCTCCATCAGCATCTGGTTGGAATTGGCGGTGCCGTAGAAGGTGCACGTGCCCGGCGAGTGGTACGAGGCCGCTTCGGCCTCCAGCAGTTCCTCGCGCGTGGCCTTGCCTTCGGCGTAGCGCTGGCGCACCGCGGCCTTCTCCTTGTTCGGCAGGCCCGAGGGCATCGGCCCGCCGGGCACGAACACCACCGGCAGGTGGCCGAAACTCAGCGCGCCGATCAGCAGGCCCGGCACGATCTTGTCGCAGATGCCCAGGCACAGCACCGCATCGAACATGTCGTGCGAGAGCGACACGGCGGTGGCCAGCGCGATGGTGTCGCGCGAGAACAGCGACAGCTCCATCCCGGTGCGGCCCTGGGTGACGCCGTCGCACATCGCCGGCACGCCGCCGGCGACCTGCGCGCTGCCGCCGGCGTTGCGCGCGGCCATGCGGATCAGCGCCGGATACGGCTCGTACGGCTGGTGCGCCGAGAGCATGTCGTTGTAGGCGGTGACGATGCCGAGGTTGCCGCCGCGCGCGCCGCGCAGGCGCGGCTTGTCCTCGCCGGCGGCGGCGAAACCGTGGGCCAGGTTGCCGCAGCTCAGGCGCGTGCGCGCGGGCGCGGATTCGCGCGCGGCCTGCATGCGCGCGAGGTAGTCGGCGCGGGTGGCGTGGCTGCGCTCGGCGATGCGGCGGGTGACGCGTTCGGTAACGGGATGCAGCGACATCATTCGCTCCAGTGGATGTGCACGGCGGGCGCATGCACGGTGGGCGCCTCCTGCAGGATCGCGGCGACCGGATGGCGTAGCGGATCCCGCGCGGCCTGCGCCTGGCGCAGCACGGCGAGCTTGCCGGTGCCGGTGAGCGCCAGGTGGATGCTGCGGGTGCGCAGCAGCCGCGGCACCGTCAGGGTGATGCGTGGAAACGGCGCTTCCGGCGGCAACGGCACGGGGTCGATGCGGCACGCGTCGACCGTCGTCAGCGGATCGACCGCGGCGGCGAGGTTGCTGGCCCCGGGGAACAGCGAAGCCGTATGCGCATCGTTGCCCATCCCCAGCACCACCGCGTCGAACGCGCCGGCGTGCTGCGACAGCAGCGTGACCGCGTGTACGGCCGAACGCCCCGGATCGCCGTCGTCGACGGTGAGCGAGGCGAAACGCACGCCGTCCGCCGGCGCAAAGGCCGCGCGCATCTCGCGCAGGTTGCAGGCGGGATGCTCGTGCGGCACGCAGCGCTCGTCGGTGGGCATCAGCACGACCTTGCGCCACTCCAGCGGACGCGCGGCCAGGGCGCGGTAGGCCGGGAACGGCGTGCGTCCGCCGGCCAGCGCGAGCAGCGCGTGCCCGCGCGAGGCGATCGCTTCGCGCAGGATGTCCTCCAGGCGCGCGGCGAGCGCCGCGGCGAGCGCGTCGGCATCCGGGTAGCGATGTTCGATCCAGCCCATCTCCGCACTCCCGCAGGTGGTGGCCGCCATGCGTTTCAGTCGCGCCAGCTGTGGCCGTGCCGTTCCGCCATCGCCACCGCGGCGGCCGGACCCCACGTGCCCGCAGGGTACGGGCGCGGCGTCACGTCGGCGTGGCGCCAGCCGTCGTAGATCGCGTCGATCCATTGCCACGCCGCTTCGGTCTCGTCGCGGCGCACGAACAGCGTGCCGTTGCCTTCGATCGCGTCCAGGTACAGCCGCTCGTACGCGGGGCGGCGGCGGATCGCGGCGAATTCCTCGTGCATGTCCAGGTCGAGCCCGACCCGCGACAAACGCACGCCGCCGCGGTCCAGGCCCGGCGTCTTGCTCATCAGCTTGAGCTCGATGCGCTCGTCCGGCTGCAGCCGGATGGTGAGCGCGTTGGGCTCGAGGTGCGCGCCGGTGAAGATCGAATGCGGCACGGCGCGGAACTGCAGGTGGATCTCGGTGCTGCGCGCCGGCATGCGCTTGCCGGTGCGCAGGTAGAACGGCACGCCCGACCAGCGCCAGTTGTCGACGTGGGCGCGCAGGGCCACGAAGGTCTCGGTGCGGCTGGGCCGCCCCAGCTCATCGAGGTAGCCCGGCGCCACCTGGCCGGCGACCGCGCCGGCGGTGTACTGCCCGGCCACCGTCTCGGTCAGCACGTCGTTGCGGCCGATCGGGCGCAGCGACTGCAGCACCTTGATCTTCTCGTTGCGCACCGCCGACGGTTCGAAGTGCGCGGGCGGCTCCATCGCGGTCAGGCACAGCAGCTGCAGCATGTGGTTCTGCACCATGTCGCGCATGGCGCCGGAATGGTCGTAGTAATCCCCGCGCCCTTCGACACCGACGGTCTCGGCGACGGTGATCTGCACGTGCTGGATGTGGCGCGCGTCCCACAGCGGCTCGAACAGCGCGTTGCCGAAGCGCAGCGCGAGCAGGTTCTGCACGCCTTCCTTGCCCAGGTAGTGGTCGACGCGGAACACCCGGTCCTCGTCGAAGAAGCGGGTGACACCGTCGTTGATCGCGGTCGCGCTGGCGAGGTCGTGGCCGATCGGCTTTTCCAGCATCACCCGGGTGCCGTCGCCGGCCAGGCCCATGCGTCCCAGCGCCTCGCAGATCGGCGCGTAGAAGCGCGGCGCGGTGCTCAGGTGGTAGACGACGTCGCCCGCGGCTTCGCCGCGCATCGCGCGGATGCGCGCGCCGAGTTGTTCCAGCGAGGCCGCCTCGCCGGTATCGGCGGCCTGGTAGTCGATGCGTTCGAGCAGCGCCTGCAGCGTGGCCTCGTTGCATTCGCCGGCCATCACGTTCCGGCGGATCGCCTCGCCGACCTGGGCCCGGAAACCGGCCGCGTCGATCTCGGTGCGGCCGGTGCCGAGGATGCGCATCGCCGCCGGCATCAGGCCATCGGCCTGCAGGCCGTACAGCGACGGAAACAGCATCCGCTGCGCCAGGTCGCCGGTGGCGCCGAAGATCACCAGCAGGGAGGCAGGCGTGCGCATCGCAGGGGCGGTAGGGGGCATCCGGACAGCCTAATACTGCGGTTGTCCACGCAGATGCTGCAAACGATTACAGCGCGCCGCGGGATTCGGGCCATTCACCCGCGTTGCCGCCTACCGGGACAGCGCTTCCTGGATGTCCTCCAGTCCGTGGCCGCGCGTTTCGATGCCACTGCGCAGGAGCATCACCCCAGACAGCGCCATCGGCACCGCGATCAGCAGCGCGGACCAGGCGAAGTGGCCGAAGAAGCCGAGCACGCCCAGTCCCGCGCCGAGGATGCCGCCGAACTTGGAACTGGCTGCGATGACGCCCGATCCCGTGCCACGCAGATGCACCGGATAGATCTCTGCCGCGTACGGGATCAGCATCGCGATCACCCCGCTGATGCTGATCAGCAGCGCCGCCGTCGCCACCACGGTCAGCGCTTCGGATCGCAACTGCAGGGCGCCCATCGCGAAGAAGGCGAGCAGCGAGAGCGTGGTGAAGCCGATGAACACCACCAGCGACTTGAAGCTGCTCCAGCTATGGTAGAGCCAGATCACCAGCGCGATGCCCGGCAGCGCATAGAGCGCCGACTTCGCCAGCAGGGTGCTGGCCGCCTTGGGGTCGACGCCGAGTTGGGTCAGGTTGACGGGCAGCCACAGCAGGAAGCCGAAATTCGCCAGGCCCCAGGCGAGCCCGCACACCAGCAATCCCCACGTGATCGATGCGTGGCGTCCGCGCAACAGCTGGCGCGCACCCGCGACGGGATGCTGGTCGTCGATCTTCGGTGCGCCCGGGTGCTGCGCGTCGTCCAGCTCGACCGCGTCGGCGGAAGCCCCGGAGAACTTGCGCAGCACCGCGCGGGCCTGGTCGCCCAGGCCCGCGTTGGACAGGAAGCGTGGCGATTCGGGAATGAAGCGGTACAGCACCAGGATGATGGCGCCGGTCGGGAGACCGAGCAGCCACAGCACGCGCCAGCTGAACATCGGCTCGAGCATGGCCGCGGCCCCCGCGGCGAGCAGGTAGCCGGCGGAAGTGCCGATGCCGCCCAGCGCAACCAGCAGCCAGCCGCGGTGCGCGGCCGGCACGGTTTCAGCCATCAGGGTGAAGGTGATTGGTAGCAGGCCGCCGGCCGATGCGCCCATCAGGAAACACATCGCCAGGTTCCAGCCGAACGCAGGCATGGCACCGCAGATGGCCGTGCCCATGAACATCAGCGCGCCCAGCAGGATCGCGGCACGCCGCCCGAAGGAATCCGCGACCCGCCCCCACACCACTGATCCAACGGTCGTGCCGGTCAATGCAACCAGCGCGAGCAGGCTCGCCGTCGGCTTGGGGATCTGGTACTCGCTGCTCATGCCCGGCATCACGAAGCCGAGCGTCGCAGGCTTCATCACGTCCACGGCCAAGGCAACCACCAGCACGCCGACGAGTTTCCAATGTTCGATGTTGAGCGGCACGCCATCGGCAACGTGGAAGTGCAGGTGGCGGGCGTCGCCGTGCAGCGCCTGCTGCATCTGCGCCAGCCGGGGCATCAGCCCGTAGGCGGCGAATGCCAGGCCCACCGGAATCGCGGCCATGCCCGCGAGCATCCAGCGGTCCATGGGCATGCCGACCATCTGCCAGTGCGTGTATTGCCCCATCAGGAACATGGGCGCATGCGAGAACACGCCCCCCACGATCAGCAGGCAACCGAACCAGAACGCGATGGGATGGTGGAAGGAAAGACCGTTGGGCTGCATGGGCGGCTCGGAAGGGAAGATGTCAGGCCGACGCAAACCACGCAGGCAGGGCCGGATTCTGGCCGAGGTTGCCGCACCCGGCCAGTGCGTGTTCGCCGCAATCGCCCGCCACGCGAACGCGGCGGCACCGGTCGGAACCAGCAAGGCCCGCGGCACTGCCCTGCGCGTCCCCATGGCCGCGCTGCCTCCGCGCGGAGCGGAAGCATGGCCAGCCGGGGCCGCATAATCCCCGCAACGGAGGTGCAGCATGCACAGCGGTGGGCTCGAACTCGCGTTGGTCTTCCTGCTGGCCGCGGTGATCGCGGTGCCGGTGTTCCGGCGCTTCGGCCTGGGCGCGGTGCTGGGTTACCTCGCGGCCGGCGTCGCGCTGGGCCCGCACGGCATCGGCGTGATCCGCAACGCCGACCGCGTGCTGACCGCCTCGGAGATCGGCGTGGTCATGATGCTGTTCGTGATCGGCCTGGAACTGTCGCCATCGCGCCTGCGCGTCATGCGCAAGCCGGTGTTCGGCGCCGGCGGCCTGCAGGTGCTGCTGAGCGGATTGGCGCTGGCCTTCGCCGCGATGCTCGGCGCGAGCCTGCTCGGCGATGCGACGCTGCTCAGCGCCTTCGACTGGAAGGCCGCGCTGGTGGCCGGGCTGGGCCTGGCGCTCTCGTCGACCGCGGTCGGCCTGCAGCTGCTGTCGGAGCGCAAGGCGCTCGCCAGCGAACACGGCCGCCTCGCCTTCGCGATCCTGCTGTTCCAGGACCTCGCGGCGATCCCGCTGCTCGCGGCGATCCCGCTGCTGGGCCACGCGCACGCGCAGGGCGGCGAATCGATCGGGTTGGCCGTGCTCAAGGCCGTAGTGGCGATCGCGGTGGTGGTGCTCGGCGGCCGCATCGTGCTGCGGCACCTGTTCCGCGTGGTCGCGCGCACACGGATGCCGGAAGTGTTCACCGGCGCCGCGCTGCTCACGGTGCTGGGCGCGGCCTGGGTGATGGAACTGGCCGGCCTGTCCGCCGGCCTCGGCGCGTTCCTGGCCGGCGTGCTGCTGGCCGACTCCGAATACCGGCACGAACTCGAGTCGCAGGTGGATCCGTTCAAGGGCCTGCTGCTCGGCCTGTTCTTCATGGCCGTGGGCATGAGCATCGACGTGCAGCGCGTGCTCGCCGAGCCGCTGCTGATCGCGGCGATCGTGCTGGGCTTCATGACCATCAAGTTCGTGCTGCTGCTCGCCGTCGGCTGGCGTCCGGGCGGCCTCAACCGGCGCGAGGCGCTGCAGCTGGCCGCCGTGCTCGCGCTCGGCGGCGAGTTCGCCTTCGTGGTGTTCGGCGAAGCGGTGAAGGCCGGGGTATTCGACAACGCGCTGCGCGACCGCCTGGTCGCCGCCGTCGGCGTTTCGATGGCGCTGACGCCGGTGCTGGTGATCGCGGTCTCACGGCTGCTGGCGGCACATCCGGTGGCGAAACCCAAGCGCGCCTTCGACGCGATCCCCGATGGCCACCCGCAGGTGCTGATCGCCGGCTTCGGCCGCTTCGGCCAGATCGTCGCGCGCCTGCTCGCCGCGCACCGCACGCCGTTCATCGTCATCGAGAACGACATCGAGCAGGTCGACTTCTCGCGGCGCTTCGGCAACGTCATCTACTACGGCGATCCGGCCAAGCCCGACCTGCTGCGGTCGGCCGGCGCGGCCGGGGTGAGGGTGTTCGTGGTGGCGATCGACAACCAGGAGGCCAACATGCGCACGGTTGAAGTGATCCGCCGCCTGTATCCCGAGGCCACCGTGTACGCGCGCGCCCGCGACCGCCGCCACGCCTGGGACCTGATGGACCTGGGCGCCAAGGTGATGCGCGAGACCTTCTATTCCAGCCTCAAGCTGGGCGAGCAGGTGCTGGTGGAGCTGGGCGTGCCGGCGGAAACCGCGCGCCTGCATGCGCAGCGCTTCCACGAACACGACGAGCGCCTGCTGCACGCGCAGTACCAGGTGCGCGACGACGAGGACGCGCTCAAGCAGACCGTGCAGGAAGCGCGACGCGAACTGGAAGACCTGCTCAACGCCGACGCGGGCGAAGGCGTGCTCGGCGACATCGTCGCCAGCCGCAGCGGCCGTGAGGGCGCAAGCGCCGGCAGCTAGCCGGCGCTTCGGGATTCAGCGATCGCGCAGGAAGCGCGCCATCGACACATCCTGGCCCGGCGCCACCGGTACCGGTGCCAGTTCCGCGGCGATGTCGACGAAGCCGCGCATCACCGCGATCTCGCGCGGCGTGCGGTTGAGCGAGTCGCGCTGCGAGGGATCGGCGCCGGCGCGCAGCAGCTTCAGCACCATGCGCATCAGCCCGTGCAGCGCGGCCAGGTGCAGCGGGCCGAAGCCGCGTGGATCCTGCGCGTCCAGGCGCGCGTCGTGGTCGAGCAGCTGGTCGATGCCGGCCATCAGCACGTCCTCGTCCGCGGCCGAGCCCGGCTCCGCACGCGCACCGAGCAGCAGCAACAGCGGCGTGGCGCCGGCGGCCGGCAGGTCGGCTTCGGCGCCGGCCAGCAGCAGGGTGTCGAGCAGCGCGACCAGGCGCGCACGCTCGCGCGCGGTGAAGCCGAACATCGCCGCGCAATGCAGCGCGGTGCGGCCCTGCGCGTCGGTGGCATGCACGTTCGCGCCGGCCGAGAGCAGGCGCGCGGCCATGTCGGGCAGGCCGAGCGCGCAGGCGACCATCAGCACGGTCAGTTCGCCCGGCAGGCGCTGTTCGAGCGACACGCCGGCCGCGATCAGGCGGTCGACCACTTCGACGTGGCGCATGCTCACCGCCGCCGACAACGGGGTGGCACCGGAATTGGCCGCCAGTTGCGGATCGGCGCCGCGCGCCAGCAGCAGGTCGACCACCGCGCGATGGCCACCGCCGGCGGCACGCAGCAATGCGCTGCAACCCTGGCTGTCGGCCGCATCGACCGGCAGGCCGAGGTCGAGCAGGCGCCGCACCGCGTCGGCATCGCCGACGATCGCCGCGGCCGGCACGTCCGGCGCGCGCAACGGGCGCTTCGGCAGCGGCCAGCCGCGCCAGTCCAGCCAGTCGGCGAGATCGCGGCGGCCCGAGGACAGCGCCACGCCCAATGGAGTCTGGCCGTCGGCCGCGAGCAGGTCGGGAGCGGCGCCCTGCGCCACCAGACGCTTCAGCATCGCCTCGCGGCCGAGGGCGGCGGCCAGGTGCAGCGCGCTCATGCCGTGGCTGTCGCGGCCGTCCAGGCTGACGCCGATCGCGAGCAGGCGATCGACCAGGCGCGACCAGCCCAGGCGCACCGCCAGCGCCAGTGGCGGATCGCCCGCGGGCGACGGCGCGAACGGATCGGCGCCACGCTCGAGCAGGTCGAGGGCGAAGTATTCGAGTCCGCGCGCGGCCTGTTCGCTGGCCGAGCACGCCGCGAGGAAACGGGCGAGGCCGCCGCTGCCGGCGGGCGACACGCCGCGGCGCAGCAGCGCCTGCAATGCCGGCAACGCGGACGGGCCGCGGGTGAGCAATGCGAACAGCGGGGTGTCGCCGTGCGCATCGCGCACCTGCGCATCGGCGCCCCACAGCAGCAGGCGTTCGACCTGCTCCGCGCTCGGCGCGGGCGGCTCGTCGTGCAGCAGCGCGCCCAGTTCGGCCGGGCTGAGCAACTGCGCCAGGCCGCTGAGTTCGCCGCCGCGACGCTCGTGCAGGCCTTCGCGCAGCAGCGCGGCCGGCGCGCGATCGGGCAGCGGCGCATCGGCCGACTCGGCGGCATCGCTCACCGCCGAGGGCAGCGGATAAGCGCGGTCGAGCGCGGCCACCAGCGCCCAGCGGCCCGCTTCGGCGGCGCGGTCGATGGCGCGCTTGTCGTCGAAGTCGCGCGCGTCGGGATCCAGGCCCAGCGACAGCAGGCGTTCGATCAGCGCGGGCGTGGCGTTCTCCGACATCGCCGCGAGCATCAGCGCGCCGCGTCCGTGCGCATCCACCGCGGCGGCTTCGGTGACGCCGCCCTTGGGCAGTTGCGCGAGGAGGCGCTCGAGCACCGCGAGGCGGCCGCCGCGCGCGGCTTCCAGCACCGGCGTGCGGGCGAGGCGATCGGCCGCGGCGGCATCGGCGCCGGCCGCCAGCAGGGCTTCGACGATCTCGCCGTGGCCGGCGTAGGCGGCCTCGTGCAGGGCGCTGCGGCCGTGCGCGTCGCGCGCATCGACCTTGGCCTTCTGCTTCAGCAGCAGCTGCACGCCGGCGGCATCGTCTTCCTCGGTGCCGGCGGCGGCGAGCAGCGCCGGCTGGCCGCCCTTGGGTTCGGGCTTGGCGCCGCGCTCGAGCAGGAACTTCGCCAGCCGCCAGTTGCCCGCGGCGCAGGCGACGCCCAGCGGCGAAAGTCCGTCGACGTTGAGCACGTCGATTTCCGCGGCGGCATCGCGCAGCAGCGCGGCCACGCCCGGATCGGAACTGCGCGCGGCGTGGTGCAGTGCGGTGTTGCCGTCATGGTCGACCGCACGCGGGTCGGCGCCGTTGGCGAGCAGGGTCATCACCGCATCGGGACGGCCGTGCCAGCTGTCGCGGGTGGCGGCGAGCAGCGGCGTCATGCCCGCATGCGCGGCATTGAGGTCGACGCCGTGGGCGATCAGCGCGCGCAGCAGGCGCAGGTCGGGCAGCACGGCGGCGAGCACGGCGAGGCTGCGCTGGTCGCGCTCCTCCTGCGGCGGCGGCGCGTGCACGTCGGCGCCCGCGTCGATCAGCTGCAGCGCCTGTTCGACGCGGCCGGCGCGCGCGGCCGAATACAGTTCGGTTTCCAGCGGCAGCTCGCCGAGCGGCACTTCGCCGGCGCTCTCGGTCTCGGCATCGATGACGTCGGCGGCGTCGGGCAGGGCGTCGGCGGGCGCGGTGCGTTGCAGCAGCCAGTGCAGCAACGGCGACGCCAGCGCCAGGCCGGCCGCCAGCGACCAGCGGGCCGGCGCCGCGAGCAGCGCGGGCCAGGCGAGCAGGACGACTGTTCCCAGCAGGATCGCGACGATCGCCGCCACGCCAAGCCCGCGCCAGGCACCGGCATCGAGTTCGCCCAGTTCCTGCCAGTGCCGCGCTGGTTCGCCGCCTTCGGTTTCCATCCCATGCCACAGCGGCCACAGGCGCCACAGCCCCAGCAGGAGCAGGCCGGCCACCAGGCTCAGGCCGAGCGCCGCGGTCAGCGAGCCGCCCGCGACCAGCGCCGCGAGCGGCCAGGCGAGCACGACCAGGGCGACCACGGCCGCCGCGCCCCACAGCAGGGCCAGCCGGCCGCCTTCCTGCAGCAGCGCGCGCGGTTCCACGAGCCCGCGGCCGCGCCACTGCGCGATGGCCAGGGCGAAGGCCGGTTGCGCCAGCACGGCGGCGATCGCCGCCACGCCGCCCAGACCGGACACGGCCGCGAGCACGACACCCGCCGCCAGCGCCATCCAGGTCAAGCCCCGCCCCGGCGCGCGGGGCGGTGCGACCGGCGCAGCAGGCGCATCGGCCGCAGCGGGTGCGTCGGGCGTCGCCGTCGTGGCCTCAGGCATCGGTACCCCAGTCCTCGGTCATCGGGTCCTCGACCGTCGGCGGGAATTGCAGGTGGAAGCCGCGCGCGGCGAGGTTCTCGCGCACTACGGCCACGTCTTCGCGGGCGAGCTTGCGCTCCGGCGTCAGCGCCAGTTCCAGCACGAACTGCAGGTTGCCCAGCTGCGAGCGCAGTGGTTCGGGCAGGCGCGCGAAATCGTCGCGGGCGCGCAGGTACACGTAGGTGTCGGCTTTGCGGAGGCTCTTGTAGACGTAGGCTTGCATGCGATCGGGGGACGGACTCGCCGCGTGACAACGGACACAGCATAACCGCCCCAACCGTGCGGGCAACGCGCGTTCAGGCATTTTTTCAGGGCGTTCGCAGCCGGCCCCGCGCTCAGTGGTAACCGGCGTCCGCCGCGACCTTGCCCTTGAACACGCTGTACGACCACCACGTGTAACCCAGGATCGCCGGCAGCAGCACGACCAGGCCCACCGCGACGAACCCCTGCGACGACGGCGGCGACGCCGCGTCCCAGATCGTCATGTTCGGCGGCACGATGTTGGGCCAGATCCCCAGCACCAGGCCGGCGAAGCCGAGCGCGAAGAAGCACAGCGTCAGCACGAACGGCGCCGCGTCGCGTCCCTGCCGCATCACCGCCTGCCAAAGCGCGAACGCATTGAGCAGCGCAAGCAGCGGCACCGGCGCCAGCCACCAGAAATTCCCGCCTTCGAACCAGCGCGCCATGATCCGCGAGTCCAGGAACGGCAGCCACGCGCTCACCAGGCCCATGAACGCGACCACCACCAGCACCAGCGGCCGCGTCAGCGTGCGCGCGATCGCCTGCATGCGGCCCTCGGTCTTGAGGATCAGCCAGGTGCTGCCGAGCAGCGCATAGCCGAACACGACCGCGACGCCGGTCAGCATGGAGAACGGGCTGAACCAGCCGAACGCACCACCGACGTACTTGCCGCCCTGCAGCGGCATGCCCTCGACCAGCGCCCCGAGGATCACGCCCTGCGCGAACGCGGCGAACATCGAGCCCAGCGCGAACGCCGCGCCCCACGCGGGCTTCCCGCGCGTCGCCTTGAAGCGGAACTCGAAGGCGACGCCGCGGAACACCAGCGCGATCAGCATCAGCAGCACCGGCAGGTACAGCGCGGACAGCACCACCGCGTACGCCTTGGGGAACGCCGCGAGCAGGCCGGCGCCGCCGAGCACCAGCCAGGTCTCGTTGCCGTCCCAGATCGGCGCGGCGGTGTTCATCATGTGGTCGAGCTGGTGCTCGTCCTCCGCGAACGGCGCGAGGATGCCCAGGCCGAGGACGAAGCCGTCGAGCAGCACGTACATCAGCACGCCAAAGCCGATCACGCCGAACCAGATCACCGGCAATACGGTCACCCAGTTCATGGCGCGCGCTCCGGCGTGGCGTCGGTGGGAGTGACGTTGCCCACCGACAGCGGCCGCGCCGGGGTGCGCTCGCCGCCGTCGCTCGCGGGCATCGGTTCGTGCGGCTGCGGGCCCTTGCGGATCAGCTTGAGCAGGTACCAGATGCCGGCGCCGAACACGGTGACATACACCGCGGCGAACACCAGCAGCGACGCCAGCACGCTGCCGGGCGCGAGCGTGGGCGTAACCGCCTGCGCCGTGCGTAGCAGCCCGTACACCACGTAGGGCTGGCGGCCGATTTCCACCACGTACCAGCCGGCGAGCAGCGCGACGAAACCGCTCAGCGTCATCGCGCGCCAGCCGTTCAACAGCCAGGCCGTGTCGTACAGGCGCCGGCGTCGCCATTGCCACAGCGAAGCCAGCACCACCACCAGCATCAGCGTGCCGAGCCCGACCATCGCGCGGAAGGCGAAGAACACCGGCGCCACCGGCGGACGTTCGTCGGCCGGCACCGCCTTGAGCGGCTGGATCTCGCCATCGAGCGAATGGGTGAGGATCAGGCTGCCGAGCCGGGGCACCGCGAGCTCGTAGTCGTTGCGCTCGGCCTGCTGGTTGGGCAGCGCGAACAGGACCAGCGGCACGCCCGCGCCCTTGGCGCCCTGCTCCCAGTGCCCTTCCATCGCCGCCAGCTTGATCGGCTGGTGCTCGCCGACGTTGAGGCCGTGCTGGTCGCCGACGGAGATCTGCACCGGCACCGCGATCGCCGCGAACACCACCGCGAGCTTGAGCATCCTGCGGGCGGCATCGAGATGCACGCCGCGGCGCAGGTAGCCGGCGCTGACGCCGCCGATCACGAAGCAGGTGGTGATGAACGCCGCCAGCACCATGTGCGCGAGGCGGAACGGGAACGACGGATTGAACACGATCGCCCACCAGCTCGCCGGCTCGAACACGCCGTCGGCGGTGAGCGTGTAGCCCTGCGGCGTCTGCATCCAGCTGTTCGCCGAGATGATCCAGAACGTCGAGATCAAGGTGCCCAGCGCGACCATGCAGGTGGCGAAGAAATGCAGCTTGTCGGAAACGCGCCTGGCGCCGAACAGCATCACGCCGAGGAAGGTGGCCTCGAGGAAGAACGCGGTCAGCACCTCGTACGACAGCAGCGGCCCGAGGATGTTGCCCGCCTTCTCGCTCAGCACCGCCCAGTTGGTGCCGAACTGGAAGCTCATGACGATGCCGGACACCACGCCCATGCCGAAGGACACGGCGAAGACCTTGAGCCAGAAGAAGTAGAGGTCGCGCCAGACCGGATCGCGCGTGCGCAGCCAGCGGAATTCGAGGAACGCCAGCCAGCTGGCGAGGCCGATGGTGAAGGCCGGGAACAGGATGTGGCAGGAGATGACGAATCCGAACTGGATCCGCGAGAGCAGCAATGCATCCACGCGACGCCTCCGCGGCACGTGGGGTGCGCCGCGGCTGCATATTCTGCGCCGCGATCGCGGTCGCGAACAGGCGCAGATGCGCTCGCGGGAAACCGGAGCAGCCCCGGCCGGCCCTTCCCGGCGGGCCACGGCGCATGGACGCCGGATTCACCCATGCGCGCGCACGCTTTCCACATCGGTCTGCGCACCGTGGGCGAAGGAGTGCGGCATGTCGCTCGACATTGGCTTCGATGGCGGCAGCATCTCGCTGTGGATGGACACGGCGACGGCGCCGGAACTGGCGCCCCTCACCGCCTCGCAACGCGCGCAGGTGTGCGTGATCGGCGCCGGCATCGCCGGGCTCACCACCGCCTACCGCCTCGCCGCGATCGGCAAGGACGTGGTGGTGATCGACGAGCGCGGCCTGCGCGGCGGCCAGACCGCGCGCACCACCGGGCACCTGTGCAATGCACTGGACGACCGCTACTTCGAGCTCGAACAGCTGCACGGTCCGGCGCGCGCGCGGCTGGTGGCGCAGAGCCACGGCGCCGCGATCGACATGATCGAGGCGATCTGCACCGTCGAGCGCATCGACTGCGGTTTCGCCCGCGTGGACGGCTACCTGGTACAGGGCGTCGGCGACGCGCGTGCCGGCATCCTCGACCGCGAATACCACGCGGCGATCCGCGCCGGCCTGGATTGCGAGCGCGTGCCGGGCGCACCGGGCGCGCTGGCGGAGTTCGGCGACGCGCTGCGCTTCCGCAAGCAGGCGCAGTTCCATGTGCTGCATTACGTGGCCGGCCTGGCGCGCGCCATCGAAGCCGCCGGCGGGCGCCTGTACCGGGCCAGCGCCGTCCACGTCGAGGGCGGCCAGGAGGCGCATGTGATGACGCGCGACGGCCTGCGCATCGACTGCGAGGCGGTGGTGGTCGCCACCCACGTGCCGTTCAACGACCGCCTGGTGCTGCACACCAAGCAGGCCGCCTACCGCAGTTACGTAATCGCCCTGCGCATCGGCAGCGGCGCCGTGCCCGACGCGTTGCTGTGGGACACGCTGGACCCGTACCACTACATCCGCACCGCGCGCACCGATGGCGTGGACTGGCTGCTGGTGGGCGGCGAGGACCGCAAGGTCGGCCAGGACGACCATCCGGAACGCCATTTCGCCGAACTCGAACGCTGGACGCGCCAGTACTTCCCGATGGCCGGGCCGGTGGCCTATCGCTGGTCCGGGCAGATCATCGAACCGGTCGACGCGCTGGCCTTCATCGGCCGCAATCCCGGGCGGCCGCGCAACGTGTTCGTGGCCACGGGCGATTCCGGCAACGGCCTCACCCACGGCACCATCGCCGGCCTGCTGATCGCCGACCTGGTCGAGGGCCGTACGTCGCCGTGGCGCGAGGTCTACGCCCCCGATCGCCGCACGCTGCGCGCCGCCGACGACTACCTGCGCGAGAACCTCAACTTCGTGCCGTACTACGGCGAGCTGGTCAGCGGTGGCGACGTCGACGACAGCAGCCTGATCGGCGCCGGCGAAGCGGCGATCCTGCGCAACGGCCTGCACAAGGTCGCCGCGTGGCGCGACGACGAGGGCGAACTGCACCTGCATTCGGCGGTGTGTCCGCACCTGGGCTGCGTGGTCCACTGGAATGCGGCCGAATGCAGCTGGGACTGCCCCTGCCACGGCTCGCGCTTCGACCCACGCGACGGCGCGCGCCTGAACGGCCCGGCCGACCGCGGCCTGGCGCCGATCATCACCACGCTGCCACAGCGTTTCGGTGGCGCGTCGCGGCGCGAGGCGCCGCGCGCGACCCGCTAGCGCCTTGCCATTCCTGCGCATTGGCGCGGCCCGTGGCGGTTCATGACCTTTGGCCCGGTCCCCGGCGGACACGGCTGCTACCCTGCCGCCGGTCTTTCCAACTGCCCTTGCCATGCGCCGACTGCTGCCGCTTCCCGCCGCCCTGCTGCTCGCCACTTCCGCCTTCGCCCAGACCCCGCTGACCCTCGACCAAGCCATGGCCGACCCCGATTGGATCGGCCCGCCGGTCGAACAAGCGTGGTGGTCGTGGGACGGCAAGCAGGTGCAGTACCTGCTCAAGCGTGACGGCGCGACCGTGCGCGATACGTATCGCCAGTCCATCGAGGGCGGGGCCGCAACGAAGGTCGATGGCGCCGCGCGCGCCGAGCTGGATGCCGCCAATCCGGCGTTCGACATGGCGCACGCGCGCATGGCCTTCGTGCGCAGCGGCGACATCTTCGTGCGCGACCTGCGCAGCGGCGCGCTCACCCAGGTGACGCGCACCGACGCCGCCGAGGCGCTGCCGCAATGGAGCCGCGACGGCAACCTGGTCTTTCGCGTCGGCAACGACTGGTACCAGTGGCGCGCCGGCGTGGGCGTCAGCCAGGCCGCGCTGGTCAAGGCGGAAAAGGATCCGGGCGCGCCGCCCAAGGCCGACGACCTGCGCGAGCGCCAGTTGCGCATGATCCGCACGCTCCAGGACGACAAGGCCCGCCGCGACGCCGCCCGCGTGCAGGAGGAGCAGTGGCGCAGCGCGGATCCCTCGCGCGCGCCGCGGCCGGCGTACCTCGGCAGCGACGTGACCATCGTCGACAGCCTGCTCTCGCCCGACGCGCGCTGGCTGCTGGTGGTGACCACCGCGAAGGACGCCGACGCCGGCCAGGCCGGGAAGATGCCCAAGTACGTGACCGAATCGGGTTACGAGGAATTCGAGGAAACGCGCACGCGCGTCGGCCGCAACGCGCCGGTGCCGCAACGGCTGTGGCTGGTCGACGTCGCCGCGGCCAAGGTCAGCGAGCTGAAGTTCGATGCCCTGCCCGGGATCAAGGAAGATCCGCTCGCCGCGCTGCGCAAGGCCGCGAAGAAGGACCCGCTCAAGGCCAACCGCGACGTGCAGGTGCTGACCAGCGGCGACAACAGCGGCCCGCCGTCGATCCGCTGGAGCCACGACGGCCGCAGCGTCGCGGTGATGGTCCGCGCGATCGACAACAAGGACCGCTGGATCGCCACGGTCGACCTCGCCAACGCGAAGCTGCTGCCGCGCCATCGCCTCACCGATCCGGCCTGGATCAACTGGGGCTTCAACGATTTCGGCTGGACCCCCGACGGCCAGCTGTGGCTGCTGTCGGAACAGAGCGGCTACTCGCACCTGTACCTCAGCGACGGCGGCACGCCGCGCGCGCTGACCTCCGGCAAGTGGGAGGCGTCCGCGCCGCAGCTGTCGCCCGACGGCAAGACCTTCTATTTCCTGTGCAACCGCAAGTGGCCGGGGGACTACGAGGTCTGCGCGGTCGACCGCGGCGGCAGCGTGCGCGAGCTCACCAGCCTCGACGGCGTCGAGGATTTCGCCCTGTCGCCCGATGGCCGCCAGTTGCTCGTGCGCCATTCGCGCAGCTACCTGCCGGCGCAGTTGTCGGTGCTCGGCGTCGACGGCGGCAACGCACGCCAGCTCACCGACACGCGCAAGGACGCTTTCAAGTCACGCGAATGGATCCAGCCCGAATACGTGCAGGTACCGAGCAGGCACGGCGCCGGCACGGTGTGGGGCAAGTTCTACGCACCGAAGACGCTCGAAGCGGGCAAGAAGTACCCGATCGTGATGTTCGTGCATGGCGCCGGCTACCTGCAGAACGTGTTCGCGCGCTACCCGAATTACTTCCGCGAGCAGATGTTCCACAACCTGCTGGTGCAGAACGGTTACATCGTGCTCGACCTCGACTACCGCGGCTCCGAGGGTTACGGCCGCGACTGGCGCACCGCGATCTACCGCAACATGGGCCATCCCGAGCTCGAGGACTACCTCGATGGCCTGGACTGGCTCGCGGCGAACAAGCAGGGCGATCGCGACCACGCCGGCATCTATGGCGGCTCCTACGGCGGCTTCATGACGTTCATGGCGCTGTTCCGCTCGCCGGGGACGTTCAAGGCCGGCGCGGCGCTGCGCCCGGTGTCCGACTGGTCGCAGTACAACCACGAGTACACCAGCAACATCCTCAACACGCCTGAACTGGATCCGGAGGCGTACAAGGTGTCCTCGCCGATCGAGTACGCCGACAAGCTGCAGGACAACCTGCTGATCGCCCACGGCATGATCGACGACAACGTGTTCTTCAAGGACTCGGTGATGCTGACCCAGCGCCTGATCGAACTGCGAAAGGACAAGTGGGAGATCGCGCCGTATCCGCTGGAGCGGCACGGCTTCACCCACCCGGACTCGTGGTACGACGAGTACCGGCGGATCTTCGAACTGTACGAGCGCACGCTGAAGCAGTAGGCCCGGACCGCCAGGCCATCCGCATGGGCGCCGCTGTCGGCGCCCATGTTTTTTTGGCGCACTCAGGGTGCCCGGTAGAATCGCCGCATGAGCAACGCCCCGCCCCCGTCCGATACGGACTTCGCCACCGTCCGCGGTTACCTCACCGGCCTGCAGGACCGCATCTGCCAGGCGATCGAAACCGCCGACGGCGGTGCGCGCTTTGCCGAGGACGTCTGGACGCGTGCGGAAGGGGGCGGCGGACGCACGCGCATCCTGCGCGACGGCGCGGTGTTCGAGCAGGCGGGGATCGGCTTTTCCGACGTCTCGGGCACCAAGCTGCCCCCGTCCGCGAGCGCGGCGCGGCCGGAGCTCGCGGGCGCCTCGTGGCGCGCGGTCGGCGTGTCGCTGGTGTTCCACCCGCGCAACCCCTACCTCCCCACCACGCACGCCAACGTGCGCCACTTCCGCGCGATGCGCGACGGCGAGACCGTGGCCTGGTGGTTCGGCGGCGGCTTCGACCTGACCCCGTTCTATCCCTTTGACGACGACGTGCGGCACTGGCATCGCACGGCGCGTGCCCTGTGCGAGCCCTTCGGCGGCGCCGCGCGATACGCCGCGCACAAGAAATGGTGCGACGAGTACTTCCTGCTCAAGCATCGCGGCGAGACGCGCGGCGTGGGCGGACTGTTCTTCGACGACCTGCACGACGATTTCGACCGCGACTTCGCCTACATGCGCGCCGTGGGCGACGGCTTCCTCGATGCGTACATGCCCATCGTCGAACGCCGCCGCGACACGCCGCACGGCGAGCGCGAGCGCCAGTTCCAGCTGTACCGCCGCGGGCGCTACGTCGAATTCAACCTGGTGTTCGACCGCGGGACGCTGTTCGGCCTGCAGAGCGGCGGCCGCACCGAATCCATCCTGATGAGCCTGCCGCCGCTGGTGCGCTGGGAATACGGCTACGCGCCGGAGCCGGGCAGCGCGGAGGCGCGACTCGTGGACTACCTGCGCCCGCGCGATTGGCTCACGGAGCTGGGCTGAGCGGAACTCAGTGCGCGCCCGGTTCGCGCGGTTGACGCTCGGCGCGCGGAACGATGGTGATATGGCCGTCGGTTTCGAGTTCGGCCAACTGGATGTCGTCCACCTCGGACACACCCGCTTCGCGCATCGCCTTGTCGAAATCCGCCCGACTGACCAGTTCGCGCTTGAGCACGCTCCGGAACACATGCCCGTCGCGCACCAGCACCACGGACTCACCCTCGACGAGCCTGCGCACCGCCGGGACCCGCGCCGAGAGGAAAGCGACGCCGTAGTTGAACGCAATCAGGCTGACGGAAAGGATCACGGCCGCGGTCAGCGAGTTGTCGCCGCCGTTCATGCCGTTCTGGACGGCGTTGCCGATGAGGATCAGCAGCACCAGGTCGAACGGCGTGAACTGCCCCACCGCACGCTTGCCCGACAGCCGCACGAGCACCATCACCACCACATAGACCAGCACCGCGCGCAGCACGAACTGCCACCACGGCATCGACATCGAGAACAGTTCGGACATGCGCCCCCCGGCGTTGGTGCGCCATTGTGTTCCCCGCGCGTGAGCGCCGCGCAAGGCCCCAAGCGCTCGATCCTGGCTGCGTTGGGGGCGGGCTGGAGCACGGCGCCGGTCCATCGGGCGGGCTCGGATGCGCCGGGCAAAACGCAGGCAATAAAAAGCCCCGCAGGCAGGGGGGGCCGGCGGGGCTGGAGGAGCGGGGCCTGGGGAGGGGCCGTCGCTCCCGGGATCACTCCAGGGGAGGGAGAGATCAGCGACAGGCGTTGCACCTGTCGCGAGCAATAAGACCACCCTTCACATGGATAGTTCGTGAAGAGGAAGGTTAACGATTTGTTGGGTTCAGGATGGATTCATTGCGACAACTTCTGCAAACATCGCTGAACTGGCGGGCGTCGGCGCGTTACGGCAGCGAAACCGGCACCGCGTCCGGCGTTAAGCCACTCGATCACCCGGTCAGGTGTCTTCTTATCGCGGCCGCCCCGCCTTCCGGCCTGCGTTGGGGCGCCACTAGTGCGCCTGGCCCCAGTTGTCGCCGACCCCACTATCGACCACCAGCGGCACCCGCAGTTCCGCCGCGGCCGCCATCCGCTGCGGCACCTGCGCGCACAGGGCGTCGACGAAGCCTGCATCGACCTCGAACACGAGTTCGTCGTGCACCTGTAGCACCATCAGCGCGCGATCGCGGTAGGCCGACAGCCAGGCATCCACGTCGACCATCGCCCGCTTGATGATGTCGGCCGCGGTGCCCTGCATCGGCGCGTTGATCGCCGCGCGTTCCGCACCCGAGCGCAGGCCCTGGTTGCGGGCGTTGATGTTCTCCAGGTACAGGCGTCGGCCGAACACCGTTTCGACGTAGCCGCGATCGCGCGCCTGCTGGCGCGTGCGCTCCATGAAATCGCGCACGCCCGGGTAGCGGGAGAAGTACAGGGCGATGTAGTCCTGCGCCTCGCCGCGTGCGATGCCCAGGTTGCGCGCGAGACCGAAGGCGCTCATGCCGTACATCAGGCCGAAGTTGATCGCCTTCGCGGCGCGGCGTTCGTTCCCGCTGACCTCGTCGAGCGCCTTGCCGAAGACTTCCGCGGCGGTGGCGCGGTGGATGTCGGCACCGGACTCGAACGCGCGCAGCAGGCCCGCGTCTTCGGACAGGTGCGCCATGATCCGCAGTTCGATCTGCGAGTAGTCGAACGAGACGATCTTGCGCCCCGGCGGCGCGATGAAGGCATCGCGGATGCGGCGGCCGTCGTCGGTACGGATCGGGATGTTCTGCAGGTTCGGATCGTTGGAAGCGAGTCGTCCCGTCGCCGCACCGGCCTGGTGGTAGCTGGTGTGGACGCGGCCCGTCTCCGGGTTGACCATCTCCGGCAACTTGTCGGTGTAGGTGCTGCGCAGCTTGGCCAGGCCGCGGTAATCGAGGATCACCCGCGGCAACTCGTGCAGATCGGCGATCGCTTCGAGCGCCTCTTCATTCGTCGATGGTTGTCCGCTCGGCGTCTTCACCATTGCCGGCAGCTTGAGCTCGTCGAATAGCAGCTGGCCCAGTTGCTTGGGCGAGTCCAGGCTGAAGCTGCGCCCGGCCAGCTCGGTCGCCTTCTGTTGCGCGACCAGCATGCGCTTGCCCAGGTCGTTGGACTGCCGGCGCAGTTCGTCCGCGTCGATCAGCACGCCGTTGGCTTCCACGCGCTCCAGTACCGGCACCAGCGGCATCTCGATCTCGCGGTAGACGCGCTCCAGGGCGGGCTCCGCGGCGAGCCTGGGCGCCAGCGCGCGGTGCAGGCGCAGCGTCACGTCCGCGTCTTCCGCGGCGTAGCAGGTCGCATCCTCGATCGCCACCTGGCTGAAGGAAATGGCCTTCGCGCCCTTGCCCGCCACCTGCTCGTACTTGATGGTGTCGTAACCCAGGTAACGCTTGGCCAGCGAGTCCATGTCGTGGCGCGTGGCCGTCGCGTTGTAGACGAAGCTCTCCAGCATGGTGTCGTCGGCGTAGCCGCGAACCTCAATGCCATGGCGGCGCAGCACGTGCAGGTCGTACTTGCCATGCTGGGCGATCTTTCTTTTTGCCGGATCGGCGAACAGCGGCTTCAGCGCGGCCAGCACGCCCTCGCGTCCGAGCTGCGCCGGCGCGCCCGGGTAGGTATGGCCCAGCGGCAGGTAGACGCCGTGGCCGGGCTCGACCGCGAAGCTGATGCCGACCAGTTGCGCGCGCATCGGATCGAGCGAATCGGTCTCGACGTCGAAGGCGAAGGCCTCGGCCGCCTGCAGCTTGGCGATCCAGGCCTGCAGCTGCGCCGGGTCGACGATGCATTCGTATTGACCCGGCGCCGACAGCGCGGGGTCGATCGGCTCGACAGCGGTGTTGCCGCGCGCATAACCGGCCGCGGTGCCGCGCACGCTGATCTTGCCGGCGTCCTCGGCCACGCTGCCGGGCCCTTCGAGCTCGCGCAATGCCTGCTTGAAGCCGTAGCGCGCATACAGGCGGCGCAGCGCTTCGGTGTCGCGCGGTTGCAGCACCAGGTCCTGCGGCCGGTAGTCCAGGGCGACGTCGGTCTTGATCGTGGTCAGGGTGCGGTTGAGTGGCAGCCGCGGCAGCGCGGCGCGCAGGTTCTCGCCGATCTTGCCCTTGATGGCGTCCGCATGCGCGATCACGGCGTCGAGCGTGCCGTACTCGCCCAGCCATTTCGCCGCGGTCTTGGGCCCGCATTTGTCCACGCCGGGTATGTTGTCGATGCTGTCGCCCATCAGCGCGAGGAAATCGACGATCTGGTCGGGACGCACGCCGAACTTCTCGACCACCGCCGATTCGCCGTCGTAGCGGCTGCCGCTCATGGTGTTGACCAGGGCGATGCCGGGGCGCACCAGCTGGGCGAAGTCCTTGTCGCCGGTCGAGATCGTCACTTCGATGCCGTCGTCCGCACCCTGCATGGCGAGCGTGCCGATCACGTCGTCGGCTTCCACGCCGCCGATGCGCAGGATGCGGAAGCCCAGCGCCTGCACGATCTCGCACATCGGCTCGACCTGCGCGCGCAGTTCGTCCGGCATCGCCTTGCGGTTGGCCTTGTACTCGGGATAGAGCTCATCGCGGAACGTCGGCCCCGGGGCATCGACCACGAACGCGATGTAGTCGGGCTGCTCCTTGAGGTGCGCGCGCAGCATGTTGACCACGCCGAACAGGGCGCCGGTCGGTTCACCGGCGTCGTTGCTCAGCGGCGGTAGCGCGTGGAAGGCGCGATAGAGGTAGCTGGAGCCATCGATCAGGACGAGTCGCTTCATCGCGGCATTCTACCCGGGGCGCCGTACGCGGCCGGCCGAGCGAACCGCGGCGACCGTGCCGGCCGCGGCGGCGGCTTCATCGCCGCGCGCGTATGCTGCGCGCAGTCCCCATGAGGAGCCCGCCATGCGCCCCACCCCCTACCTGATGGCCGCGCTTGCAGGCGCGCTGCTCGCCGGCTGCGCGACCATGGACACCGATCCCACCGCCAACCTGCAGGGCGCCGAAGTGACCACGCGCACGGTCGACGGCGACCAGATCGAGGAATACCGCGTGCAGGGCCAACTGCAGGTGGTCAAGGTGACGCCCAGGCGCGGCAAGACCTACTACCTGATCGATCGCAACGGCGACGGCCGCCTCGACAGCAGCAAGGGCGAAGGTCCGGTCTCGCCGGTGATGTGGAAACTGTTCGAGTGGAACTGATCCCCTAGCCGGTTGTTCCGGCGCGCCGGGCCCACTGCGCCGCATGCGGCCACCGCAGCTTGCGAAACCCCTAAAAAACAAGGCCCGCCGAAGCGGGCCTTGTCGATTGCATCAGCGTGATCCGGGGATCAGGCCGCAGCGTCCTTGAGCTTCTTCAGCGCGCGGACCTTGATCTTGACGGTGGCCGGCTTGGCGGCGAACCACTGCTCTTCCTTGGTGAACGGGTTGATGCCCTTGCGCTTCGGCTTGGCCGGCACGTTCACCACGTTGATCTTCAGCAGGCCCGGCAGGGTGAAGGCACCCGCGCCCTTCTTGCTGACCGAAGCGTGCACTGCGTTTTCCAGCGCGCCAATGACCGCACGCACGTCCTTCGCGGCGACGCCGGTCGATTCCGACAGGTGAGCGACCAGGCCGGACTTGCCCAGCACTTCCTTGATCGGCTTGACGGCGGCCGGCTTGGCGGCGGCCTTCTTCGGAGCAGCTTTCTTCTTCGCCATTGTTCTATATCCCCCGGATGGAGAGTTGGTTTGAGGTATGCCTGGAAAAACCCCTCGGCAAGCGGAATGTAGGGCACAAAAGCCGCGCCGCCAAGCGTCTTTTCGCACTTTTTTCGCTTTTTCCCCGGCGCGGCGACGGAAGGCGGCGCGCCACCGCCGGGAAAGCGCGGGTCAGGCGGGCTGCAGGTTCGACGAAGCGAGCTTCAGCCACTTGCTGCCGGCGTTCTCGAAGTTCACCTGCACGTTGGCGTAGGCGCCGCTGCCGACGAAGTCGGTGACCACGCCGCGCCCGTAACTGGGATGCATCACGTCCTGCCCCAGGCGGAACGCCGGCACGTCGATCGCCGCATGGCCCAGGTCGCGACGCGGCTGCGCGGCGTACACCGGCCGCGACACCTGCACCTTCGGCCGCACCTCATGCAGCAGTGCAGCAGGGATTTCGCGCAGGAACCGCGACGGCGTGCCGTACATGTCCATGCCGTGGATGCGCCGGGTTTCCGCGTAGCTGAGCACCAGCTTCTGCCGCGCGCGGGTGATGCCGACGTAGGCGAGGCGGCGTTCCTCCTCGACGCGGCCGGACTCTTCCGCGGACTTCAGGCTGGGAAACAGGCCTTCCTCCAGGCCACCCAGGAAGACCAGCGGAAACTCCAGGCCCTTGGCGCTGTGCAGGGTCATCAGCTGCACGCTGTTCTCGCCCGCCTGCGCCTGGCCCTCGCCCGCTTCCAGCGCGGCGTAGCTGAGGAACGCGACCAGCTCCGGCATCGCGGCGGCCTCTTCCTCGTCCTCGCCGCCGGTGAAGCGCGAAGCCACCGAGACCAGTTCGTCGAGGTTGTCGGTGCGCGAATCCAGCTGCCCGCGCGACTCGTTGGCGTAGTGCTCGCGCAGGCCCGAGCGGCCCAGCACGTGGTCGATCTTGTCCGGCAACGGCTTGGCCTCGACCTCGTTGGCCAGGTCATCGACCAGCAACAGGAAGCCGGCCAGCGCGTTGCGCGAGCGCGCCGCCAGGGTGCTGTCGCCGGTGATGGCGCGGGCGGCGTCCCACAGCGCGACCCCGTCGGCGCGCGCGCGCTTGCGCACTTCTTCCAGGGTGCGATCGCCGATGCCGCGGGCGGGCGTGTTGACGCTGCGTTCGAACGCGGCGTCGTCCACGCGCGAGGCGACCAGGCGCATGTAGGCCAGGGCGTCCTTGATCTCGGCGCGTTCGAAGAAGCGCATGCCGCCGTAGACGCGGAACGGGATCCGCGGTTCTTCCTGCAGCACTTCTTCGTAGGCGCGCGACTGCGCGTTGCTGCGGTACAGGATGGCGACGTCGCCGTAATCGCCGCCATCGCGCACCCACTGGCGGATGCGCTCGACGACGAAGCGGGCCTCGTCCATCTCGTTGTAGGCCGCGTACAGGTCGATCGCTTCGCCATGGCCGGTGTCGGTCCACAGCTTCTTGCCCAGGCGGTCCGGGTTGTGCGCGATCACCGCGTTGGCGGCGTCCAGGATCGTGCTGGTGGAGCGGTAATTCTGCTCGAGGCGGATCGTCTGCGCGTCATGGAAATCGCGCAGGAACCGCTGCATGTTCTCGACCTTGGCGCCGCGCCAGCCGTAGATCGACTGGTCGTCGTCGCCGACCACGAACACGTGCCCGCTGTCGCCCGCGAGCACGCGGATGAACGCGTACTGGATCGCGTTGGTGTCCTGGAACTCGTCGACCAGGATCTCGCGGAAGCGATGGCGGTAATGCGCCAGCAGCGCCGGGTTGTCGCGTAGCAGTTCGTGCGCGCGCAGCAGCAGTTCGGCGAAGTCGACCAGGCCGGCGCGGTCGCAGCGCTCCTGGTATAGCGCGTAGCAGCGGTGCATCACGTCCAGCCAGTCGTCGTTGGGCTCGGGCTGGATGTGCTGCGGGCGGCGGCCCTCGTCCTTCTGCGCGTTGATCCACCACACGATCTGCCGCGGCGGGAAGCGCGTATCGTCGAGTTCCAGCTGCTGCACCACGCGCTTGACCAGGCGCAGCTGGTCGTCGCTGTCCAGGACCTGGAATCCCTCCGGCAGCTTGGCTTCCTGCCAGTGCAGGCGCAGCAGGCGGTGGGCGATGCCGTGGAAGGTGCCGATCCACATGCCGCGCGCGCCGTGGCGCAGCAGGTGCTCGGCGCGCGCGCGCATCTCGCCGGCGGCCTTGTTGGTGAAGGTCACCGCGAGGATGCCGTGCGGCGGCACGCCGAACACCTCGTTGAGCCAGGCGATGCGGTGGGTGAGCACGCGGGTCTTGCCGGAGCCGGCACCGGCGAGAACGAGAAAGTGGCCCGGCGGTGCGCTGACGGCCTCGCGCTGGGCGGGGTTCAGCGCGTCGAGCAAATGCGAAACATCCATGCCGGCATTCTAGCGGGCACCGATGTCGCAGACTGAGAAAGGCCGGCTTCACGCGCGCGGCGGCACAGTGGCGGCAACTCCCGAGCGGGTTTCGCCCATGTCCGGATCGTCGCCGACCGCATGCCGCTGGGCGCTGCTGCTGCTCGTCTGGACCGGGGCCGCCGCGGCCGCCGGCGCGGCGCCCAGGTCGCTACGCGTCGACGGCGACGCGTTGCGCGACGGCAACCGGGTCCTGCACGTGCAGGTCGCAGCGGACATCCCCGCGGACCGCGCGCGGATGCTGCGCGGCTGGCTGGCGGAGTCCGCGCAGGCCACGCTCACCGCCTACGGGCACTTGCCCCTGTCCGACGCGACCGTGCGCATCAGCGAGGTCGATGGGCATGGCGACAGTCCGGTGCCCTGGGGCCAGACTTCGCGCCGCGATTCCGTAGCCGTGCTGCTGTACGTGCGCAGGGGCGCAAGCCTGGACGAACTGCGCGCGGACTGGACCGCGGTGCACGAACTCTCGCACCTGTTCCATCCCTACCTGGGCGACGACGGCCGTTGGCTGGCGGAGGGACTGGCGAGCTACTACCAGAACGTACTGCGCGCGCGCAGCGGCCTGCTCACGCCGGCCGAGGCCTGGCGACGCCTGGATGCCGGGTTCGGACGCGGCCGCCGCGAAGCCAGCGGCATGCGCCTGGACGAGCTCGCCGGCACGCGCCACGGCACCATGCGCGTGTACTGGGCCGGCGCGGCCTACTGGCTGGAAATGGACCTGGCGCTGCGCGCACGCGGCAGCAGCCTCGACGCCGTACTCGCGCGCTATGCCGACTGCTGCCTGCGCGGTACCGGCGAGGTCGCGCCGGCCGGATTCGTCGCGCAGTTGGACCGCATCGCCGGCGGCGACGCGTTCACGCAACGCTTCCAGCGCTATGCGGCCGCGCGCGCATTCCCCGATCTGGCGCCGGCATACGCGCAACTCGGACTCAGCGCGAGCGCCGACGGCTTGCGCTTTTCCGAACGCGCCGCTGCGGTGCGGCTGCGCAATGCGGTGATGGGCCGGCGCTGACGCGCGTGCCGCCCCGGTTCAGTGCGCGTGGGCGTGCTCGCGCCGGCTGGTGGTGCCGGTCATGAGCTTGTCGGTGTAGGCAATGCCGATCGCCGAGAGGATGAACAGCCCGTGGATGATCACCTGCCACATCACGCCGTCGGCGGTGATGGTGGTGCAGGCCTTGAGGTTCTTCGCCGCGGCCGCCATCGCCTGCGCGGCGGCGATGCCGTCGGGCGAACTGCACAGCGGCAGGCCACCGACCATGCCTACTTCGATGAAGCTCTTGAGCAGGTGGATCGAGGAGATGCCGATGATCGCCATCGCCAGCTTCACCTTGAGCACGCTGGCGTTGACGTGGCTGAGCCACTCGGGCTGGTCGGGATGGCCTTCCAGGCGCAGCCGCGACACGAAGGTCTCGTAACCGCCGACGATCACCATCATCAGCAGGTTGGAAATCATCACCACGTCGATCAGGCCGAGCACGATCAACATGATGTCCTGTTCGCTGAGCTTGGGCGTCTCGTGGATGAGGTGCCACAGCTCCTTGCCGAACAGGAACACGTACACGCCCTGCGCGACGATCAGGCCCAGGTACAGCGGCAGCTGCAGCCAGCGCGAGGAGAAGATCAGCGCGGGCAGCGGATTGAGGCGGGCATCGGAACGGACGTCGGACATCGGCGGGTGGCGGGAATCGGGGAGGCCGCAGGGTAGCGGCCGTGCATGGCGCTGCCAAGTCGCGGTGCTGGCGACAGGATGGGCAAAGCCCGCAAGCAGGTTTGCCTGCGCGTTGCGACGCGTTGCCCATCACCGCGGTGGGTCAGCGGCGCGGCTCGTCGATCGCAACACCCGGCAATTCCAGTACGTAATCCGCACCCATCAGCTGCGACGGCGTGTAGTAGCCGCCCGCGGGCGCCGGGTTGTCGAGGAAGCACTGCACGATGCCCAGCGATGCGGTCACTGTCAGCGCATAACCGTTCGGCGTGACCATGCGCCGCACCTGCGCACGACCGTGACCGCGCGCCTCGCCCCAGAAGTAGGCCTGGGTGTCCGCGCGGGTCTTTTCGTCCGGGCCGTGCACGCTGCGTTCGATCCGGCGCTTGAGCCAGCGCTGCACGGTCTGGGTGCGCAGCAGCGGCCCGAGGAGGCGCAGCCGGCGCAGGCGCGCGATCGTCTTCGGCGACGCAGTGGTGTAGACCTCGATGTCGGGAATGCCGGTGCTGACGTGCGCGGTGTACACGTCACCCCAGGGGATGGTCATCGCCAGGCGGTCGTTGCCATCGCGGGTGAACGTCCGCGTCTTCCACGCCAGGGGCACGCGCTTGAGTGCGCCGCCTTCGCGCACGCGCCCGCCTGCCCCGAGGCCTTCCACGCTGGTCTTGGCGGTGCCGGGGCTGAAGCCGCCACCGGCATCGAAGCCGAGCACCAGCGACGTCGCCCACGGGCAGTCGCGGTGCAACTGCGCGGCGAGGCAGTCGCTGGGCACCACGTCGAAGCCGACGCCGGGCGTGACCACGATCCCGGCCTCCTGCGCGCGCGCGTGCTGCGCATGGCAATGCGCGAACACGTCGATCTCGCCGGTGATGTCGAGGTAATGCGTGCGCGTGGCCAGGCAGCCTTCCAGCATCGGCGCACTGGTCGCGGAGAAGGGCCCCGCGCAGTGCAGCACCAGGCCGATGCCGCGCAGGCCTTCGCTGACGGCGCCCGGCAGGTCGAGCGTGAATGCGCGCCAGCGCAGGCCGAGTTCCTCGGCCAGCGCGCGCACGGGGGCCTCGCTGCGCCCGGCCAGCACCGGCTGCAGCCCGCGCTTGACCGCTTCGGCGGCGATCAGGCGGCCGGTGTAGCCATTGGCGCCGTAGATCATCCATTGCATGGGCACGTCTCCTGCGGCAACACGATGGCGGCGACGGCACGCCGCCGCCCCTAGAATCGCCATCCTACCCATCCACCGGAACCGCATCGCATGCGCTGGTCCGCTTTCCTCGCCGCCATCACACTCGCCATGAGCGCCCACGCCCAAACCTCGCCCAGCCCGCCCGACCTCGCGCCACGCAAGCTCACGCTCGAGGCGATCGCCGGCGATGCGCCGCTGTCGGGACCGAGCCTGGAGAAGCCGCAGGTCGCGCCCGACGGCAGCCGGGTGACGTTCCTGCGCGGCAAGGCCGACAACAAGAACCGCCTGGACCTGTGGGCGTACGACGTCGCCAGCGGCAAGACCCAGCTGCTGGTCGACAGCAACGTCGTCCTGCCCGGCGCGGAAGTGCTCAGCGATGCCGAGAAGGCGCGCCGCGAGCGCGCGCGCACCGCCGCGCTCAGCGGCATCATCGAGTACCAGTGGGCGCCCGACGCCAAGTCGCTGCTGTTCCCGCTCGGCGGCGAACTCTACCTGTACGACCTCGCGCGCTCCGGCAAGGATGCGGTGCGCCAACTCACCCACGGCGAAGGCTTCGCCATGGATCCGAAGATCTCGCCCAAGGGCGGCTTCGTCAGCTTCATCCGCGAGCGCAACCTGTGGGTGATCGACCTCGCCAGCGGCCGCCAGGTCCAGCTCACTACCGATGGCAGCGCCACGATCGGCAACGGCGTGCCCGAGTTCGTCGCCGACGAGGAAATGGACCGCCACACCGGCTACTGGTGGGCACCGGACGACTCGGCGATCGCCTTCGCGCGCATCGACGAATCGCCGGTGCCGGTGCAGAAGCGCTACGAGGTGTACCCAGACCGCACCGACGTGGTCGAGCAGCGCTATCCCGCCGCTGGCGACCGCAACGTGCTGGTGCGCCTGGGCACGATCGCGCCGCAGCCGGGCGCGCAGCCGCGCTGGATCGACCTGGGCGACAACGCCGACATCTACCTGGCCCGGGTCGACTGGCGCGATCCGCGGCACCTCGCCTTCCAGCGCCAGTCGCGCGACCAGAAGAGGCTCGAACTGATCGAGGCCGACCTCGACTCCGGCAAGCAGCGCACCCTCGTCAGCGAAACCAGCCAGACCTGGGTACCGCTGCACAACGACCTGCGCTTCCTCAAGGACGGACGCTTCGTGTGGAGTTCGGAACGCAGCGGCTTCCAGCACCTGTACGTGGTCGACGCCAAGGGCCACGCCAGCGCGCTGACCGCCGGCGACTGGCCGGTGGACGGCGTGCTCGCGGTCGACGAGGCGGCCGGCTTCGTGTACTTCGCCGCCGGCAAGGATTCGCCGCTGGACGTGCAGGTCTATCGCGTCCCGCTCGCCGGCGGCGCCGCGTCGACCGGCCATGTCCAGCGCCTGTCGCAGCCCGACGGCACGCACAAGGCGACCTTCGCCCGCAATGCCAGCGTCTACGTCGACAACTGGTCGACGCCGACGGTGCCGCCGCAGCTGCAGCTGTTCCGCAACGACGGCACGCTGGTCGCCACCCTGCTGCGCAACGACCTGGACGATCCGGGACATCCGTTTGCGCCCTACCGCGCGGCGCAACGGCCGCTGCGGTTCGGCACGCTCGTCGCGGCGGACGGCAGCACCCCGCTGCACTACAGCCTGATCACCCCGGAAGGCTTCGATCCTTCGAAGCAGTATCCGGTCGTCGTCTACGTCTACGGCGGCCCCGCCACGCAGACGGTGACGCGCAGCTGGCCGGGCCGGGGCGACCACTGGTTCAACCAGTACCTCGCGCAGCAGGGCTTCGTGGTGTTCTCGCTCGACAACCGCGGCACGCCGCGGCGTGGCGCGGCCTTCGGCGGCGCGCTGTACGGCAAACAGGGTACGGTCGAGGTCGCCGACCAGCTCGCGGGGATGCGGTGGCTGAAGGCGCAGCCCTGGGTCGATCCGGCGCGCATCGGCGTGCACGGCTGGTCCAACGGCGGCTACATGACGCTGATGCTGCTGGCGCAGGCCTCGAACCAGTACGCCTGCGGCATCGCCGGCGCGCCGGTCACCGACTGGGGCCTGTACGACACGCACTACACCGAGCGTTACATGAACCTGCCGGCCGCGAACGTCGACGGCTATCGCGCGGCGCGCGTGCTCGAGCACATCGACGGCTTGAAGTCGAAGCTGCTGCTGGTGCACGGCATGGCCGACGACAACGTGCTGTTCTCCAATTCCACCGCGCTGATGAGCGCACTGCAGAAGCGTGGCCAGCCGTTCGAACTGATGACCTACCCGGGCGCCAAGCACGGGCTCAAGGGCGCGGACCTGCTGCACCGCCTGCGCCTGAGCGAGGCCTTCTTCACGCGCTGCCTGAAGCCGTCCACGTAAGGTCCGCCTGCGCCGGACCATCCGGCCGCACTGGCGTACCGGCGCCGGACGGGCTTAGTCTGCGGGTGTCCGCAGGTCCTGTCCGGAATGCCGTGTAACCCAGGAAGGGGCACGATGCAGGGAGTCGTGACAAGCCACAGCCGGTGGCGGCAATGGATCTGGAGCGCCGGGTTCGTCCTGACGCTCGCGGCCGTTTCGCTGCTGCTCGTGCAGGCCTACCGCACGGCGCGGCGCGCCGATGCCCTGCGCGAATTCCTCAGCCATACCAGCCAGGTCCTCAGCGGCGTGCAGCAGCTGGAGACCCTGGCGGCGCGCATGGAAGCAGACCAGCGCGGCTTCCTGATCGCGGGCACCGCCGAGCTGGAACGCGCCCGCGAGGCCGAATACCGAGAAGTGCGCCGGGTGCTGGCCGAGCTGCGCACCCTCGTGCAGCCGGATCCCGCGCAATCGCGTCGCGTCGCGGCCGCCGGGGAAGCGCTGCGGCGCCGCCACGAACGCATGCTGTCGACCTCGGCCATCGCCAGGACGCAGGGCGCGGCGGCGGCGCGCGCGATCTTCGATCCGTTCGCCGAGCGCGGCTTCGAACCGGTACGCCGCAAGCTGGCCGACTTGCGCGCGTCGGAGCAGCAGCGCCTGGCCGGATATACCGCCGCCGCCGGCTCCAGCGCGCGCCGTTTCAACGACATGATCGCGTGGGGCTCGCTGCTGGCGCTGGTGCTGCTGCTGGCCTGCGGCCACGCCTTGTGGCGGCAGATGCGCCAGGGCGAAGTCCTGCGCGATGCACTCGCGCGCTCGAATGCACTGCAACGCGCGGTGCTGGACAGCGCCGGCCTGATGGTGATCGCGGCGGACCCCGACGGCACGATCACGCTGTTCAACCAGGCCGCGCGCGAGGCCCTGGGCTACGGGCCGGGCGAACTGGTGGGACGCAGCGACCCGGGTGTGTTCCACCTGGAATCGGAAGTGCGCGCCCGCGCCGAGGCGCTGTCGGCCGAACTGGGCACGCCGGTCGAGCCGGGCTTCGAAGCCTTCGTGGCCAAGGCCCGCCGCGGCGTCACCGACGTCGGCCGCTGGACTTACGTCCGTCGCGACGGCAGCACCTTCCGCGTACAGCTGGCGGTGTCCGCGGTGCGCGCGGCGGATGGCACCCTGCTGGGCTTCGTCGGCATCGCCCAGGACGTCACCGCCGCCGAGCAGGCGCACGAGCGGCTGCTGCTCAGCGAGCAGCGCGTGCGCACGATCATCGAGACCGCCTCCGATGCCTTCATCGCCATCGACCCCAGCGGCCGCATCGAGGACTGGAATGCGCAGGCGGAACGCACTTTCGGCTGGAGCCGCGAGGAGGTGCTGGGGCAACTGCTGTCCGAACTGGTGATCCCCGCGCGCTACCGCGAGGCACACCAGGCCGGCCTGGCGCGCTACCTGGCCGGCGGGCATGGACCGGTGTTGAACCGGCGCATCGAGATCAGCGCCCTGGACCGCGACGGGCGCGAGTTCCCGATCGAGCTGACGATCTGGCCGATGCGCACCGCGACGCGCGCCAGCTTCAATGCCTTCATCCAGGACATCACCGAACGCAAGGCGGCGCAGGATGCGATCCGCAAGCTCAATGCCGAACTGACCGAGCAGGCCCGCCAGCTGGCGGACACCAACCGCGAGCTGGAAGGTTTCAGCTACAGCGTGTCGCACGACCTGCGCGCGCCGTTGCGGCACATGAGCGGCTACGCGCAGATCCTGCGCGAGGACGCCGGCGACCAGCTGGATCCGTCGCTGCTGCGCTACATCGACGAAATCTCCGCCAGCGCACGGCGCATGGGCACGCTGATCGATGACCTGCTGGCGTTCTCCCGGCTCAGCCGCCAGGCCCTGACGCCGCTGCCGATCGACATGAATGCCGTGGTCGCCGACGCGATGCGCGATGCCGGCATCGGCCAGAACCCCGCGGTGCAGGTCGACGTCGCCCGCTTGCCGCAGGCGCACGGCGACCCGGTGCTGCTGCGCCAGGTGTGGACCAACCTGTTGTCCAACGCGGTGAAGTACAGCGCGCCGCGCGGCGCGCAGGCGCGGATCCAGGTCGAAGGCGAGCGCGACGACGACAAGGTGCGCTATCGCGTGCGCGACAACGGCGTCGGTTTCGACCCGCGCTACGCCGACAAGCTGTTCGGCGTGTTCCAGCGCCTGCATGCGCAGGACGAATTCGAGGGCACCGGGGTCGGCCTGGCCATCGTCCACCGCATCGTCGCCCGCCACCGCGGCCAGGTCAGCGCGCATTCGGCGCCGGGCGAGGGCGCCGAATTCGTCTTCGAACTTCCCGTCACGTTGCCCGAGGAGGCCGGCGCATGAACGGATATCAACAGGTCGACATCCTGCTGGTGGAGGATTCCACGGCCGATGCCGAGATGACGCTGCGCACGCTGAAGAAGCGCGGCATCGCCAACAGCGTGGAATGGGTGCGCGACGGCGTCGAGGCGCTGGACTGGATCCACTGCCGCAACGGCTACGCCGATCGGCCCGAAGGCCATCCCAAGCTCGTCCTGCTCGACCTGAAGATGCCGCGGATGGACGGCCTGCAGTTGCTCGAAGCGATGAAGGCCGATGCCTTCACGCGCTCCATACCCGTGGTCATGATGACCTCGTCGCGGGAAGAGGGAGACCTGCTGGCGAGCTACGGCCTTGGGGTGAACAGCTACGTCGTCAAGCCGGTCGACTTCGACGCATTCTCCGAACGCATCGCCCAGATCGGCATGTACTGGATGATCGCGAACCAGACCCCCACCACTCCATGAACCTGCCCAGCCCGCTCAAGGTACTGCTCGTCGAGGATTCGGCCGCCGATGCCGAACTCATCGCGCACGTGCTGCGGCGGCTGGGCACGGACGTTGAGTACCGGCGGGTGGACAGCGCCTTCAAGCTGCGCGCCACCCTCGCGGAGTTCGCCCCGCACGTCATCCTCAGCGATTTCACCATGCCCGGTTTCAACGGCCACGACGCGCTGACGCTGGTGGGCGAAGTGGCGCCCGAGGTGCCCTTCGTGTTCGTCTCCAACACGATCGGCGAGGACGTGGCGATCGAGGCGATGCAGCGCGGCGCGGCCGACTACGTGCTCAAGGACAACCTGCGGCGGCTGCCGCCGGCGGTCGAACGCGCGCTGCGCACCGCCCAGGAACGCAACGAGCGCGAGCGCATGGAACGCGCGCTGCGCGAGAGCGAGGAACGCTTCCGCAGCATCGTCGAGAGCAGCCAGGACTGGATCTGGGAGACCGATCGCGACGGCCGCCTGGGCTACAGCAATCCCGCGGTCGCGCGGATCCTCGGCCGCGACGCCGCCGAGATCGGCGGGCGCCTGTGGTCGACCCTGCTGCACCCCGACGAGCAGGCCATCGCCGAGGCGATCATGCGCGACGTCGACGCCGCGACCCCGTGGCAGAACCTGCGCCTGCGCTTCCTGCACCGCGACGGCAGCGTGCGCGTGCTGGAGAGCACCGGCGCGCCGCTGCGCGACGCGGACGGCCGCACGGTCGGCTTCCGCGGCCTCAACCACGACGTCACCGCGCACCTGGCCCAGGAGAGCCGCATCCAGCACCTGGCGCGCCTGCACGCGGTGCTGAGCGCGCTCGGCAACGCGGTGCTGCGCGCGGGCACGCGCCAGGGCGTGCTCGAGGCCGCGTGCCGGGTCGCGGTGGAACAAGGTGGCTTCCTCGCCGCGTGCATCCGCCAGCTCGGCGATGCGGAGGCCAGCGTGGTCAGTTCCTACGGCGACGCGCGCGCGCTCGACGCCGTGGTGGCGGTGAGCCGCCGGGCCCGCGCCAGCGCCGATGCCGTGAACTGGGCGCCCGCGCTGCGCGCGCTGCAGCACAACACCGCCACCATCATTTCCAACCTGGGCACCGATGCCAGCGTGCCCGAGTGGGCCCGCGACGACTGGCGCGCGGGCGGGATCCAGGCGCAGGCGGTGCTGCCGATCGGCTCGCCGCCGTGGGCCGCGGTCGGGCTGTACGCCGGCGAGCCGCAGTTGTTCGGCCAGGAAGAGATCGCGCTGTTCGAGCGGCTCGCGGACGAGATCGACTTCGCGGTGGAATTCATTTCCAAGGGCGAGCAGCTCGAGTACCTGGCCTACCACAACCCGGTCAGCGGCCTGCCCAATCGCGCGTCGTTCCAGAAGCGCCTGCGCGCGCGGCTGAAGCACGGCCCGATGATGGTCGCCCTGACCGACATCGACCGCTTCGCGGCGATCAACGAATCGCACGGGCGCGCCTTCGGCGACATGCTGCTGCACGAGCTCGGCCAGCGCCTGCGCGCGCACATGGGCCACGACGCCCTCGTGGCCCACCTGGAGGCGGACACCTTCGCCATCGCCTGCAGCGCGACCGGCAGTTCCGACCACGAGGCCGCGCGCCTGGACGCGCTGCTGCAGGCGATGCACCGCCACCCCTTCGCCTTCGATGGGCGCGAGGTGCGCATCGACCTGCGCGCGGGATTCGTGATCGCGCCGGCGGGCGCGGATCCGGAGGCGCTCGAGCACCACGCCGCGGCGGCGCTGCTGGAGGGCGAACGGCGCAAGCTGCGCATCTATGCCTTCGGCGACGAGCTGCGCGGGCGCGCCACGCGCCGGCTGGAACTGGAACACGAGCTGCGCGCGGCGATCGAGCAGGACCAGTTCGTGCTGTTCTACCAGCCCAAGTTCAACGCCGCCACGCAGTCGCTGATCGGCGCCGAAGCGCTGCTGCGCTGGCGCCATCCCGAGCGTGGCCTGCTCGCGCCGGCGGAGTTCATCGCCGTGCTGGAGGAAAGCACGCTGATCGTGCAGACCGGGCGCTGGGCGATGCGCGAGGCGCTGCGCACCGCATTGCTGTGGCGCGAGCTTCATCCCGGCTTCCGCATCGCGGTCAATGTCTCGGCGCAGGAGCTGCACCACAGCGCCTTCCTGGACGGCTGCCGCGAGCTGCTGCTGCCGCACGCGGGCGAGCAGCCGCTGGACATCGAGATCACCGAGAGCGTGCTGGTGGACGACATCGAGCACAGCATGCATGTGCTCGATGCGCTGCGCGACCTGGGCTGCCATGTCTCGATCGACGACTTCGGCACCGGCTATTCGTCGCTCAACTACCTCGCGCGCCTGCCTTCGGACGAGATCAAGATCGACCGCTCCTTCATCGCGCTGATCACCGAGAGCCCGGAGACCCTGGCGCTGGTGACCAACGTCATCGGCCTCGCGCATTCGCTCACGCTCAAGGTCGTCGCCGAGGGCGTCGAGGAGCAGGAGCAGGCCAAGCTGCTGCGCCTGCTGCGCTGCGACATGCTGCAGGGCTATCTCCTCGGCCGCCCGCTGTCGGCCGAGGAGTTCGCCAGTCGTTTCCTGGAACGCAACCAGGCCATCCTGGACTGAGCGCGCCGTGGGCGTGCCGCGCCCGGGGCGGTCATGACCTTCGGGGCATGGCTCTCCTTCCATCGGCAGGCGATGCTGCGCCACCCCTTTTCCGCGGACCGCCCCATGACCAAGCCCCTCGTCCTTGCGCCACTGTTTCTCGCCGTGTCCCTGGTGCTGGCGCCGTCCGCCGCGCTTGCGCAGAAGGCGCCGGCGGCCAAGCCCGCGACCGCCCAGCCCTCGGCCAAGCCGGCCCCGTCGTGGGTGGCGAAGAGCAACGAATACACCCAGATCCTGATCCTGGCGCAGGCACCGTTCCAGCCGGAGCAGGTGTCGTTCTTCGGCGTGCCGGGCTTCGACGACCAGGTCTTCGATTACGGCCCGGGTTACGCCAAGCGCTTCCGCGACGCGACCGCGAAGGCCAGGGCCGAACTGGTCGCGCGCTCGGCGAAGGAAACCGATCCGAACGTGAAGCAGGACATCTCGATCCTGCTGCAGGCCGCCGACGACCAGATCAAGGGCAGCGAGGTCAACGAGCGCCTGGTGCGGCCGTGGCTCGATGCGGGCCAGATCGTGTTCCAGGGCATCCAGTCGCTGCTGTCCGACCAGACCCCGGCCGACCGCCGCGCCAAGGCGGTGCTGCGCCTGCAGCGCTACGCGGGCCTCGCGCCGGGCTCCACCGCGCTGACCACGCTGGCGCGCCAGCGTTACGAGGAACGCAACGCCAAGGGCCTGCTGCAGCCGACGCAGATCGAGGTGCAGCAGTCGCTCGACAACGTGAAGACCTATCAGCAGGGCATCCGCGACCTGTTCGCCAAGTACAAGCTCGACGGCGAAGCGGCCGCCGCACTCGATGCGCTCGACCAGCAGCTCACCGACTACGCCGCGTGGTCGAAGGCGAGCGTGCTGCCGACCGCGCGCACCGACTACAAGCTGCCCGCCGAGCTGTACGCCTTGCAGCTGAAGGGCTACGGCATCGACATCGACCCGCGCGTGCTGATCGAACGCGCGCAGCTGGAGTTCATGGAAACCCGCAACGCCATGCAGCAGCTGGCGCCACTGGTGGCCAAGGCCAAGGGCCTGAAGTCGACCGACTACATCGGCGTGATCAAGGAGCTGAAGTACCCGCAGTTCAAGGACAGCGAGGTCGAACCGCACTACCGCAACGTGGTGATGCCCGAACTGGACCGCCTGATCGCCGCCAACAAGGTCGTCTCGCTGCCCCAGCGGCCCATGCAGATGCGGCTGGGATCGGCCGCCGAGAATGCCGCGCAGCCGGCGCCGCATTTCCTGCCGGCGCCGCTGGTCGGCAACACCGGCCAGCAAGGCACCTTCGTGCTGCCGCTGGGCAACCCGAACGCCGGCGCCGATGGCCAGTACGACGACTTCAACTACCCGGCCGGCGCGTGGACCCTGACCGCGCACGAAGGCCGCCCGGGCCACGAGCTGCAGTTCACCGCGATGGTCGAGCGCGGCGTGTCGCTGGCGCGCACGCTGTACGCGTTCAACTCGGTCAACGTCGAGGGTTGGGCGCTGTACGCCGAGGCCGAGATGGTTCCGTACGAGCCGCTCGAGGGCCAGCTGATCGCGCTGCAGTTCCGCTTGCTGCGCGCGGCGCGCGCGATGCTCGACCCGATGATCAACCTCGGCCTCACCGACCGCGACACCGTGTTCCGCGTGCTGACCGAACAGGTCGGCTATTCCAAGGCGATGGCGCGGCAGGAAGTGGACCGCTACTCGGTGCAGTCGCCGGGCCAGGCCGGCAGCTATTTCTACGGCTACTCGCGGATCATGCAGCTGCGCGCGGAGACCGAAGTGGCGCTGGGCCACAAGTTCGAGCGCAAGGCCTTCAACGACTTCCTGCTCGACCAGGGCCTGCTGCCGCCGGCACTGCTGGCCAAGGCGGTGCGCGAGGAATTCGTGCCGGCGCAGAAGGCCAGGTAAGCGGCGCGCTCGAACCCTGTGCGGGATGGCGGCCACGCGTCGCCATCCCGTTTTCTTTTTCGGCGCCTAGGTGATCCGCTCCAGCATCCGCCGATGGCCGATCAGGCGCGCCCAGCGCGCGCCCAGGTCGATCCAGCACACGTACGCCGCTTCACCGGCCAAGCGCCACAGCGTGCCCGGTCCCAGCCGCAGCCGTGCTTCGGCCGCGCACAGCTCCCAGTCGAAGCCCAGTTGGCGCGCGAACAGGGCGCAGCGCGCGAGGTGGTAACGGTTGCTGAGCAGCGTCACCCGCGCGCCGATGGCGCCGCCGAGCAGGGCGCGGGCGTTGCGCAGGTTCTGCAGGGTGTCGCGCGATTGCGACTCCATCCGCAGCGGCACGTCGCGCCCGAGGCCGCGGGCATACAGCGCGTCGCGCGCGACTTCGGCCTCGCTGCGTTCACCATGGGCGCCGCCGCCGAGCAGCAGCAGGCCGCGACGCGGCGCCTGCCGCCACAGCGACACCGTGCGATCCAGGCGCGCGGCGAAGTCGCGATCGATATGGCCGCGCGGCGCGTTCTTGCCGAACAACAGCACACAGTCGCCGCGCTCGGGCTCGCACGGCGCGGTGCGCGCCACGCGCCAGACATGGACGAGATACCCGACGTACACCAGCCCCGCGCTGAGCACGCAGGCCGAGAACGCGACCGCGCCGGCATGCAGTACGTCGCGGTCGACGGCGAGCGAGAAACGATGGGCGATGCGGCTGGTCATGAGGCGCGGATTCCGGGGCCATGCGCCCCCCACACAGGATAAATCGCGGCGGCGGTTTTCCGGCGGCCGCGGCGGCGCGCTGGCTATACTCCCGCGCCAGTCCTGCAGGAGTTCCGCGTGTCGCCGATGTCGTCGCATGTCCGCCCGCCGCCGATGGCGCCGCTGGCGATCCGCGCGTACACCGCCACCACCGCCCTCGGGCGCGGCCGCGAGGCCCAGCGCCAGGCCCTGCGCGAACGCCAAGGCGGGCTGCGCCGCAACGACCTGCCGGTGCTCGCTCCCGACCAGGCGCCGCTCGACTGCTGGATCGGCCGCGTCGACGGCCTCGAGCAACTCGCGCTGCCCGACGCACTGGCTGAATGGGAGTGCCGCAACAACCGCCTCGCCTGGCTCGCCCTGCAGCAGGATGGCCTGCGCGAGGCCATCGCCGCCGCCACCGCGCGCCACGGCGCCGACCGCGTCGCCGTGGTCGTGGGCACCTCGACCTCCAGCATCGCCGCGACCGAGGAGGCCTACGCGCGCCTGGACCCGGCCAGCAACGCTTTTCCTGAAGACCTGCAGCGGCCGATGGTGCACACGCCGCATTCGCTGGGTGGCTTCGTCCAGGCCGCCACCGGCCTGCGCGGTCCGTGTGTCACCGTGGCTACCGCGTGTTCGTCGAGCGCCAAGGTGTTCGCGCAGGCGGCGCGGCTGATCGCAGCCGGCGTGTGCGACGCCGCCCTGGTCGGCGGCGTGGACACCTTGTGCGGCAGCGTGCTGTTCGGCTTCAACTCGCTGCAGCTGGTCGCGCCCGAGCCGTGCCGGCCTTTCGATGCGACGCGGGTCGGCCTGTCGCTGGGCGAAGCCGGCGGCTATGCGCTGGTCGAGCGCGCCGCGCCCGGCGAGGGCGGCCTGCAACTGCGCGGCTACGGCGAATCCAGCGACGCCCACCACATGTCCGCGCCGCACCCGCAGGGCCTGGGCGCGCAGCTGGCGATGCGCGATGCGCTGGCGCGCGCCGAACTCGACCCGGACGCGGTCGGCTACCTGAACCTGCACGGCACCGCCACGCCCGCCAACGATTCGGTCGAAGCGCTGGCGGTGTCGGCGCTGTTTCCCGACTCGCTGCACGCCAGCTCGACCAAGGGCTGGACCGGGCACACGCTCGGCGCGGCCGGCATCGTCGAATCGGTCATCGCCCTGCTCGCGCTGGAGCATGGCGAGCTGCCGGGCATCCTCAACAGCAGCACCCCCGATCCGATGTGCGGGCCGCAGATCCGCTTCGCCAACGCGCGGCAGGACATCGCCTACGCCATGAACAACTCGTTCGGGTTCGGCGGCAACAACTGCTCGCTGGTGTTCGGCAAGGCATGAATACGTCCTCCGCAGACACCCGCGCCGGCGTCCTCGCCGCGACGATCGAAGGCATCGGCTTCTGGGCCCCGGGGCTGCCGACGTGGGAGGCGGCGCGCGCGTTCTGCGCCGAGGGCGTGCTGCCCGCGGATGCGCCGGCGCGGCCGTCGCCGCAGGTGCTGGCGCCGAACGAGCGCCGGCGCGCGCCGGAGACGGTCGCGGTGGCGCTCGAGGTCGCCCAGGCCGCCTGCGCGGCGGCGGATCGCGAACCGGCGGCGCTGCCCTCGGTGTTCGCCTCCACCCACGGCGACCTCGCCATCACCGACTACATGTGCGCGACGCTGGCGACCGATCCGCGCAGCGTGTCACCGACGCGCTTCCACAACTCCGTGCACAACGCCGCGGCCGGCTACTGGACGATCGGCGTCGGCGCGATGCAGCCGGCCACGGCGATCAGCGCCTACGACGCCAGTTTCGCGCAGGGCCTGCTCGAGGCCCTGGTGCAGCTGCACGCCGGCGACGAGGCGGTGCTGCTGGTCGCCTACGACAGCGCCGCGACCGGGCCGTTGAGTGTGGTGTCGCACAGCGAGGGCCTGCTCGGCGCGGCGCTGGTGCTGTCGCGACAACCGCGCGAGGGCGCAACCCGGATCGAGGTCCGGTTGGACGCCGGCACGGCAGCGCCCGGCGACGGCGCGCTCGCGCGGCATGCGCGCGGCAACGCCATGGCCCCGATGCTGCCGTTGTTCGATGCACTCGCCCGTAACGCCGGCGGAGCCATGCTCCATGCCGGTCCCGGACGCGTGCTGACGGTGGCCATCGCCTGACCACGCCGCAATCGGGGCAGAATGGGCCACCGTCGGGCCCGCGCCATCACCCCGGCCGTCCTTACCCGTCATCGAGAGCGCACGTGATCGACCGCAACAACGTCCACATCGTCATCCCCGCGCTCAACGAAGCGCTGCGCATCCGCGACGTGGTGCAGGGCGCATTGCGCGAATGCCCGAACGTGATCGTGGTCGACGATGGCTCCGACGACGGCACCGCCGAGCGCATCGCCGACCTGCCGGTGGTGGTGCTGCGGCACGAACGCCGCATGGGCAAGGGCGCGGGCCTGCGCGACGGCTTCGCCGAAGCCCTGCGCCGCGGCGCGCGCGGCGTGATCACCATGGACGGCGACGGCCAGCACGACGCCGCCGACATCCCGCGCCTGCTCGACGCGGCCAACCGCTATCCGGAGCACATCGTGGTCGGCGCGCGCCTGCGCAAGCGCGCGTCGCAGCCGCTGTACCGGCGCATCGCCAACGAGTTCGGCGACTGGGGCATCAGCTGGGGCTGCGGCTTCCGCATCGCCGACACCCAGAGCGGCCAGCGCTTCTACCCGGCCAGCGTGGCCGCGCTCGGCGACGTCCCCGGCGAGGACTTCGTGTACGAGGCGCAGATCCTGATCACCGCGGCGCGCACGCTGGGCGTACGCTGCGTGTCGGTGCCGATCGAATCGCGCTACCAGGACGCGGCCGCGGAGTCCCCGCAGTTCCGCAAGAGCCATTTCCGCCCGCTGCAGGACCTGTACCGCATCACCTCGCACGTGGTCGCGCAGGTCTGGGGCTACGGCAACGTGCTCGCCGAATACCGGCGCACCCGCGCCAACCCGCCGGTGATCCACGACCCGCACGGCGAGCTGGCCACTTCATCGCCGCACGACCTGCCGGCCTGACATGCCCACCGCCGCCGACTGCGATGTCCTCATCCTCGGCGGCGGCCTGGCCGGGCTCAGCCTCGCCATCCAGCTGAAACAGCGCACCCCGGCGCTGCGCGTGGTGGTGCTCGAGCGCAACACCCACCCGGTGCGCGAGGCGGCCTTCAAGGTCGGCGAATCCACGGTGGAGATCGGCGCGCATTACTTCGCCGACGTGCTTGGCCTGCGCGAGCACCTGGAGACGCAGCAGCTGCGCAAGTTCGGCTTCCGCTTCTTCTTCAGCGAAGGCCGCAGCGACCTCGACCGCTGCTGCGAACTCGGCGTCAGCCGGCTGCTGCCCACGCCGTCCTGGCAGCTCGACCGCGGCCGCTTCGAGAACTTCCTCGGCGAACGCGCGCGTGCGCTGGGCGTGGATTTCCGCGACGGCGCCAGCGTGCGCGGCTTCGACGTCGGCCATGACGGCGCCGCGCACGTGGTGCGCTACGAGCGCGCCGGTGATGCGCACGCGCTGGGCGCGCGCTGGCTGGTCGACGCCGCCGGCCGCGCCGGCCTGCTCAAGCGCAAGCTCGGGCTGGCCCAGGACAACGCCCACGCCGCCAACGCGGTGTGGTGGCGCATCGACGGCCACATCGAGCCGCAGCACTGGTCCGACGACGACAGCTGGCTGCAGCGCTGCGATCCGCCGGCGCGCTGGCGATCGACCAACCACATGTGCGGGCCCGGCTACTGGTTCTGGCTGATCCCGCTGGCCTCGGACGCGCACTCGCTAGGCATCGTCTGCGACGCGGCGATGCATCCGCTGGAGACCATGAACACGCACGCCAAGGCGATGGCCTGGCTGCGCACGCACCAGCCCGGCGTCGCCGCGGCGCTCGAGCGGCCCGGGCACGCGCTGCAGGACTTCCTGTTCCTGCGCGATTTCTCCTACGGCTGCAGCCAGGTGTTCTCCGCCGACCGCTGGGCGCTGACCGGCGAATCGGGGCTGTTCCTGGACCCGTTCTATTCGCCGGGCAGCGACTTCATCGCGATCGCCAACACCTACATCTGCGAACTGGTCGAGCGCGACCTGCGCGACAAGCCGTTCGCGCCCTACGCCGACATCTACCAGCAGCTGTACCTGTCGTTCTACGAGAACACCCTGAGCCTGTACCAGGACCAGTACCCGCTGTTCGGCGACGCCCAGGTCATGCCGGTCAAGGTGATCTGGGACTACACCTTCTACTGGGCGCTGCTGGCGCCGCTGTTCTTCGCCGGGCGCATCGCCGACATCGCCATGCTCGGGCGCCTGCGCGAGGAGACCGCCGCCGCGCGCGCGCTCAACCTGGCCATGCAGCCGCTGCTGCGCGACTGGCACCGCGCCAACGCCGGCAGCGGCGCCCCGCGCGGCGACCGCCGCTTCCTCGACCAGTTCTCGATCGACTGGTTCCACGAGATGAACCGCGCTTTGAACGACACGCTCGACGACGAGGCGTTCGCGGCGCGCATCCGCGCCAACGTCGCGCGTATGCGCTGGCTGGCGGCGGAGATCCTGCAGCACGCGCGCGCCGTGCATCCGCAGCTCGACGATCACGGCCTCGCCGGACTGCTGACGCCGGAGGATGCGCACGCCGACGCGCCGGCGCTGCTGCAATCGGCGTGGTACGGCGTGGTGCACGCCGCAGATCCGGTCGCGGCGACCGCCGGCGCCTGAGGCGTCGCGCGGCTTATTCCTCGATCACGTAGATCGCGATGCCCGCGGCGCTGCGCTGCGCCGTCGGAATGCCCATGCCAACCGAAACGCCGGTGTGGCGGCTGTAGTGCCCACCGCCGACGCCCATGCTCACCGGCGAACCCACGGTATCCACGCCGAGCAGGATCACGCCATTGGCGCCGAGCTTGGCCGCCTCGCGCGCGAGGCGATCGATCGCCGCGTTGGTCTGGCCCTGGGTGCCGAAGCCGACCGCACTGCGCGCATCGAGCCGGGCGATCTCTTCGTAGCGCTTGGGCGGGACCTGGTAGACCTTGACCTGGTCCGGCGCGATCGCCGGACGGGCCTGCCCCAGCATGACGTGCTGCGTGCTGGCGCAACCGGTGAGGGCGAGCGCGATCAGGACCGGGGCGAGGCACCGGGGCAGGCGCACCTGGGTCAGGTGGACTTGGAGCAGGCGTGGGCGCTTCATGGCGTTCTCCCGAAGTGCGGTGATTGTGCGCCCGTGGCGCTGAATTCTTCGTCTAGGCGCGGACGCCGCCCAGCATGCGCCCCGCGGCTCAGCCCATGCCGCCGTTGATCCCGATCACCTGGCCGTTGATGTAGCCGGCCGCGTCCGAACACAGGAACCCGACCAGCGCCGCGACCTCCTCCGGGCGGCCCGCGCGTGCCGCCGGCACCAGCTGGCGGATCGCGTCCTCGCTGAACGTTTCAGCGGCCATGCGCCCGGCGATCACGCCCGGCGCGACCACGTTGGCGGTGATGCCGCGCGAGGCCATCTCGCGTGCAAGCGAGCGGGTCGCGCCGTGCAGTGCCGCCTTGGCCGCGGCGTAGTTGGCCTGGCCGCGGTTGCCGAGCACCGCGGCCACGCTCGACACGCTGACGATGCGGCCCCAGCGCGTGCGCGCCATCGGCAGCAGCAGCGGCTGGGTCACGTGGAAGAAGCCGTGCAGCGACACGTCGATCACCCGCTTCCACTGCGTCTCGCTCATGCCGGCGAGCGGGGCGTCGTCGTGGATGCCCGCGTTGTTGACCACGACCTGGATCGGGCCGGGCTCGAGCAGGGCCGCGATCGCGGCGCCGCTGCTCTCGCCGTCGGCGACGTCGAAGGCCACCGCTTCGGCCGAGCCGCCGGCGTCGCGGATCGCGGCCGCGACCGCGTCGGCGCGCGCGCGGTTGGCGTTGGCGTGCACGATCACGTGCAGCCCGGCCGCGCCCAGTTGCGCGCAGATGGCGGCGCCGAGGTCGCCACTGCCGCCAGTGACCAGCGCGCGCCTGCGGTTGTCGTTCATGGCGGATCTCCCTGCAGCATGACCGCCGCCCGGCCTTCGGCGATCGCGATGCCGGCGTGGGTGATGCGGAATGCGTATTGCTGGCTGTTGGCGTCCTCGGCGAGCGGCTGCGCCTCGCCTTCGAGGTCGCCGGCGAGGTCGTCGAGGCGTTCCACCCGCAGGGTGATGCCGCGCAGCGCGACCAGCACGCCCGGCCGCGCGCTGCCGCCCAGGGCCGCGGCGCGCAGGCCGCCGTGCACGGCCATCGCCTGCGCGCCGTACTCGCACAGGTGCACCGCATGCAGGCGGCCGTCGCTGCGCAACGGATGCGCCGGGTCGCGATGGTTGGCCGCGCGCAGGCGGATGTGGCCTGCGTCCCACGCGATCACCTCGTCCCACAGGCACATCGCGCCCTGGTGCGGGATCAGCTGCTGGATCGCATCGCGCCCGATCATGCGGCCGCGCCCACCGGCACCGCATGCCGGGTCAGCAGCAGCGCCAGCACGAAATTGCAGAACACCCCCAGCGCCACGGTCAGGCCGATCGCGCGCAACACCGGGATCGACGACAGCGCCAGCAGCGAGAACACCAGCAGCGTGGTCAGGCTGCAGACGATGATCGCGTGCAGGGTGCGCAGCTGTTCGGCGCGGTCGTCGCCGGCGTGGTCGAAGAAGAGGGCGTAATCCAGGCCGAGGCCGGCCGCGAGGATCAGCGCGACCAGGTGGAACAGGTTGAGCTCGATGCCGAAGCCGCGCAGCGTGGCCAGGATCAGCAGCGTGGTCAGCGCCATCGGCGCGAGCACGCGTAGCACGCGGCGCGGCGCGCGCAGCGCGACCCATACGGTGGCCACCAGCAGCAGCGCCGCGAGCGCGAGCGCCCACAGCACGCGCTGGCGGTACGCGACCACCAGCGATTCGGAGGCCTGCTTGAGGTCGAGCAGCTGCGCACCATGCGCGCGGGCAACGCGGGCGACGGCGGCGGGATCCTTGAGTCCGCTCAGCGACACCAGTGCGGTGGCGTGGCCGCCGCGTTGCAACAGCAGGCCGCCGACGGTGGCGGCGAGCGGGGTGCCCTCGAGGTCGCGTGGCGATAACGGCGGCGCGGTGCGCGCGGTTTCGACATCGGCGATGAAGCCGGCGAAGGCAGCCGGGTCGAACGCGCTGGCGCCGACCGCGGCGGCGAAGTCGCGTTGCAGCGCCTTCGGCTCGGGCAGCCGGGCCTGGCGCGCACGCTGCACGGCCCGGCTGGGCAGGTAGCGCGCGGCCGAATCGTAGGCGTCGATGGTGCCGCGCGCGCGCAGCGCCGCGAGCGCCGGCTGCAGCTTCTCCACCGCCTGCAGCGCGCGTTCCGCATCCGGCGCTTCCGCCGCGATCACGTAGCGCACGTCCGGTGCGCCCAGTTCCGTGCGCAGTTGCGCATCGCGTGCGAGGGCAGCCGCGGGCACCGGGGTCAAGCGCGACAGGTCGTTCTGCCAGAACGCGCCCGGCGCCCACCACGCGATCGCCAAGGCGAGCACGCACAGGGCCAGGTAAGCGCCGGCGTTCAGGCGCGGCCAGCGCGCCAGGTGCGTCCACACCCGCGCCAGGCGCGCCGAATCGGCCGGGTCGCGCGGCGACGGATCGATCAGCGCCGGCAGCAGGAAGCGCGTGGTGAGCGCGGCGACCGCGAGGCCGGCGACGGTGAACACGGCGAGTTGTTCCAGCCCGTCGACGCCCGAAACCAGGAAGGTGAAGTAGGCGATGCAGGTCGAGGCCACGCCCGTGCCCAGCGTCGGCCAGAGCGCGCGCGCGCTCGCCCACGGCGACACGCCGGCGCGCTGGTGCGAGAACAGATGGATCGGATAGTCCTGGGCGACGCCGATCAGGGTGAACCCGAACGCGATGGTGATGCCGTGCACGCCATCGAACAGCAGCGTCACCAGCGCCAGCCCGGCCAGGCCACCGCTCGCCAGCGGCAGGCCGCCCAGCAGCGGCGCCTTCCAGCTGCGGTACGCCAGCCACAGCAGCAGCGCGAAGATCAGGCTGTCGATCGTGCCGATCCAGCTGGCCTCGCGCGCGGTGCGCCCGCCGATCTCGACCGAGAACGCACCGGGCCCGCTCAGCGTGAGCCGCGTGCCGCTGCTGCCGCTGACCTGGGCGAAGGCGGCGCGGATCGCATCGACCGCGGCCTGCTGGCCCTTGGGATCGAAGCCGGCCGCCTGGGTCTCGATCGCGAGCAGCGCCTCGCGTCCGCGGCGGTCGAACCACACGCCGTGCAGGCGCTGCGGCGCGTTCGCCGGCTGCCAGGTTTCGGCGAGCTTGAGCGTTTCCAGGGTCGGGTCGCGCGCGAGCAGGGGCTCGACCAGGCCCGCGGCCGGCGACCCCAGGTCCTGCACGCGCTGGGCCAGTTCGTCGGCGAAGTAGGCGCGATCGAACACCTGCGTATCCAGGGTGGCCGACAGCAGGTAGCGGTACGGACGCAGGCGCTCGGGCACCGCCTCCAGGCCGTTCTCGCTGCCGTTGGCGATGAGCTTGAACTGCGGCTGCGCCGCCAGCGCCGTGCGCAGCGCCAGCGACTGCGCCGCCAGCGTCGGGGCATCGCCGCCCGACAACGCGACCAGCAGCAGGCGTGAGCCAGGACCTTCGCCGAGTTCGTCGATCAGGAGCTTCTGCGCCGGGGTCTGGGCGGCCGGCATGAACTTGCGCAGGTCGCCAGTGAGTTCCACCCGGCTGCCGATCAGCCAGCCCGCGAGCAGCAGCAACGCCAGCCACAGCAGCGCCAGCGCGACGCGCGAGCGCGCCGCCAGGGGTGTCGCCTGCGCGGAGATCATTGCGCCTTGGCGCCGCCGTAGCACAGGGTCGCCAGCGCGCCCGCGCCGGTGACGCCCGCGGCCGCGCGCGCCGCGCCGGCCAGCAGGGTGCGTTGCGCCTCGGCGCCGACCGGCTGTGTTTCGATGCAGCGCAGTTCAGCGCCGCGGCCGTACAGGGTGATGGTCTGCAGCTTCTGCTGCATCGGTGCGTCCTTCGGCGTCAGCGTCATGGTCCAGCGCTGGTGCGTGCCCTGCGTGTCGATCCGGTAATGCTGTTCGAGCTGGCGGCGGTCGCCGGTCAACAGCGCGCCGAAGCTGGATTGCAGGCCGGCCAGTTCCGGCGCGCGTGCCAGCGAGAACCTGCGCGCGGGCTTGCCGGCGCGGGCGATCTCGACTTCACCGGCGCGGATCGTGGTGGTTTCCGCATACGGCACGCTGACCTCGCGCACCAGCGTGTCCGCGTCGGGGCGGCGGTACTCGCCCTGCAGGCGCAGTGGCCGCTTCAGCAGGCGCGAGCCGCGCAGCTCGACGAAATCCGTGCGCGCGGGCATCGGCTGCACCAGCCGGGTCAGGATCCACTCGCTGTCGACGCGCGCCGGCTCAGCGGAGGCGGCGCGCAGCGTCGGGGCCGCCGACGCCAGCGCGAGCATCGTTGCGGCCAGGCTCAGGGCGGCTTTCGTCTTTGGCGACGGTTGCGTCATCGGTCTGCCAGAAATCGTAGAAGTTGAACCAGTTGTACGGTGCGCGCCGCGCATGATGCTGCAGGCGCGCCGCATAAGTCTGCACGAGGCCGGCCAGGGCCTGCCTGCGTTCATGGCGCGGCAGGGAAAGACCGTCGCTGACCGGCTCGAACACCAGTTCGTAGCGGTTGCCGCCCCGGTACAGGCCGAACGCCAGGCAAACCGGCACCTGCAGCACCCCGGCGATCTGCCAGGGCGCGAGCGGGAAGCGCGCGGGGTCGCCGAAGAACGGCACCTCCACCGCCACGTCGCCGGGCAGCGCGCGATCGGCGAGCAGGGCGACCAGCGCGCCCTCGGCCAGGGCCTCGCGGATCGCCAGCACGATCGAGGTGCCGGGCTGGCCGGCGTCGATGATGTCCGCGGCGAGGCGCGGGTTGAGCGCGTCCAGCAGCGTCTGCATCGCCGGGTTGTGGGCTTTGTCGAGCAGCACCCGCACGCGCACCTCCGGCCGCCGCGTGGCCAGCACGCGCAGGGCATCGAAGCTGCCCAGGTGCGAGCCCACCACCACCGCGCCCAGGCCGCGGTCGAGTTGGGCATCGAGGGCCGGCAGGCCCTCGACCCGGAACTCGAAGCGGTCGAGCTGGCCGCTGAGCAGGAACACCCGGTCGAGGATGGTCGAGGCGAACGTGTGGATGTGGCGCGCGACATGCCACAGCGTCGGCCGCACCGGCAGCACGCGCTGCAGGTAGGCACGCGACGCGCGACGCTCGGGGCCGCGCAGCAGCAGAAAATAGCCAGTGATCGGCCACAACAGGCTGCGCGCGACCGCGCGACCGCCGCGGCGGGCGATGGTGCGGATCAGCCAGAGGGCGAAAAAACCGCCGCCTTCGGGGCGGCGCTTCCAGTTGCCTGCGTTCATTCGCCCGCGACCACCTCGCCGCTGGCGAGCAGTGCCTCGCCGCGCAGCACGCGGAAGCGCCAGCGCGGCGCCTGACCCTCGAGCTGCACGCGCGCCCGCTCGCCCGGCAGCAGCGGCTGCACGAATTTCACCAGCGGCAGCCGCAGCGGGCCCAAGGGGCCGTGGGTGGCCTGGATCGCCGCGAGCACGCGCTCCAGCAGGACCACGCCGGGCACGAGCGGGCGGCCGGGAAAATGGCCCGGCAGGCTGGGATGGTCGGGAGCGATCTCGAATTCCATGGTCGGATTATGCGGGCGCGGCGGCCGGGCTCGGCCGCGTGGTCGCGCGGCTAGCGCAGCAGGCCCTTCCAGAAGTCCGGCCCGAGCCGGGCCATCCGGTGCACGAAATCGAAGAAGTGCCGGTACGGCCGGTGCGGAAACCAGCGCTTGCGCAGCAGGTACTCGCCGACGAAGAACGCGCCGACCACGCCGTAATTGACCAGGTTGGCGATGAGCGCGCCCTGGTCGCGCGGGATCGCCCAGCCCGGCGCGTGGCCGAGCCGCGCGAGCACGCCGCCGGGCACTTCGGCGAACGCCAGCGCGCCGTTGACCAGCGCGAGCGTCGCCAGCAGCAGCGCCCAGGCCGCGGTCAGGCGGCGCGCGTAGCGCGGCAGCTCGGGCGGCAGCGGCGCGTTGGCCTGCGCGTACACCGCGGTGACGATGCGCTCGATCAGCGGCACCCGCGGCGCGCGCAGGCTGCGCCCGAACACCCACGAGAGCAGGGCCAGGAACAGCACCGGCGGCGCCAGCAGCAGCATCTGCGGAATCTCGCTGCCGGCGGCCAGGGCCCCCAGGCCCGCGGCCAGCAGCGCGGCCACCGCCCACGCCCACGCGCGCGGGCGCAGCAGCGGTTCGGCCAGGAACACCAGGGCGAGGTCGCCCAGCGCCAGCGCCGCGGCGCCACCCGAGCCCGTATGCACGGCCCAGTACGCCAGCGGCGGATAGGCGAGCGCGCACGCGAGCCGCGCCACAACCGCGCGGCTCATGCCGCGGGCCTTGCGAAACCGGAGGACATCGGCCGTCAGGCCGTCTTGTGCTGCTCGATGTGCGACGACAGCGCGCGCAGCGAACCGAAGATGCGACGGTTCTCGTCGCTGTCCGAACGCAGCTGGAAGCCGTACTTCTTCGACACCGCCAGCGCCAGCTCGAGCGCGTCGATCGAATCCAGGCCCAGGCCCTCGCCGAACAGGCGCGCCTCCGGATCGATGCCCGCGGGGTCGACACCCTCCAGGTTCAGGCTTTCCACCAGCAGCTGGGCCAGTTCGGCCTCGGCGGCGGTCTGGGTGGCGACATTCGATTCAGACATCGGGAATTCCGCGGTAATGCAGGTTCGGGGGCGCCACGATCCTGCATCACGCCGCATCGTGCAAGCGTCTGCCTGATGCGGCACCGACTATCATGCCCGGATGACCCCAGCGCACCCGTCCGGCCCCAGCGCCGCAGCCTCCGCCCCGCCCGTAACCGCGTCGCCGGAGGTGCCGATGGCGGTGGACGTGCTGGTGATCGGCGGCGGCCCGGCCGGCGCGACCGCCGCGACTTTCCTCGCCCGCAAGGGCTGGCGCGTGCTGCTGCTGGAGAAGGGCGCGCATCCGCGCTTCCACATCGGCGAATCGCTGCTGCCGATGAACCTGCCGATCCTGCAGCGGCTGGGCGTGCTCGAGCAGGTGCACGCGATCGGCCAGTTCAAGGCCGGCGCCGACTTCCCCGCCGCGGGCAGTGGCGACGGCGCGGACTACAACACCTTCCGCTTCGAGCGCGCGCTCAATCCGGTGTTCCCGCACGCCTACCAGGTGCATCGCGCGGACTTCGACCAGTTGCTGTTCCGGCATGCCCGCGACAACGGCGTGGACGCGCGCGAAGGCGTCAAGGTCGAGCGCATCGAATTCGGCGACGACGGCCGGCCGGCGCGCGTGCTCGCCCGCGCGGCCGATGGCGCCGCGCTGGCGATCGCGCCGCGCTACGTGGTCGACGCCAGCGGCCGCGACACCCTGCTGGGCAACCAGCTCAAGCTCAAGCGCAAGAACGAGAAACACCAGTCCGCGGCGATCTTCAGCCATTTCAGCGGCGTGCAGCGCCGACCCGGCGGCGACGACGGCAACATCACCGTGCAGCGCTTCGCGCACGGCTGGATGTGGCTGATTCCGCTGCCGCGCGGGGTGATGAGCATCGGCGCGGTGTGCTTCCCGTCCTACCTCAAGCAGCGGCGCGGGGAGAGCGAGGCCTTCCTGATGAAGACCCTGCTCGATGAGCCGCAGATCGCCGCGCGCATGCGCGGCGCCACGCGCGTCGCCCCGGTGCACGTGACCGGCAACTACGCCTACAGCTGCAGCCGCATGGCCGGCCCGGGCTGGGTGATGGCCGGCGACGCGTACGCGTTCGTCGATCCGATCTTTTCCTCGGGCGTGTTCCTGGCCATGGACAGCGCCGAGCGGGCGGCGGACGTGGTCGACGGCGCGCTGCGCGAACCGGCGCGCGAAGCCGCGCTGCAGGCCGCGATGGCGCGGCGCATGGAGCGCGGACTGCGCTGGTTCCAATGGTTCATCTACCGCTTCAACACGCCGGTGATGAAGCACCTGTTCAACAACCCGCGCAATGCCTGGCAGGTGGAGCAGGCGGTGATCTCGATGCTCGCCGGCGACGTGTTCGACAATCCGGCGGTGCTGCGCCGGCTGCGCCTGTTCCGCGTGATCTATGCCCTTACGGTGCTGCAGCAGGCGCCCAGCGCGCTGCGCGGCTGGCTGCAGCGGCGGCGCGCCGCACGTGAATCGTTCAGCGGCGACACCCTGCAGCAGGACACTCCATGAGCGCGTTGCAGTCCCACGCCCTGCCCCGCCTGCACGTCGACTACAGCGACGCCGCCGCCGAGACCCTGCTCGCCGCCGACGACACCCTGGCCGTGATCGGCTTCGGCGCTGGCGCGCCCGCGCTCGACGATCCGCGCTACCTGCGCGTCGCGCTGCAGCCGCACGGCGCGGCGCCGTTCGAGCACTGGCGCGCGACCGGCCCGGTGCGGCGCGGCCGCAGCGACGGCATCGCCTGGGCCGAGGACGGCGCGCTGCAGTTCGGCGCGATCGAACTCGACGAGGACGCAGGCGGCATCGAAGCCCTGGCCGCCACCATCTACACCCGGCTCAGCGCCTTCACCCGCGACCGCGGCTATCCGCACCTGCTGCGCGTGTGGAACTACCTCGACGGCATCACCCACGGCGACGGCGATGCCGAGCGCTACCGCATCTTCTGCGTGGGTCGCGCCCGCGGCCTGGGCGAATTCGATCCGCACGCGCTGCCGGCGGCCACCGCGATCGGCCACGCCAGCGGCGCGCGGCGCCTGCAGGTGTACTGGCTGGCGGCGCGCATGCCCGGTCTGCCGCTGGAGAACCCGCGCCAGGTCAGCGCCTACCGCTACCCCCGCCGCTACGGCCCGCAGCCGCCGAGCTTCGCCCGCGCGATGTTGCCGCCGGGCGCCGCGATGCCGTTGCTGATTTCGGGCACCGCCGCGATCGTCGGCCACGAATCGCAGCATGCCGGCGACGTCACGGCCCAGGTCGACGAAACCCTGGCCAACCTCGACAGCCTGATCGAGGCCGCGCGCCAGCGCCGCCCCGAGCTGCCGGCGCGGATGGGCGCCGGCACGCGGCTGAAGGCGTACGTGCGCGACCACGACGAACTCGAAGCGGTGGCGGCGCGGCTGCGTGCGCGGCTGGATCCGGGCGTGCGCTTCATCGTCGTGCACGCCGCGGTCTGCCGGCGCGAACTGCACGTGGAGATCGACGGGGTGCATGGCGCGCCCTGAGCCGCGCCTGCCCCTGCCCACCGGTTTACTTGAAGCGGACCGCGCGCGCCGCCATCTTGTGCGCATCGGCCGCACCGCGGCCTGGCGTGGAGACGTTGCGATGGGACTGATCAGCCTGCTGTGGGGCATCGTCGCCCTGTGCTGGATGGTGCTGGCGCTGATCCCGGTGATCGGCATCACCAACTGGCTGCTGATTCCCTTCGCCGCGGTGGGCGCGGTGATCGCCGCGATCGGCATCCTCTTCACCCGCAGCGAGAAGCGCGGCCGCGCCAAGGCGGGCCTGATCCTCAACGGCGTCGTGATCGTGGTCGCGGCGATCCGGCTGAGCATGGGTGGCGGGTTGATCTGACGGCTGTCGCTTGAACGCCGCTTCGCGGCGTCCCGCATCCGTCCCTACCTCAACGGGCTATCGCTCGTAGGTTTCGAACGTCTCCCCGCAAGCGGCGAGAAGGAAGGCACAGCGGGAACAGCGTGGCGAAGCAGCGCAGAGCGAGGGGCGCCGGCCCGCGCCGTTCAGGCCGCCGGCCGCGCCGCCAGCAACGCACGCGTATGCGCATGCTGCGGATCGCGCAGCACTTCCCGCGTCGCGCCCGTTTCCACGATACGTCCCGCTTCCAGCACCGCGATGCGCTCGGCCACCGCCGCCGCCGCGGCGAGGTCGTGGGTGACGAACAGCAGCGCCAGTCCGCGCTCGCGCTTGAGCTGCGCGAGCAGGGCCAAGATCGCCGCGCGATGGTGCGCGTCCAGCGCCGACACCGCTTCGTCGCAGACCAGCAACTCCGGGTCCGTGGCCAGTGCGCGCGCGATCGCAATGCGCTGGCGCTGGCCGCCGCTGAACTGGTGCGGGTAGCGGTCGAGCATCGACGCCTCCAGCCCGACCGCCTGCAGCAGCCGGGCCGCCGTCGCGCGCCGTTCGGCCGCATCGCCGCGGCCGTGGATGCGCAAGGGCTCGGCCACGATGTCGGCCACGCGCAGGCGCGGATCGAGCGAGGCGTACGGATCTTGGAACACCACGCCCATGCGCGCGCGCAACGAACGCAGTTGCCTGCGATCGAGCGCATCCAGGTCGACGCCGTCGAAGCGGATGCGTCCGTGCACGCCGCGCAGCAGGCGCAGCAGTGCGCGCCCGAGCGTGCTCTTGCCGCTGCCGCTTTCGCCGACCAGGGCGAGACCTTCGCCACGTCGCAGTTCGAGCGAGACGCCAGCGAGCGCGTCATGCCGCGCGCGCGGATAGCGCACGCGCAGCGCCTCGCCCTGCAGCAGCACCGGGGCGTCGCCGCCGCGCGCCGGCAACGGTTCCAGCCGGTCGGCGGCGAGCAGTTCGCGCGTGTAGGCATGGGCCGGCGCGGCGAACACCGCGCGCGTGGCGCCCTGCTCGACCACCTCGCCCCGGCGCAGCACCAGCAGGCGCTGCGCGTACGCGCCCACCAGCGGCAGGTCGTGGCTGATCAGCAGCAACGACAGGCCTTCCTCGCGCCGCAGCGCATCGAGCAGGTCGAGGATGTCGCGGGCGATGCGCGCATCCAGGGCGGACGTCGGTTCGTCGGCGATCAGCACCTGCGGTTGCGCGGCCAGGGCGAGCGCGATCGCGATGCGCTGGCGCTGGCCGCCGCTGAACTGATGCGGATGGCGCTGCAGCGCGGCCGCCGGTTCGGGCAACCGCACGCGCGCAAGCAGGGCTTCGGCTTCGCGCCGCGCGGCGGCGCGCGGGAGCCCGCGCAATGCACGCAGGGTCTCGACCAGTTGCGCGCCCACGCTGCGCAGCGGGTGCAGGCTGGCCAGCGGATCCTGCGGCACCCAGCCGAGCACGCGCCCCCGTAGCGCGGCGTGGTCGCGTGAATTCAGCGCCGGCGCGCGGCCTTCGTGGCGTAACCGTCCTTGCGCGTGCAGCGCATCCGGCAGCAACCCGAGCAGGCCCAGCGCGGTGAGGCTCTTGCCGCTGCCGCTCTCGCCGACCAGGCCGACGCATTCGCCGCGCGCGAGTTCCAGCGACAGCGGACCGAGCAGGCGCCGGGATCCGGCCGCGACTTCCAGCGCGTCCAGCGCGAGCACGCTCACGCCGCCGCTTCCTCGTGCGCGCCGCGATCCGCGCCGCGCACGTCGAGCCAATCGCGCAGGCCGTCGCCGAGGAACTGGAACGCCGCCAGCGTCGCCACCAGGAACCCCGCCGGGAACAGCAGCGTCCACGGCGCACTGTCGAGTTCCTGCACGCCTTCGCTCAGCAGCGTGCCCCAACTCGCCGACGGCTCGTCCACCGACAGGCCGAGGAAACCGAGGAAGCTCTCGACCAGGATCGCCTGCGGCAGGATCAGGCCCAGGTACACGAAGGCGAGCGGCAACAGGTTCGGCAGCACGTGCCAGCGCAGGCGCTGGCCGAAGTCGGCCCCGGCCGCCTGCGCCGCGAGCACGAACGGCGCCTCGCGCAGGCGCGCCGCCTCGGCGCGCATCACCCGGGCGAGGTCGATCCACACGTAGCCGCCGATCGCGGCTAGCAGCAGGCCGAGCGAGCGCTCGAACAAAGTCAGCAGCAGGATCACCACCAGCAGGAACGGCAGCGCGCTGAAGACGTCGAGCACGCGCAGCATGGCGCGCTCGATCCGGCCGCCGGCGAGGCCGGCGATCGCGCCGTACCCCAGGCCGATCACCAGGGCGACCACGCTCGCGAGCAGCCCGATGGTCAGCGACAGGCGCCCGCCCGCCAGCGTGCGCGCGAACACGTCGCGCCCGATCGCGTCGGTGCCGAACCAGTGCCCGCCCACGCCGGGCCGCACCGAGAGCGCGTCCCAGTCGGGCGCATGCGGTTCGAAGCGGCTCGCCAGCGGGCCGAGCCAGCACAGCAGCGCCAGCACGGCCAGGGCGAGCAGGCAGGTACGCGCCAGCGATGGCAGGGAGGCGAGGCGGACAGGCATCGGCGGCATCTTACGGTGGGTTGATCCGGGTCATTGCCGAGCGCGCGCGGCAGGAGCACCCTGCGCCGGCCAGATGCGCCGACGGCATATGCAGATGATGCATGGCCGTTTCCGTCCGGGTACGCGCATCGCCACTGTTTCCCTCCCAACCGGTGACTTCCATGTCCGCATTCGCCCGCTTTCCCCGCCGCACCGCCCTCTTCGCCGCGCTCGCGCTCGCCGTGCTCCCCGCCTACGCCGGCGAGGTCACCGTGGAAGAACTCGCCCAGCGCCTGCAGGCACTCGAGCAGCGCCTGGGCGTGGCGCCGACCGCCGACGCCGGCAGTGCCGGCCTGGCCGACCTCGACCAGCGCCTGCGCGTGATCGAACGCAAGCTCGAACTGCAGGCGGAGGAATCCACGGCGAAGGCCGCCAAGGAGCCGGTCGTGAGCCTCAGCGCCAAGGGCCTGTCGATCAAGTCACCGGCCAGCGACGGCATCGAGGTCAAGTTCAAGGCGCTGGTGCAGGGCGACGGCCGCTTCTTCCTCGGCGACGACACGCTGCCGCAGAACGACACCTTCCTGCTGCGCCGGGTCGAGCCGTCGATCGAAGGCACCTGGGGCCCGCTGCTCGCGTTCAAGGTGCAGGCGCAGCTGGCCGGCGACACCGCCACCCTCAACGACGCCTACCTCGACCTGAAGTTCGATCCGCGCGCCACGTTGCGCGTGGGCAAGTACAAGCAGCCCTTTGGCCTGGAGCAGCTGCAGCCGGCCGGCACCCTGCCGCTGATCGAGCGCGGCCTGCCCACCGAACTCACCCCCGGTCGCGACCTCGGCGTGCAGCTGCAGGGCGAATTCGCCAAGGGCACGCTCAGCTACGCAGTCGGCGCGTTCAATGGCGTGGTCGACGGCCGCGACGCCGCCACCAGCACCAATCCCGACAACGAGTTCGAAGCCGCCGCGCGCGTGTTCTGGGAGCCCTTCAAGAACTCCGCCAACGCGTGGTCCGGCCTGGGCCTGGGCATCGCCACCACCGTCGGTGACGTGTTCGGCCAGGGCAACAACGCCCTGCCGCGTTACCGCACGCCCGGCCAGGCGCAGTTCTTCGGCTACCGCACGGAAGCCGCGGCCGACGGCCTGCACCGGCGCTGGTCGCCGCAGGCGTATTACTACAACGGGCCGCTCGGCCTGCTCGGCGAGTACGTCACCTCCGAACAGGAAGTGCGCCTGGTCAGCGGCGCCAACGCGGGCCGCGTCGAGCACCTGCGCAACGAGGCGTGGCAGGCAGTCGGCAGCTGGGTGCTCACCGGCGAAGACGCGTCGTATCGCGGCGTCGCGCGGCCTACACATCCCTTTACGGTCGGTGCCCCAGGCTGGGGGGCCTTCGAACTGGTCGCGCGCTATGGCGAACTGGACATCGACGACGACGCCTTCCCGCTGTTCGCCAACCCGGCCACCTCGGCGAGCCGCGTCGATGCGTGGAGCATCGGCCTCAACTGGTACCTCACCCAGAACCTGAAGCTGGTCGCCAATTACACCCAGGCGAGCTTCGAGGGCGGTGCCGCGGCGGGCGATCGCGAAGACGAGAAGACACTGTTCACCCGCGCGCAGATTTCCTTCTGACCCGATGAGTCCCCCATGACCCCTCCCCGCCTTGGTCCCACCTTCCGCACGGCGCTGCTGGCGCTGGCGCTGCTCGGCGGCGCCGCGCACGCCAGGGATGTCGAACTGCTCAACGTGTCGTACGACCCGACGCGCGAGCTCTATGCCGACGTCGACCAGGCCTTCGCGGCGCAGTGGAAGCAGGACACCGGGGAGACGGTCAAGGTGCGCGCCTCGCACGGGGGTTCCGGCAAGCAGGCGCGGGCGGTGATCGACGGGCTCGAAGCCGACGTCGTCACCCTCGCGCTCGCCGCCGACATCGATGCGATCGCCAGCAACGGCAAGCTGCTGCCGGCCAACTGGCAATCGCGCCTGCCGCACAACAGCGCGCCGTACACCTCGACCATCGTGTTCCTGGTGCGCAAGGGCAATCCCAAGGGCATCAAGGATTGGACCGACCTCACCCGCGCGGGCGTCGGCGTGATCACGCCGAATCCGAAGACCTCCGGCGGCGCGCGCTGGAACTACCTCGCCGCGTGGGCCTGGGCCTCGAAGCAATACCGCGACGGCGACAAGGTGATCGACTACCTGACGCGATTGTTCAAGAACGTGCCGGTGCTCGACACCGGCGCGCGCGGCGCGACCACCACCTTCGTCGAGCGCGGCATCGGCGACGTGCTCATTGCATGGGAAAACGAAGCGCTGCTCACGCTGGACCAGCCCGACACCCGCAACAAGTTCGAGGTCGTGGTGCCGTCGCTGAGCATCCGCGCGGAGCCGCCGGTGGCCTGGGTCGACAAGAACGTGGCCAAGCACGGCACGCGCCGGCAGGCCGAGGCCTACCTGCGCTTCCTGTATTCGTCCGCCGGCCAGCGCCTGGCCGCGCGGCACTTCTATCGCCCGGCCGAACCCGCGGCCGTGCCGGCGGCGGAACTCGCCCGCTTTCCCAAGGTCACCCAGGTGACCATCGACCAGGCCTTCGGCGGCTGGAAGAAGGCGCAGGCCGAGCACTTCGCCGACGGCGGCTTCTTCGACCAGATCTACCGGCCGCGCTGAGCCCCGCGCGTTCGTCCACGACGCATCGCGCACGCCATGAACGCCGCCATCCTGCCCCGCTTGCCTGCACTGCGCGGCCGCCGCCCGTTGCCCGGCTTCGGCCTCAGCCTCGGCCTGGGCATGGCCTGGCTGGGCGTGGTGGTGCTGCTGCCCTTGCTCGCGCTCGCCGTGCGCGCCGCAGGCCTGGGCAGCGCGGGCTGGTTGCGCGCGATCCACGACGAGCGCGTGCAGGCGGCATTGAAGCTCAGCTTCGGCGCGGCTCTGGTCGCCGCATTGGTCGCACTGGTCGCCGGCGCGCTGGTGGCGTGGGTGCTGGTGCGCTACCGCTTCCCGGGCCGGCGCGTGCTCGATGCGCTGGTCGACCTGCCGTTCGCGCTGCCGACCGCGGTGGCCGGGATCGCGCTGACCGCGATCTATTCCGGCAACGGCTGGGTGGGACGCTACGCCGAGGCCGCGGGCATCAAGATCGCCTACACCCCGATCGGCATCGTCATCGCGCTGGTGTTCATTGGCCTGCCGTTCGCGGTGCGCACGGTGCAGCCGGTGCTGGAAGCGCTGGGCCGCGAGCAGGAGGAAGCCGCGGCCTCGCTCGGCGCCTCGCGCTTCACCGCCCTGCGCCGGGTGATCCTGCCGGAGCTGCTGCCGGCGCTGCTCACCGGCTTCTCGCTGGCGTTCGCGCGCGCGCTGGGCGAGTACGGCTCGGTGATCTTCATCGCCGGCAACAAGCCCTACGCAACCGAGATCGCGCCGCTGCTGATCACCATCCGCCTGGAGGAGTACGACTACAACGGCGCGATCGCGATCGCCGCGCTGCTGCTGGCGGCGTCATTCGTGTGCCTGCTGGCGATCAACGCGATTCCCTCGCTGTTCGCGCACGAGCGCCGGGAGCGGCGCCATGGCTGAGCGCCCCGCCGACGACGTGCTGCACGGGCCGGCGTGGCTGCGCGTGGTGCTGATCGGGCTGGCCGTGCTGGTGATGCTCGGCCTGGTGGTGCTGCCGCTGCTGATGGTGCTCGGCGCGGCGTTCGGCGACGGCTTCAAGGCCTGGTGGCAGGCGCTGAACGAAGCCGATGCGCGCTCCGCGCTCAGGCTGACCCTGTTCACCGCGGCGATCGTGATTCCGGTCAATGCCGTGTTCGGCGCGCTGATGGCCTGGGCGCTGACGCGCTTCGAGTTCCGCTTCAAGCAGCTGCTGCTGGCGCTGATCGACCTGCCCTTCGCGGTCTCGCCGGTGGTCGCCGGCCTGTGCCTGGTGCTGCTGTTCAGCACCACCCACGGCTGGTTCGCCGGCCTGCTCGAGCAATGGGACATCAGGATCCTGTTCGCGCGCCCGGGCATCGTGCTGGCGACGCTGTTCATCACGTTCCCGTTCGTGGTGCGCGAGCTGATCCCGCTGATGCAGCAGCAGGGCAGCGACGAGGAACTGGCCGCGCGTTCGCTCGGCGCCGGCGCCTGGACCATGTTCCGGCGCGTGACCCTGCCCAACATCAAGTGGGGCCTGCTGTATGGGGTGCTGCTGTGCGGCGCGCGCGCAATGGGCGAGTTCGGCGCGGTGTCGGTGGTGTCCGGCCACATCCGCGGCCTTACCAACACGCTGCCGTTGCACATCGAGATCCTCTACAACGAGTTCGACAGCACCGCGGCGTTCGCGGCCGCGTCGCTGTTGAGCGGGTTGGCGCTGGTGACCTTGATCATCAAGTTCTGGCTCGAGGCGCGGCATGGCGACGCGCTGGCCAGGACACATCGGAGGCATTGAGTGGGCGCGTGTGAAAT